>CAJQNS010000067.1 GCA_905479735.1 uncultured Desulfofustis sp.
GCCACTAGACGATGGGGCCATAAAAGTGCCGAGATATTACTAGGCATGGGGAACCCTGTCAATAAGGTTTTGAATCCTCCTCAATCTCGCAAGCCCCTGCGGGACAATTCCTCTTGAGCAAGATCGGGTTGCAATGGAAAAAGCCGTCCTACCGGCCGAATCTCTGGCAGAGTCTTCTCAGATAGTCGGCAGCTTCATCGGTGAGGTGCTTCTCATGACAGCGCCATTGCCAATTTCCATTGGCCACACCCGGAGTGTTCATCCTGCAGTCGCTGCCAAAGCCGAGCAGGTCCTGCAGTGGAATTACCGCAAGAGAGGCGGTGGAAGAAAGAGCCAAGTAGATGAGGTCGCGATGGATGGGGCTGGTATCATGCATTGCCCGGTTGGCGAAGCGCTTGATCTCCTTTCGCTGGTGATCGTTCACATGGTTTGAAAGAAACCAGCCTAGAGTGGTGTCGTTGTCGTGGGTGCCGGTATAAACAACGCAGTTCGGGGTCGTATAGTTATGGGGTAGAAAAGGGTTGTCCTTGTTGCCGTCGAAGGCGAACTGCAGCACTTTCATGCCGGGGAAGCCAAGTCGGTCTCTGAGCATGATAACCTCTTCTGAAATTTCTCCTAAGTCTTCAGCGATGATCTTCAACTCACCCAGGTGCCGATAGATTTTTTCAAAAAATGATGCTCCGGGCCCCTTTATCCAGCTCCCGTTGAGTGCCGTTTTCTCTTCAGCCGGGACCGCCCAGTAGGTTTGAAATCCTCTGAAATGATCGACCCGGGCAACATCAACCATGTCGAAAATTGCTTTGAAGCGCTGCGTCCACCAGTCAACCAGGGCATCCTCCACGACACTGTCTCTGCTGTTCCAGCGATAGAGCGGATTGCCCCAGAGTTGCCCGGTCTCGCTGAAATAATCCGGCGGTACTCCCGATACTCTCAGTGGAGCAAGGCTCTCCATATCGATTTCAAATATTTCCTGATGAGCCCAGACATCGGAGCTGTCCAGGGCGACGTAAATGGGGATATCGCCGATAATTTGAACCCCTCTCTCGGCTGCATGTTTTTTCAGGGCCGACCACTGGCTGAAAAAGAGATATTGTTCAAACTGGTAATAGTCAATCCGAGCGCTATAGCGTTTTTCAAGCCGGGCCAGCGCTGAATGGTTACGTCTGGCCAGATCGTCCGGCCAATCAGTCCAGGGTTTGCTGTCATGGACCTCCTTGAGGCACATGAACAGGGCATAGTCCCTGAGCCAGGGGGTGCGGTTGACAAACTGCTGGTAATGGCCGTCTTGAGCAGGGGAGAACTTCTTGAAACTATATTCCAGTAATTGTCTTTTGAATCTATCTACCTGATGATAGTCGGTGAGGTAAGAAGAGTAGGTCACTTTAGTATCGATGTCGCTTCTTCTCAGTAGTCCTGAATCAACAAGAGAATCCGGGCAGATCAAAAGAGGAGAGCCGGCAAAGGCTGAACTGCTCATGTAAGGAGAGGAATCAAAGAAGAGGCTGGTTGGTACGGTGGGGAGAATCTGCCAGTATTTCTGGCCTGCTTGATGCAAAAAATCGATAAACCCAAAAGAGGCTGATCCGATATCACCAATGCCATAGGGGCCGGGTAGGGAGGAGATGTGGGCCAGGACTCCACTGGCTCTGTCGGTGGTGAGAAATGATTGCATGATGCTGTTTTAATTCTTCAGGTGTTTAGCAGGAGAATTTGACCTCATAAAAAATGATGAAGTGGGTAAAAAAATAATGGCTATCGCTTGTATCTCAACGGATCGATGCTATAATTATTGATAAATGTGCTGTCCGCGACGTCGAGTAAGGCGCAACGGGCAGTTTTTTAATGAGTTCATAAATGGTTATGCAATATCCTAATTGGGGTTTGCCATAATCTCATCGATAGTGTATAGTACAGTGTTCGATTTAATGTTTATCCACTACATGCACTCGGTCATTTTCCGGGTGCATGTTTTTTATTTACCCTATTAATCAAGAGTGTGCATTTGCTGTCCTTTAGATACCGCAGTCAAGTTCCCGCGGCAATACACTTTCTTCTGTCACCAGTTTAGTGAAAAGAGTAATGGAGACCGCCACCAGTGCTTTCTGAACTAAAAGAAAACCTACTAAAAGCCGGAAAATCAGAAGGTTGCATCAGTTTCGATGATTTGAACGACCTGCTTCCGGATGAAATAAAAGATCCCCGCGACATAGAAAAGGTCTTCAACTTTCTAGGAGATCACAACATCGAGATCGTCACCGAGGAGAAATCCGGGGAAAAGCGAACCCTGTCCGGTGAGGTGTGGGAAAAGAAGAAGGATTCCAGTGGAGATGGGGACGAAGATGAGCCGGCCCTGGGATTTTCAGAAAACGACGAGCATGATGCTGAGGAAACCACCACCACTTATCTTAGGGAAATGGGGCGATTCGACCTGTTGACCCCCGAGGAAGAAGCGAAATACTCGAAAACGATCAGGCAGGGATTCGAAGCGATCATCACGGCCATTCGAAAAGACAAATCCGGTGTCCGTGAAATTGATTTGCTTCGGGAACGCATCGATCTCTGGGAGAAGCGTGATCCCACCCTGAAGCCGAAGAAGCAGCAGCTCAATTTTATGCGCTACAATGTTGCTGCCAGCACCAAGAAATACACGGATAAGCGTGAACTGCTCGAGCTGCAGGCCAAAATGGAAGCCTACAGCCGCTCCATCGAGGTTGCCAAGGACACGATGATTCGGGCAAACCTGCGGCTCGTTGTTTCAATAGCCAAGCGCTATATGCATCAGGGACTGACTCTGGCCGATCTGATCCAGGAAGGAAATCTCGGTCTGATGCGGGCGGTTTTTCGTTTTGATTACACCAAGGGCAATAAGTTCTCCACCTATGCGAGCTGGTGGATCCGTCAGGCAATAACCCGGGCTATCCTGGACAAAACCAGAACGATCCGGCTACCGGTACATTTTCTTGAGTTGCGCAGCCAGTTCTTCAAAGCATTTTATGCTCTTTATAAAGAGCTTGGACGGGAACCGACACCGCTGGAGATTTCCAAGGCCACCAACTTGCCTATGGACAAGATACTGTCCATCCTGGAGGCATCGAGAGAGCCCATTTCGCTGGAGACACCGGTAGGGGACGATGATTCGACTCTGGGAGATTTTCTCGAGAACCAGGAATCCCAGTCACCTTACGAGGCGGTTCAGACCAGGGAACTTGCCGGTCGGGTAGAGGAGATTCTGTCGACTCTGTCGGAACGAGAGGAGAAGATCATCCGGCTGCGCTTCGGCATTGGTGAGAAGGCGGAATACACGCTTGAGGAAATCGGCAAACGTTTCAATGTCTCCCGTGAACGCATCAGGCAGATTGAGAAAAAGGCACTCAATCGTCTGCGTCACTCCAGTCGAAGAGAGAAGCTCAAGTATTTTATCGACTGAAGTAATCCCACTCAAACATATAAATAGAGATAAAACCGGTGATTTAAAGCCGGTTTTTTTATTGGTGTGAAAAACTATATCGAAGCGGCGGGCCTTGGTGACATTCACCAGAAGGTTATAGCCGGAGAACGACTATCTTTGTCCGACGGTCTCAAGTTGTACCAGAGTCCCGATATTCTCGCTGTAGGCTGGCTTGCCAATCTGGTCCGGGAGCGGATAAATGGCAACAATGCCTACTTCATTTACAACCAGCACATCAATTATTCCAATATCTGCACCAATCTCTGCAAATTCTGTGCTTTTGGGCGTAAAAAGGATGACGATCTGGCCTATGAGATGAGTATTGATGAGGTCAAGGAAAAAGTCCGTCAACGACTTGACGAACCTATCGTCGAGATCCACATGGTGGGAGGCATCCATCCGGATCTACCGTTTTCCTACTATCTGGAACTGCTGCGTGGCATCAAGGAGGTGCGTCCCGATGTCCACATCCAGGCGTTTACCTGTGTTGAGATTGCCCATTTGGCTGGACTTTGCGGTGAGTCAGTGGGGCGGACACTTGATATCTTGCGTGAGGCTGGTCTCGATTCAATGCCTGGTGGCGGTGCCGAGGTGTTCAGCAGCCGGATTCGAGAGCGTACCTGTGCCGATAAACTGCCAGGACAGGACTGGCTCGAAGTCGCCAAGACAGCCCATCGGCAAGGATTCCGAACCAATGCTACGATGCTTTATGGTCATATTGAGACTTATGAAGAGCGGCTCGAACATCTGGACGCCTTGCGCCTGGCCCAGGATGAAACCGGCGGATTTCTGGCTTTCATTCCGCTGGCCTTTCACCCCAAGAATACCGAATTGGCCGCACTGTCATCGACCACCGGCATCGATGATCTAAAAAATATCGCGGTGGCCAGACTTTTGCTCGATAATTTCGATCATATCAAGGCCTATTGGGTGATGATCGGTCCAAAGCTGGCCCAGATCGCTCTTTCTTTTGGTGCCGATGACCTGGACGGAACCGTCAAGGAAGAGGTGATCACCCATATGGCCGGCGCTGAAACGGATCAGGCCATCGGCTCGGAAACATTGATCAGGCTGATCACCGAAGCCGGTCGGACTCCGGTGGAGAGAACCACGCTGTACGAGGTCATCGATGTGCATCACAATCCCGAGAGAGCAAATCCATGAACGATCGCATTATCGATGAGTTCCTGGTAGGTTCTCGGCTCTCTGATGATCAGTTTCAACAACTTTACTCAGAAGCGGATCTTTACCAACTTGGTTATCTGGCTGATGAGGTTAGAAAGAAAAAGCATCCAGAAAAGGTAGTCACCTATGTGATTGATCGTAATATCAACTACACCGACATCTGTATTTCCGCCTGTAAATTCTGCGCCTTTTACAAGCAGCCGGCTTCCGGTGAAGGCTACCTGCTGAGCAGGGAAGAGCTGAAACAGAAGATAGATGAAACGCTGGCGCTGGGTGGAACACAGATCTTGCTGCAAGGCGGCCTTCATCCGGACCTGCGGCTAGACTACTACGTGGATCTGGTTTCGTTTATAAAATCCTGCGGGATCAACGTACATGGTTTCTCCCCTCCAGAGATTCATCATTTCAGTACCATCTCCGGATTGACGGTCAAGGAGGTACTCGACCGATTGATCGCTGCCGGGCTCGATTCAATTCCCGGCGGCGGTGCCGAAATTCTCACCGACCGGGTAAGAAAGCTGGTGGCGCCGAAAAAATGCAGTGCCGATCAGTGGCTTGAGGTTATGGAGCAAGCCCATGACAAGGGCCTGCGGACAACGGCCACAATGATGTTTGGTCATATTGAAACCGTTGACGAGCGGGTCGAGCATCTCAGAAGACTGCGCTCACTTCAAGACCGAACCGGCGGATTCACCGCCTTCATCCCCTGGCCGTTCCAGCCAGACAACACGACACTGTTTGATGAAGGCTCTTCCTTTAAAACCAGCGGCTGGGAATATCTCAGGATGCTGGCCCTGGCGCGGATCTACCTGGATAATTTCGATAACATTCAAGCTTCCTGGGTCACCCAGGGTCCAAAGATCGCCCAGCTCTCTCTCCATTTCGGGGCCAACGACTTCGGCAGCACCATGATAGAGGAAAATGTTGTGGCTGCCGCTGGCGTCAGCTTTTCGCTATCAGAGAAGGAAATCTGCCGCCTGGTGGCCGACGCCGGGTTTACTCCCCAGCAACGTCTGATGGATTACACCAGAATCAACTGAGAGCGATGACCAAGCGGAGACAATCTGCCGTGCGAATTGGCATGGTCAACTATATTAATACGGCGCCAATTCATGAGATCTGGAAATCCAGGCAGCATGATGAATCCTGGCAGATGGTCGAGGAGCATCCGGCCACCCTTAACATGATGCTGGCCGCGGGTGAAATAGATCTTGGTTTTGTCTCTTCCCACGAGTACGGTATTCGTCCCGATCAATATGAGATACTCGATGATCTGTCAATCAGTGCCCACGGGCCTGTCGGATCGGTATTCTTGTTTTCCACGATTAAGCCCGAAATGCTCTCTGGCTTGAGAGTTCTGCTCAGCGTTCAGTCGAAAACCTCAGTCTGTCTGGTCAAAATCGCTCTTGAGAAATTCTTCAACGTGTCTCCAGTCTATTTTGAAGATGAAGTACGGAAGGCAAGGAAAATTGGTGCCGACGGCGTGCTCGCCATAGGGGATGATGCTCTGCGCCTGAAAATAGAGGGATCTTATCAATATTGTCTCGATCTCGGAGAGCTCTGGCGCAGATATACCAGCCTGCCGTTTGTTTTTGCCGTCTGCGCGGTGCGTTCTGAGTTTGCCCTTGCTCATCCTGAACTGGTAGATGCAGTGCACAAGGAGCTGATAATCTGCCGTGATAAAGGGCTTGATTCTCTCAACGAAATCTGCAGATTGGCCGCGCCCAGAATACCCATGGAAGTTGACGTCTGCTACAACTACCTGAGTGGTATTGAGTTTAATCTGGGTCCACTTAAGCAGAAGGCATTGCAACAATTCTATACCTATCTGTTCGAATTCAACGAAGCCAGAAAGCAGTGCCTGCCCTTGAAAATAAGAAAAGTGGAAGAATAGTGGTCCTTTAGAATAGAGCAGATAATTGAAAACTTCACCCAGGGATCAGATGAAACTACTTATCGGTGTCACCGGCGCTTCAGGAATGATCTTTCTCAAGGCCTTTGCAGAGCTCTGCCGTCAACAGGACGATCTTGTGGTCCACGGCATCTGCTCGGAGGCCGGCAGAGATGTCAGCAAAATGGAGTTGGGGCACGGGGTGGAGGAACTGCAAGGCATTGATCAGTGGTTTGGGCCGGATGATTTTTTTGCACCCCCCGCCTCCGGCTCAGCCGACTATGGGGCAATGGTCATATTGCCCTGTTCGATGGGAACCCTGGGGGCAATCAGTTCCGGGCTGTCGATCAACCTGATTCACCGGGCGGCAGACGTGCTGCTTAAAGAGCGCAAAAAGGTGGTACTCGGCGTGCGTGAAACCCCGTTGAATCGAACCCATCTCAGCAACATGCTTAAAGTGCACGATGCCGGTGCAGTCATCTGCCCGCCGATGCCGAGTTACTATTTCCGTCCCAAAACTCTGGACGAGGCGGCAATTTCCTACGGGTGGCGGGTGATGGATCAGTTGGGAATTGAAGTCACCGAGCGAAAGAGGTGGGGTAAAGTATGAGCCTCAGCAAAAAGATTTCGGTACTGCTTGAAATGATAAAGTTCAAGCTGACCATTTTTGCTATGCCTTTTGCCTTTACCGGCGCTTTTCTCGCTGCCGACGGCGCTCCTGATCTTATCGTTTTTTTCTGGATCATTCTGGCCATGGTTGGAGCCCGGACCAGCGCAATGGGCTTCAATCGGATCATTGACTGGAAATTTGATGCCGCCAATCCAAGAACAGAAAAAAGGGCCATCCCAGCCGGTGAAATAAATCTCACTGAAGCCTGGACCATGGTATTACTTGCGGCCCTGCTTTTCTTTTTCAGCTGCTATCAGCTCAATCAACTGACTCTGTTGCTCTCACCCTTAGCACTTGGTCTCACCTTCTTCTACTCTTTGACCAAACGTTTCACCTCGCTCTGCCATCTTGTCCTGGGAGTTGCTCTGGCGTTTGCCCCCCTGGGAGGTTGGGTTGCAGTACAGGGAAGCCTTGCTGAATATCCTTTCGCCCTTTCTTTTGGGGTGCTTTTCTGGGTAGCCGGGTTTGATACCATCTACGGTTGCCTTGATGTGGACTATGACCGGAAGGCTGGTCTCTATTCACTGCCATCCAGGCTGGGTCGAAGAAATGCCTTCCGGCTGGCTGTGGCTTTTCATGTACTGGCTTTCTTGCTTTTTACGATCACCGGTTTCCAAATGCAGCTTAACTATTTCTACTTCCTCGGTCTTATAGTTACGGCTGCCGCTCTGTTCTACCAGCATCTGATTGTCAGCCCCACTGATCTGTCGAGGATTCAGGCCTCATTTTTTTCGATGAACGGATTGATCAGCATCACCATATTCTGCGCGACCTGGCTGTCGCTCGCCACTTCCTGAAGGAAAGCAATGATATTCGTTCGAGTGATCATAGTTCTTTTATTTCTACTCATTTCAGAAGCGACCGTTGCGGCCTCGGTTAAACCGGCTGCTGATCCCCGAGAAGGTATTCCTTTCGGCGTCATAGACAAAGATCTGATCGCCACCATTTATTCAGGCAAGGAGAAATTTCGCTATGACGTTTCATATTCCGGCGGTTTGAAGCTTGGAGAGCTCTATCTGTCGGTTGATCCTGCTGAAGATGTTGAGGATGGCTTTATAATACATGCACGGGTGACCACCGAAAATGGCATGTTCTCCAAGGTGTATCCCATCGAGGACGTTCATGTGACCAGGGTCCGGGGGCCCGAGCGTCTGCCTTACCACTATGAGGTGTGGCAGAAGGAAGGATTTAGTTATGAGGCGCACCGGGTATTTCGCTACAGGCAGAAAAAAGGACGGGTTCTCTATCAGCATAACGAAAAACCGGTGGAAGTGTTTAAGGTGAAGACTCCCATTCAAAATGAGTTTTCCTCATTTTTCGCCAGTAGACTGATGGCCTTCGAACCGGGCAAACCCTTTCTGGTGCCTACCTTTGCCGACGAGAAGCGCAACGAAGTGGTGGTCATGGTCCGCGGCAACGAAGTAGTGAAAAAAACAATCCTGGGTGACATTGACACCATGGTGGTCGAGCCTATTATGGAGTTCAGCGGTCTTTACGACAAACGTGGTGATACCGTCATCTGGTACAGCAACGATGAATGCCGGGTACCGGTGAAAGTCAATTCCAAGCTGGTACTTGGTTCGTTGACAGCCAAGCTGGTCAGCTACCGAAACCCGGCCTGTCAGAAATACGATGGGGCCATGCTGGAAAAGTATAGAAAAGAAGCCGAAAAACACGCAGACGAGCGCTAATCAGGAGGGGGTGAACAGATGAGTGAGGCAGTAATTCAAACGAATCTTGCCGGGTTGAACCTGGTGCACAGGGGTAAAGTGAGGGATATGTATGAGATTTCCGGTCATGATGACAAATTGTTGATGGTGGCAAGCGACCGGATCTCCGCCTATGATGTGGTGATGTCCGATCCCATTCCCGGTAAGGGGAAGATTTTGACCGGTCTTTCATTGTTCTGGTTTGACCTGCTCGGCGATATTGTCGACAACCACCTGATCAGTGCCGAAGTAGACGAATTTCCTGAAGCCTGTAGAGCGCATCGCGATGTCCTGTCCGGACGTTCCATGCTGGTCCATAAAACCGCGCCACTGCCGGTAGAATGCATCGTCAGAGGGTATATTTCCGGCTCTTTCTGGAGTGCCTATAATAAAGACACAAATGTCTGCGGCTTTCAGCTACCCGACGGCATGCAGGAATCTGACAAATTTCCGCAAACGCTGTTTACTCCTTCGACCAAGGCGGACATAGGGGACCATGATGAAAATATCTCAATCGAACGGTTGAAAGAGATAATCGGTGAGGCACGGGCCGAAGAGATCGCCCGGATCAGTGTCGGCCTCTACCAGAAGGCCGCCGATTTTGCCCGTCAAAAAGGCATCATCATTGCCGATACCAAATTTGAACTGGGTGAGAAAGACGGCCGACTCATTCTGATCGACGAGGTGTTGACCCCTGATTCATCAAGGTTCTGGCCACTTGACGAATACGCGCCGGGCAAGGGACAGCCCAGTTTCGACAAGCAGTTCCTGCGCGATTATCTGTCCTCGCTTGACTGGGACAAAACACCTCCTCCCCCGAGTCTACCTCAGGATATTATCGACAAAACCCGCGCCCGCTATGAGGAGGCGCTGAATAAAATCACGGGTTAGCAATAGTTGAACAGGAGCGCTCGCCTCATTTGAGGCTGGCGCTCAATGCAGTCTCGAGGTTTGCATAGCGGTGGACATAGCAGTTCCTCATAAGGACGCTGGGCAGCACCCTGGTACTCGACAGTATTAGCTCGTCCGCCATCTGGCCAAAGACTGTTTTGGCAACTAAAGCCGGCATTTTCATTAGGGTCGGCCGCTTTACCACTTTTCCTAAAGCTTTGGTGAATTCCCGATTTGTGGCTGCAGCAGGGGCCACCAGATTGACAGGTCCCTCGATACGGTCATTTTCGAGAA
>CAJQNS010000068.1 GCA_905479735.1 uncultured Desulfofustis sp.
GAGGAGCCGATGGAGGCTGTGAGCAACCGCCGCATCGATTTATTTAGCCTGCATGGAAGGATTGGACTCATGTCGCTACGTATATGCTGGACAAACGGATCCATACCATATATTTACAAACCTGTCTGCTGCAACCCGGAAATCGGCTCACCACTGTTTGGATATTGATTCATGTACCTCGCCACCCTGACCAGAGGTCAAACGAAACATTACGAAATTCGCCAGTCGCTCCCAGGAGATGACCACCGCTACCTCGAATATCAAGTAGTGTTTGACCTGGGAGGCGATCCCGGCCGTTATATCGAGCGTCTTTCCGATGACATCTGCTATTTCTCCGCCGAACTCGAAGAGAGGCTGCAGCAGGAAACCTCTGAAGATGCTTCCTTGATTCTGGAAGAGCTTCTCTGGAATTTTCTGCCTGCCGAAGAACAGACCCGCCTGAGCATATTCCGGCACCGGGGGAAGGCTCGAGTTTCAGCTCTTTCGGAACGGGAGCGGTCGGCAATTGAAAAGGATATACACCTTTTTGACCGTCGACGTCTCTATTACCTCCGCTACGGTGGTGTTGATCAGAGCCGGATCTTCAGACTGAATCCCAAACTCTACCGACCACTGCTCAACAAGTGCCGAGACGAACGCGAATTCTACCTGCTTGATCTCGAAAAAGCTCTGCAGCACAACGAACTGAGAACTTATGTCTTCGCCATTTTCGATCTCCAGCGTCATTTCACCGAATCGTTCTCAGCGACTATGCCGGAGGCCCTCAACCAGGCCGACATCGCCGACTTTTTCATCGAGGAAATCTGCTCACTGAACGATGATAAAAGTTTCTGGAGAACAGGTACCGGTGGGACCAGCCTGCACGATCACCTGATTCGCTATATGATCATGTTCTTTGACCATGGCTACGGCCGAAGGTCGCTGTTCGACGACTTCGTCCGGGAATTTATGGGCCGCCACCGGGCCTTTTCCTGGCCCGAGAAAAAACCGGCGGTAAGCACCGGCCAGGCGGAGAAAATATTTCAGAGAAAGTGGCAGAAACTTCAGCAAATGAGCCGCCGGGAACTGACCCGCCTTTATCGCGAACGTGCCAAAGAGTTGCACCCGGACAGCGGTGGAAACCATGAGCAATTCATCGAACTAAACGGTGCCTATGCCTCTCTGATGGCAAGGAAAAAATGAGTATAACGTTAGGAGAACATCATGGTGATAAGAGCCCTTGCGATTGAACTTTATCGTGCTCAGCAAAAAGTTCACACGCTGCAGGAGCAGCTTGAAGAGGCACCCCTTTCAGAAAAAGATTCACTTAGGCAGGAACTGCGCACCGCCACCGCCGAGTGTGACCAGCTGCGACGAATGGTCGAGGCCAAGAAGCAGCGACCACTGTACCGGACCAGCCACAAGTACGACCCTGGGTTCTAAGCCGGGAAACTTCAACTGAGCTGCCGGCAACTACACTCCTGCGATTCGCTTAAGGCAGGAGCGTCACGCCCAGCCCATCAAGCCCCACACCTACTTGCTGCAGCACCTGATAGGGGTGAGCAATGAACTCATCCTCGCTTAGCAGTATCTGAAGTTTCAAACCAACATCGACCATAATCCTTATATTTCCGTTTTCTTTGCTTAGCGAGGTAATTTTTCCGGGGATCCAGGGAGACAGAACGGGCTTCTGCCCAAATGCTTTCAGTTTCACCTTCTGTGGGTCAACATGCACCCGAAGCTGCCGGTTATCACTGGCCAGACCGTCAGGATCGCTGAACGGGATCAAGTGGCCGTTAACAAGGCATTTCAATCTCTCGTCACGCCTGATGATTCTGGCCTGAAAGATGTTTTCCTCAAGATTTTTTGACAGTCGACCATTCTGCAGCAGCAGCGTCCGATGGGCCAGCTGCCGACTCTGTGACAGATAATGGGTGGAAAAAATGATCGTCGTATGTCTGACGCTGTTGGCGTGGGAAAGTATTTTCAGGATTATCTCCTGGTGTTCCCGGTCGACATTGGCAGTCGGCTCGTCGCACAGCAGAACCTCAGGCTCCAGGGCCAGGGCCCGGGCCAAAGCCACCCGCTTGACCTCACCGCCGGAAAGGCCGTAGACGTCCTGATGGGCGAAATCGGACATGGTAACCCTCTCCAGGGCGTGTTTGATTCTGCGGGCCCGCTCCTTCTTCGGAATCTTACGTACCTTGAGTCCAAATTCGATATTTTTCCAGACGCTGCCGGAAAAAAGTATCGGGCTCTGGTCCACCAGCACCACCTGCCGACGCAGCCCGGTCAGCGATGAATGGTCATAGCTGACCGGAGCGGACCGAAAACGTATCTCACCGCTGTTGGGCTGATCGAGAAAGGCCAGCTGGTTGAGCAGGGTCGTCTTACCGGCTCCATTGGGGCCAATAAGCGCATAAATTTTCCGAGCCTTAAATGACAGGGAATCAATTTCCAGAACCGTTCGGGAGCCGAACAATCTAACCACATTGTTCAGTTCATAGAGCATCTGATTTGAGGCGTCCCTGAAGGAAGTGAAAGACCATATTGATGACGAAGGCAAAGGTCATAAGCACCATGCCCAGGGCAACAGCCAGAACGAATTCTCCCTTGTCGTACTCCAGGGCCATGGCAGTGGTCATAGTCCGGGTGAAGCCTTTGGCGTTGCCGCCCAGCATCATCGATATACCGACTTCGGCAATCACCCGTCCGAAAGCGGCAATCAAGGCTGCCATGATGCCAAAACGGGCTTCCAGAAAAACGACCCAGCCCATCTGATAATAGGTGGCACCAAGGGTCAACGCGGTATTTCGGTAGCGTTGATCTATCCTGCTGATGGCGGCAATGGTAAGGGTGGTAATCAGCGGTACGATCAGAATAATCTGTCCTATAATTATTGCCTTCTGGGTATAGAGAAGTTCGAGCGGCCCGAAAATGCCTCGTCTCGAGATTAATGAATAGACGACCAGGCCGATTACCACGGTTGGCAGCGCCAGCAACGTATTAAGGCAGGTCATCACCAACCGTTTGCCGCGGAAGCTGTTGAAGGCGATGAAAAAGCCGGCGGGAAGACCAAAGAGCGCGGCAAAAAGAGTCGAAAAGAAACTGACGTTGAGTGAGACTCCCACGATTTCATAGAGTTCGGGATCGAATGAGAGTAGAAGCAAAAGCGCCGATTTAAGGCTGTCGACAAGTAAATCCAAACCAATACCAGCTCAGGGTTAAAAATAATCGGCCGCCGGAACGACCCCTCATTCCGGCGGCACAGGGAGATGCGGTTACAGCATAGACAATTTACTGTGGTATTGCATCCGGGTAAAAAAGCTGTTTATCAAGCAAACGATAGTCACCAATCAGTTTCTGTCCCCTCCCCGAGGTGAGCCACTTGGCGAAGGTTTCGGCCAGGTCGTATTTCACATGGTCGAATTTTTTGGGATTAACCGGGATAATGCCGTATGGGTTTGCCAGCGCTTCGGATCCTTCGCTGAGGATCGAAAGCTCGATCGGCGGGGTTTTGCCATATTTGTATTTTATATAGGTACCGCGATCAGTCATTGTGTAGGCACCTTTTTCGTCGGCATAGGTCAATGTTTTACCCATTCCCTGACCGATAGATTTATACCAGTCCGCCGAATCCGCCGGCTCGTTAAATCCAACCGCTACTTTCTCTCCTTTCTTTACTATCTCCCTCTTGTTGGTGACCACTTTGACACCAGATTTTTCCCAGAGAAACTGTTCTTTGGTATGGGTTCCCGAATCGTCGCCACGGGAGATGAACTCTGCCTTGACAGCAGCGATACTCTTGAGTCCTGCATATACGTCAGCGGTTTTACTGACAGCTGCCGGATCGTCGTTCGGACCGATAACGATAAAATCGTTGTGCATCACCGCGTAGCGCTTGGTTCCGTATCCTTCGGCAACGAACTTTTCTTCCCTTGCCTTGGCGTGTACGAAAATGATGTCAACATTTCCGTCCAGGCCGTCACGTATTGCCGCGCCGGTACCTTTGGCAATTACCTTTATCTCAATACCGGTATCGGACTTGAACTCCGGCAGCAGGACATCCAGAAGTCCGGAAGCCTGAGTGGAAGTGGTCGTTGACATCGTCAGTACTTTTTCGGCCGCCGCCGCCGAGATACCGCAAAAGGTAACCACCAGAGCCACCGCTACAACCAATACTTTATTGAACATCTCTCTCTCCTTGATAATGAATTATATTTTCAGATTGTCGGGATAGATCATTTTGCCGCAGACCGACAGATCGTAGCCAACAAATTCTTTGGCGATTTCCTTAAACGAGGGATCGTGCAGAAGGTTGATGAAGCGTTGCACCGGCGGTTCAAAAAAACGGTCCCGGTTGATCAGTAGATCGAAGCGTTCCCAGCGCAGCGGAATGAAATCAAGACCCAGCAGCTCCGCCACCGGCCTGATCGCCGGCGCCGCATCCGCTTTTCCCCCGAGGACAGCAAGCCCCGCCTCCAGATGTCTGCCTACCTCCAGGTCATAACCGGCGATGTTGTCGGCGCTGATCTCTGATTTACTAATCTCATAATCGAGCAGCAGACGAGTTCCCGTATTCAGCGGTCTATTGACGATGCGTACCCCCTCTTGAGCCAGGTCCGAAACCGATCGAATGTTCTTCGGATTACCGCTGCCGATGACGATGCCCTGCTCACGCTTGCTGAAATTTATGAAAACCGGAGCCTGGCCCATTTCCTGCTCGGCAAAGCGGAAATTGTACTCCTCGTTGTCGTCCTGAAGCAGATGACAGACACCGATATGGCAGCTGCGCTGCCGCAAAGCCCGCAAGCCTCCCATGCTGCCGATGTTGGCAAAAAACACGACGCTGTCCTGATTGTGGCTGTTGTAGAGGTTGATGGCCCGTTGAAACAGAAGATCATCGCTGCCAGCAATAAACAATCTGCCGCTGTCCAGCGATGGATTGGCGGCAGCTGGCAGGTTGACGATGGATAGATCGAGCCACTCCTCAACAAAATGTCGGGGAAACAGCCACTTCCCTGTGACCTTGGTGGCAGGCAACCCCTTATCACTCACCAGCGCATACACGCCTTTTTCATTAACCTGGAGTAACTGGGCAACTTCTTTGGTATTCAAATATCGTTTAGATGAAGACATGATGACTTTTCCATTTCTGATCAAATTGCAGGGATACTTTCTGATACCTATGGCCTAATTTGTCAATATAACCCTCTCGCAAGAAAATAATTAACCATAAATTACCTATACCAACTTTTAGGTCGCGTTCTTTTTACATCTTCGGTAGCTTCACAAACTTGCCAATGAAGCTGTGATCCCGGAAAAACCAACGGTTTCTCTTCCTGAGAAATGGGTGTAGTATAGGTTTACTGACTATCCTGGTAGAAGGAGAGAGTTGAAATGAAGACTGCAAAGGTCATACACGTTGTCGGCTGCCATGCTGAAGGAGAAGTAGGTGACGTCATTGTCGGTGGTGTCGCACCTCCTCCGGGGGAGACGGTCTGGGAACAGTCCCGCTGGATTGCCAGGGATCAGCGTTTGCGCAACTTCCTCCTCAATGAACCCCGGGGCGGCGTTTTTCGCCATTTCAACCTTCTTGTACCGGCCCAAAATCCCCAAGCCCAAATGGGCTGGATTATCATGGAACCTGAAGACACGCCCCCGATGTCCGGCTCCAACTCGATCTGCGTGGTCACGGTGCTGCTGGAAACCGGGATATTGCCGATGACCGAACCTGTAACCTCACTCGTTTTAGAGCCGCCTGGCGGTTTGATCGAGGTCACTGCGCACTGTAAAAACGGCAAAGTTACCAGTGTCTCGGTGAAAAACGTGGCCTCTTTCGTGGACAAGCGTGATCAGACGATAGAAGTTCCAGGCCTTGGAACGCTGCTGGTCGACACGGCCTATGGCGGTGACAGTTTCGTCATTGTCGAAGCCTCGCAGCTCGGCTTTGGCCTGACAACCGACGAAGCTCGGGAACTTGCCGAGACCGGCATACGAATCACCAATGCTGCCAATGAACAACTCGGCTTCTGTCATCCCGAAAACCCGGACTGGACCCACCTCTCATTCTGTCAGATTACCGCCCCGCTGAAAAGTGAGGGCGGCAGCCTGATCGGCCGCAACACCGTGGCCATCCAACCAGGCAAACTGGACCGCTGCCCCACCGGAACCGGCTGTTCGGCACGCATGGCCCTGCTTCACCAGCAGGGTAAATTAGCGATTGGCGACCGTTACATCGGTGAATCGATCATCGGCTCCCGCTTTGACTGTATGATAGACGGTGAGACTTCGGTGGGAGCAAAGCCGGCTATCTATCCGCGCATCTCCGGCCAGGCCTGGATAACCGGAACCTACCAGTATTTTCTGGATCCTACCGACCCCTGGCCCGAGGGTTATAAAGTAGCTGATACCTGGCCGATGTTTACCCCTTAACCCCTATGCTAATTGCCGGACGTTGCCATGCTCATCATTGACGCCGATCAAATCAGGAAGCACCTCGACTGGCCTGGGACCATCAACTCCCTCGAGCGTTTCTTTGCCGAAGCCTGCACCGTGCCAAGGCGACAGCATTACACCATATCTCTGGATAATCAGCCGGATGCAACGATGCTGCTGATGCCTGCCTGGGTCGCTGGAAAATACAGCGGGGTCAAGCTGGTCAGCGTCTACCCAGGCAACCCCGACAAGGGACTGCCGACAATCCTGGGAACCTACCTGCTGATGGATGGAGCAACAGGTGAGGTGGTCGCCCAATTGGATGGTGCCGAGCTCACCGCCCGAAGGACTGTCTGCGCCTCGGCCCTGGCCTCGAAATATCTCAGCAGAACTGACGCATCCAGTCTGCTCATAGTCGGCAGCGGCAGATTGGCACGCTATCTCGGCTTTGCCCATGGTGCGGTACGCAGCCTGAAAAAGCTTTCCATCTGGGCAAGAAATCGTCAGAAAGCGCTCGAAGTGGCTGATCTCTACAGCAGGGCCGGTTTCGACTGTGCAGTCACCGATGATCTTGAATCTGGTTGCGCCGGCGCCGATATCATCAGCTCTGCAACCATGTCCGGCGATCCTCTGATTTCCGGCAAATGGCTGAGCCCGGGGACTCATATCGACTTGATCGGAGGATTCAAAGCCGGGATGAGAGAATCCGACGACCAGGCGGTGGCCAGATCGACGCTATTCGTTGATACCAGGGTCGGTGCCCTGTCTGAAGCGGGAGACCTGCTGATCCCCATGGCCAGTGGGGTGATCGGCCGCGACGATATTGCAGCAGAGTTAAGCGAGCTTGTTTCAGCACACCATCCCGGCAGAACCGGTGATCAGGAAATCACCCTGTTCAAATCGGTGGGAACCGCTGTCGAAGATCTGGCAGCAGCAGTGAAATGTTATGAAAGTGTGGTCAGCAGTGGAAACGGATAAACCAAAGGGATAAATACGAGGCAACCTATGAAGGATATCGTCTTTAGTTTGGGAAAAAATGTCAGGACAGTACTGCGCGCAAATATGCTGTCAATACTGATCATTCACCTCGTTTTCATCACTCTCGGTTTTATCCTCTTTACCCCGCTGCTAGGAGGTCTGGGCCGACTGCTTCTATCTTTCTCCTCACAAGAGGTCCTGGCCGACACCGACATCATTTTCTTCCTGCTCTCTCCTTTTGGGATGACCGCACTGGTGCTGTTCGGTGCGATGCTGATTACTATTCTGATCTTCGAGCAGGCCGCTATGATGATCACCTATATCGCCGTAACCGAAGATCTTAACGAAGATCTCATCCAGATCCTTGGCTATACTGCCGCCAGGGCATTGGTAATTTTCAAATTTTCCGTTTTGCTGGTGCTTCGTCTGCTCATCATCATCCTGCCGTTTCTAGCCGCTGGCGGATTGGTGGCCTGGCTGGCCCTCACCAAATATGACATCAACTACTACCTGGCCCACAAACCGCCCATATTCTTTGCTGCTGCAGCTCTGATAGGAGTGATTCTGCTGATAATGGCCTTGGTGCTGATCAGAAAACTGCTTTTATGGTCATTAACCCTGCCGTTGATTCTGTTTGGCGGCACCTCCCCAAAACAATCCTTCAAGGAAAGCGCTGCCCTCGTCAGTGGCAATAAAAAACTCATCGCCTTTGTTCTCATCGGCTGGGGGGCCAGCATCTTCATTTTGTCCATTATGGTATTCGGCCTGGTACAACTGCTGACAACTAACATTATACCGCTGTTCTATGACAAGATGACCCTGCTCCTTATGGTTATCGGCTTTCTGGTAGCACTCCTGGTGTTGGGTAATTTTCTAATAACCACACTTGCCTCGGGCAGTTTCGCAGGCCTTCTTATAGAACTGTCCCGTCACTTTGGGGTGGAGACCTCCATTAAAGGTTTGGGTGGAACGAAGAAATCCTCGCAGCTGCGGTTGACGAGATCCCGACTCGTTCTGGCCGGCATTGGCGGCGTCCTCATTTCTTTTCTGATCGGCATCTGGCTGATCGATGACATTCAGCCCATCGACGATCTCACCATTGTTGCCCACCGTGGGGCAGCAGGAAGAGCACCGGAGAATACGATGGCTTCGATCCAAGCAGCAATTGAGGATAATACTGACTGGGTTGAGATTGATGTCCAGGAAACCGTTGACGGTCAGGTGGTGGTTGTTCACGACAGCGATTTTATGAAACTGGCAGGAGTTGATCTCAAAGTCTGGGATGGTACGCTGGAACAGATCCAAGCCATCGATGTGGGCAGCTGGTTTGCGCCAGAGTTCGCCGACCAGAGGGCGCCGGCCCTGATCGATGTACTGCAGGAAGCCAAAGGCAAAGCCCATGTGGTGATAGAGCTAAAGTACTACGGTCACGATCAGCAATTGGAACAACGGGTAGTCGATATCGTCGAACAGCAGGGTATGGTCGAGGAAATCGCTATCATGTCACTTAAATACGACAGTGTTCAGAAAGTCCGTAAGCTTCGTCCCGAATGGGAAACCGGCCTTCTGTCGGCCCAGGTTCTCGGCAATATGAGCAAACTCGATGTTGATTTTCTGGCAGTCAATATGGCAATGGCCAGCCCCGCATTCATTCGGACCAATCAGGCGGCAGGAAAACGGGTGTTTGTCTGGACCGTAAATGATAAGATGTCGATGTTTCGGATGATGTCTCTGGGCGTTGATGGCATCATTACCGACGAGCCCGCCCTGGCCCGCCAGGTGATGGCCGAACGCTCCGAACTTAACTCGGTCGAGCGGTTGTTGATCCACACGGCGGTTATGCTGGGTAAACCACTGCCCCAGAAAAAGTACCGCGATCAATCGCCATGATATGGGGAAGATGATAAAAAAATGTTATTACAGCATTATATCTGCCGTAGCGTTGTTGGTCATTAGCGCTACATGGGGATATGGAACGGAGCCAGCTCCCTCCGAATCGAGGCTCGATGGGCTCGAACGCTCACTGGAACTGGGCAGGCACGAACGTCTCCTGGTTGAAATACAAAATCCTGACCACAGCCTCTCTCCTTTCACCACTGATGGGTGCAGCGGTGGGCTTTCGGTCGGCTGGCAGTACTTGTCGGAGAAGATCACGTTTCTAGAAACAGCTCACGGCGACCTTCCTCCCTGGGAATTCTGCTGCGTCGGCCACGATCGCCTCTACCATACGGCTGGAGAGCGCCCGGTCACAGCCGAGATGAGCTTTACCGCACGCCGACAGGCCGATGAAGCACTGCGCAGTTGTGTAATCGAGGTCGGTCTCAGTCGGGCCCCCGAACTTTCTGAACAATATGAGCTGTCAGTTGAGGAGCTGAGGCAGGTCTATCAGGTCATCGGCAATTTAATGTACAGAGCCGTGCGCATTGGCGGCGTGCCATGCTCAGGGCTGCCCTGGCGTTGGGGATACGGCTGGCCTCAATGCGATTAAGCAGAGAAGATCATGAGCAGAGAATACTGTTTCAATCTCACGGTTCCCCAAGATGACGTTGACAAAGTGGAGGATCTGCTGGAGAGAGCGGGCCGGAATTATAGCGCGATGCGGGTAAGCAGGAAACCGGATAGGCTGGGCTGTGCCCGTTTCTATCTCAGTTTCCCATTTTCGGAAAACCGACCCGACCTCACGTTTCAGAAGTGGTTTGCCGAATTCCAGGAAGACGACTGGGAGCTCTTTGGACCCAACCCGGGTCGTTGGGGTCTTCTCTGAAAAGCAACCATCGTTCTGTTTCTGTACCGATGTTTTTCCGTTTTCCGATGCGAATCGAACTCAATTTCACTGCCTATGGCTAAATTAGAGCCGCTGAATACAATTTTGCTGTTCTATTTTCAGGACCACTGGATTATTTTTCCAGCTCAACTTCAATGCTATGAAAAGAACCATTACTGACATATGAAAAATATCATCGACTCATCCATCACAATCGGTAAAAAAGCCGCAGAGCGATTCATCGCCAACGAACAGATCGACTACGATCCCTTTATCGCCGTCAGCGATCTGCACCTGGTCCGTAAAACGGTGCCGATCAGCTTCGACTCATTCAGGAAAACCGTCAACGACTTGGATCCCGATTTATGGTCGGCAATCGAGGAATCGGTCAACCGCCTGGCTGACGATCAGGAAGAATCTTTAGATCTTGATGCCTATGCCGAAGGATTTTCCGAAGGAGTGGCCGCCGTCTGGGAGAAGATACGAAACGACGTACTCTGAATAAGAACGGCGCACCCCCCAGCAACTCATAGTCTGCGCAAAGCTCCGCTGTGAGGCTCTAGACCGGTTCCTTCACAGGAATTCTCAACTTTTTGCCGACTACCATGTAGAGGGACACCGAGCAGAGAATGACATAGCCGAACATCTCCACGTTCTTGGTCCTGAAAACGAAGGAAAGGGCGACGACCATAAAAGCGCACATGGTGAAAAACAGCGGCCGTGGGACCTGCTTGATGATCACCCGGCCAAAGTGGGCAAACTGCAGATGACTTACCATCAATCCCACCGAAACTACGGCCCCCCCCCAGAGTAGCAGCGGAGACTCCACCACCAGGGCACTGCCGAGGACGATAAGCGCGCCGGCCGGGCTGGGAAGACCGTTGAATATACCGTCGGGTAGATCAGTCCGCTTCTTGTCGACGGCCACGAAACGAATGAGTCTGAAGGCCACCCCGGCAAGATAGATGAGAGCAAACAGCCAGGCCAGCGACCCTCCTGATTTGACGATCATATAGGCCGGGGCCAGTCCGAAGCTGACGAAATCGGCAATATCGTCCATCAACGGGCCCATTTTGGTGCCGCCATGCTTTTCTGCCATTCTGCCGTCGAATAGATCGAACAACTGCCCCATGATAATGACACAGATGGCCCAGGCAAAGTAGTTTTGATAGGTCAACACCAGGCTGGTAATACCGCAGATAAAATTCAGGGTTGAGAGGATATCGGCATAGAGCCGGTTGGGGACGAACTTGAATACGATGGATGCCGAGGCCAGGATGATGATGCCCACCAGCACCTCATCGCTGATATTATATATCGTTGGAATATCGACAATATTGTCGAGCAGGGCACAGAAGATGACCAGCCCGAAGCAGATTATCGCCTTGATCTTGCCGAAATTATTGGCAGCCCCGGAGGTCTTAAGCATATCCAGAACCCTGCGGGCCAGAAACTGACCGAAGAGCTCGATGATCACCAGAACCCAGATCAATTTGACGGAGATGATTCCTTTGTAGGCAAAACCAATCAACGGCGGCAGGTAGGTCAGTTTGTCACAGAGCGGATCGAGCCACTCTCCGAGTTTTGAACCAAGATCGCACTTTCTGGCAATGACTCCGTCAACCCCGTCGAGTATGGCAGCGAAAGTGAATATGACGATGGCAATATTTTCATGTCCGCTGTAAAAATAGAGAAACAGACCGATCATAGCCATGGCGGTTCGCCAGTAGCAGACCGAGTTGGGATGCAGCAGCCAAAGATTGCTGTGAACGAAGTCCTGAAGCGGCTTTTTATTGATCGCCCTTGAAATCCAGACGTAAAATCCGACTCCCAGCAGCACCGCAAATATAATGACTGAAATTCTTTCCATGTAGTTAGATTATCTTATTTTCAGCTTTGCTGAACCAAGGGGCAGTCGGTCTCTATCCCTATTTTCATTGTTTGCTTCACTCTCAGCTTTGCGGGAGGTCTCAAGTGGTCGAGCCTATCGAGTGGAGCAGCAGATCTTCCAGAGTTGCATAGTCGAGGGCAGATTCATGGGTGGCCATCAAGTCCACAGGTGGCGCCATCCCGTGCTCAAGCGCCTCGCGCCAGCGTGACGCACAGAGGCACCAGCGATCACCGGGCTTTAGTCCCTCAAATCCGTAAAGCGGCATCGGGGTGCTCAGATCGTTGCCAACCCGTTTCGAGAAATCTAGAAATTCCTTGGACACCACTACGCAGACCCCGTGTACCCCGACATCTTCGGCAGTTACTTTACAACTCCCCTCCCTGGTAAACCCGGTAAGCGGGTCCAAACTGCAGATTTCCAGCGGGGTTCCCAGTACGTTTCTGTGATCAGTCATATTTTTCAGTCTAATTGTCTGATTTTTTTATTCTTTTCCGATACTCTCAAGCACTGGCCCAGGGAGCTGCTCCGGCAAGGGTACAACATGGGTATCCCGAGGTCAATTCCTTGAAGCACTAAAGAAGTTAGACATCTTTTCTTTTATGACAATCGCAAATATGTTAGGCTGATACAAGCGTTATTTAAAGCGGATCCTGACAGCAGGCATTTACCAACAGCTTCGATGGGGAGTGAACATGCCGGTAATTACGCTCAAATACAAAGATGCGGTGTTGGACAGATATCAGATTGGAATCGGGCAAACCCTTACCATTGGGAGAAATGAGTCCAATGACATCGTTATAGACAACCTGGCTGTCTCTTCGAACCACGCGAGAATCGAATCGGTATCCGCCAGCTTTATCATCAAAGATCTGCAGAGCACCAACGGCACCTTCGTCAATGAAAAACTGGTTTCCGCCCACGGCCTGAGAAATAATGACATCATCCTGATCGGTAAACACACGCTGCTTTTTGACCGATCCGACCTCGATCAGCAGACTGATATCCAAGAGACTGAAGATAGTGATGAGAAAACCCGTTACCTCGACACTGCCGAATATCGTAAGCTGATAGAAAAGGCGAAGGGAGACCCCAAGGATAGCCCATCCTACATGGGCACAGCAGTGAGCCGCGACTACAGCGGCGGCCTGTTTTCAAGGATCTGGCGAAGAATCTTCGGCTGAACGCTACTCAGACAAAAACCTGTTGAGCTTCTTCTTCACGCTGTGACCGACCCGGCCAAGGTCACTGCGCCCAAGTTCCTCTTTTAATGACAACAGATAGTAGTGATCTGGGATGACCTGCAGCCCCCGTTCGACATATACCTCCGCCGCTTTATAATCAAAACCGCGAAAGGCTTCATCGGCCATCTTTGCATAGCCATCGGCAATATCTTTATATCCTTTACGGACCAGCGCGTTGTCCGGCTCCAGGCGGGCTATCTCTTGGTAATAGAAATAAGCGGAATCATTGGCAGGGGTGGATAATTTGTTCGCCTCCAGGCACAATCGGGCTTTCTCGGAGAGCTCGAAAATATGCTCCTTGCGCTCTCGCTCGATGCGGTTTCTGACCTCGATCAGGCGGCGGTAATTGGAAATGACACTCAACCCGTCGGCAGTGTATTCTTCGGCCCTGCCGAACTCCTTGTCAGCCAAGGATTCTTCTGCCAGTTGGCTGTACTTTTCGCAAATGAGTGTAAGCCCTTTAATCGCAACATTGTCATCAGGAGCCAGAAACAAAATCTCATTAAAATAGGCCTGGGCGTTCTGCCCCTCCGGCTGAATCAGCCGCCCCTGCCGCATGGCTTCCCGGGCTTTGGTGTGCAGAGAACTCAGCTGTTTTTGTTTTGCCAGGTCGTCGGCTTGTGCTTCGAAACTAAGGGTCCGGGCGCCAGCGTCGACCTGAGTGGCCTGAGGGGATATCGAGCCCGGCGAACCAGATGCTTCACCTTGGGCCCGAAACGGTGCTGTCCCCACAATCTGAGTGGTTTCAGAAAAGTTCTTCTTTTTTTTCAACTCCTTTTTCTTGAGAACCGGCACCTTGTTCGATTTCACTACCAGGTTCTGGGCTGGCGGAGGTTCCTCAGCCGCCGGCGTAAATGATTCAGGTCCGGTTTGTGCTATCTCATTCGGCTCAGATTCCAGGGCTTTGGGGACAGCAGACTCTGGCTCCTGACCCTTTACAGCACCCGCCAGTGCCTCACTGTCGACCTTTTCTTCTACAATCTCCTGGCGCTCAGCAATCTCGGCTGCAGGCCTCACTTCTTCCTGGACCGCCTCTTGAACCACAGACGATGGTGTCACCTCGTCTTGTTGATCCGGTGAGGTGCGAATAAATATAATCAAGACAAGCAGCATTAAGGCTGCTCCAGCAACCACAAAAGGAATGGCTACCCGTCTTCGATCTGGTGCCTCCCGGATCAACAGATACGTATCAAGCAGCCACTGTTTAGCCCTCGACCAGTAGAGCTTGATAAAGTGCGATGGTGGGCGATGCAGCAACATCGCTGTCTTATCTTCTGAATTCTGTCCTTCCCGGAGTCGGCCTTCCCGGTCGATGGAGATATTGGTCTTGTCGCGCTGATACTGCCCCTCCCCATCGATTCTGAGCACGTCACCAACCTGTTTATGCTCAGTTTCATACTCATCTGCAAAGAGTCCCCTTATCGACCCCTTAAGCAGTCGATAACCGCCCCGCTGCTGCATCTGAAAGAGGAGATCATCGATATCTGACTGCATCTGAGCACAGCTCTGATACCTCCGGTCGACCTCAACCGCCAGCGCCTTATCGAGAATATGGTGAAGCACAGGGTCCAACTCGGGCAGAATGGCCTTCAGATTGTCATACTCGGCGGTCAAACATTTTCTAATCAGCTCGGCGGTGTCGCCTTGATACATCCTCCGCCTGCTTACCATTTCATAGAGCAAAATGCCGATCGAAAAAATATCTGACCGGGAGTCAACATCCTCACCGGAGAGCCGTTCCGGCGACATATAGGAAATCTTACCTTTTACTACGCCTTCTCTGGTTTTGTTATCGAACAGCTCTGCCTTGGCGACGCCGAAATCGAGGATTTTCACCTTACCGTCATAGGTGATGAATATGTTGTGAGGTGTCAGGTCCCGGTGTACGATATTGAGCGGTCTATGCTGCAGATCATTCAGGTTATGGGCATATTCCATTCCCTCACAGATTTTCGAGCCTATAACCAGCGCCTCGCCCAGTCCAAAAAGTTCCCCGTGTTCCCTGGCCCGAACCATCACTGAGTGCAGGTTCTTGCCGAACAGGTACTCCATGGCCAGAAAATATTCGCCGTCTATCTCACCGAAATCGTAGGTGGCTGCAATGTTATCGTGCTGGAGCAGGGCCGCCAGACGGGCTTCCCTGATGAAGATATCGACCATTTCCCGGTCGCTGTTGTGCTCTGCCAGAAGTTTCTTGATAACTATCAGTTTCTCGAAACCCTTGTCCCTGGTCAGCTTACCGCGAAACACTTCGGCCACGCCACCGGCACCGATCTGATCGAGCAGCAGGTATTTGTCACCGAATCGTCTCGGTTTTACCACACTCATCCGCAGCCCCGCGGATGACAGAAGTAAGGCAGTCGCTCAAACCAGTCGGTCATGGTCACCCGGGTGAAACAGTGTATAAAATGATTGCCCGCATCATCCAATTCTATTATCATTTCGCCGATAATAACAACGTTTTCAATCTTATACACTCAAATTTCAAATTGCGGCACAACACCTGCTGATCTGATAACCCCGGACAATGAAACCAGCCTTTCAAATCAGCGCTTGTTGTGAAAGTGACAGGGGATTAGTACGTTCTTATAACGAGGATGCCTGTCTTGTCAATAATGAAGATGGCTACTTCCTGGTAGCCGACGGCATGGGGGGCGAAGCCGCCGGAGAACTGGCGAGCGCCTTTTTTCGGGATACGGTTGTCGAACTGTTCTCCTCCACCCCGAAACACTGCCTTACCGATGACTCTTTAAACGAGCTGGTTGTTGAATGTTTTCAATCAGCCCATGAGCGAATCTTGTCCCATGTCGACCAGGAACCCTCGCATAAAGGAATGGGTTGCACTGCTGAACTGCTGGTCTTCCAGAACAACCGCATCGTCATTGGCCATGTCGGCGACAGCAGGACCTATCGGCTGCGAAACTCGGAGCTCGTCCAGCTCACCACCGATCATTCATTTGTACAGGAACAGGCCGATCTCGGCATAATCAGCCAGGCACAGGTTGATAACCATGCCCTGAAAAACCTTATCCTCAGGGTGGTCGGCAGTAGTGAGAAGCTGAAAGTCGACATGATCGGCAGCGACATAGAGCCCGGCGACGTCTTTTTGCTCTGCACCGACGGCCTCTCTTCGATGGTGGCAAAAGAGCAAATGGCGAAAATCCTTTCTTACGAGATGGTTCCCGAGATCAAAGCAACGATGTTGATTGACCAGGCCAACCAAAATGGGGGCAAAGACAATATTACCGCCGTCCTGGTCCAATTCAGCAATCCCTAGTGGTGCAGCCGCAGCTCCATTCTTCCTGACTGGAGTGAAAAATTAATTTTGGGTGGCAATTACAGGTAATTGCTAAGCTCGATCAGATTACCGTCTGGATCGCGGATATATACCGAGACTATCGGCCCCCTGGCACCGGCTCGCTGCACAGGCCCCTCCTCCACTGAAACACCGCACTGAAGCAGGCGCTCGACCAGAGTCTCAATTGGAGTCTCGGCAATAAAGCAGAGATCCGCCGAACCCACTGTTGGACGCCTGGCACATGGTTGAAATTCTGCACCGGATTGGTGCAGATTAATTTTCTGATTGCCGAGTTTCAGACTTTTCCGCTTGTCACCGAAGGTAATGACCTCTAATCCGAGAACCCGGCGATAAAACTCACAGGTTGTGGCAATGTCCTTTACTGTCAAGACAAGATGATCAAGCACCTGAATCCGCATGTCTTTTATCCCCAGATAATCGAGCCTTTTGCAAAACTAAGATTTTCGTTCAAAATCAAGGCATGCAAGAAATTTTACCA
>CAJQNS010000069.1 GCA_905479735.1 uncultured Desulfofustis sp.
GATCTGCTTGACCGAACACTGGTGTATCCTATTTCAATCAGAATGTCGGAAACAAGATTGCAGGATATGGAGGAGGCGATAAGGAAAGCCGCTGAAGCTTAAACTTCAGATCCACTGCGTTGGAATTATCGGGAGGGCATCAGAAGGTGATGCTCTCCTTTTTTATTGTTTGTAGAATTTATGAGAGCCGTACTGGGCTATATAGGTAAATCCTGATGCCCAGTTGGGGGTTATGGTTTCAAGGTGGTAGTGAGTTGCTCCATCCGTGAAATCGGGGGTTTGCAGAGCCAGGTATACGGAGTGAAGACACTTGAGAAATGCATCTGGATCATCCGGCACATAAGAATCTTTCTGGAAGGTCCAGCTGAACTGATATGGTTGCCTGATGACTTCTTTCAGAGGCAGCTGCTTTTCCGAAGCCCTGTTCAGTGTGACATGGGCAACCGCCACTTGGCCAATCTGCGGTTCAGATCTGGCCTCATGGTAAACGTTCAGTGTTAACCAGAGTAACCCTTCAAGTAAGGTCATGAATATTTACTTTCCTCTTGCTGGCTAAGGGAAAGTCCTCGTATGTATCTTTGGCGACAGATAGACAATTCTTGATCGTCGCTATGATTAATTGTCCAACGTGCTGAAATAAAAGAGATAACTCAGTGATCAGCTAGGAGACTTCACCATCTAGTTAGGTCAGAATATAAAGGTGTTCTTTGGTTAGTCAAGAGCCAAAAATTTGTACTTTCTGGGGCTAAATAAAATTAGGATTTGATCTCAACAGGTTATGGATTTTACAGGGGCAGATTTTTTTTAGGGGTGACTTGGGCGAGGTTTCTGCTCAATCAGATAACCCGAATATTTGATAATTTTCTTTATAAAATTTCAAATATTTTGCTATAATTCAATGGGTTGAAGACCGCTATGGTAAATTGATCTGGGGGGTGTACAATGCAGGCAGTTGCACAGTATCTGACCAAAATATTTACATTTTTCACTACTAACTATATCGCTGCCGGAGTGCTTGCCCTGATAGTAATTGTCGCCGCCATTAAAAAACCCAAAGAACTCTTCAAGGTAACTGCCCTTATCACCCTGTTTGTCGGTGTACTCTACATAATGATTTACCTTGAGCAATCGATGTTCTCCGGAGTATCTTCAGGGCAAAAGGCTTATGACGAGGAGTTGCGCACCGGAGGAAAGATGTAAGTCTTTTCGTTATGTATAATATATGTCCCTACGTCTTTGCTCGAAGTAGCCCGAATGCAGCTCAATTGTTGTTCTCTTCCCTGAAAAAATCATCGACCATAGCTTGCCGCCAATAAGCCTCCAGCAGTTTCCAGTCACCACCTTCCTGCACCAAAACAATATCGAACCAGTAAATGTCAGCCTTCAATCGTGCCAGAGCTGTACGATCCATGATTGGGCGTGCGGCGAAGGCGGTCAGGACCCTGGCCTCGAGGCGATCATCTTTAAGGGCTGCTGATTCAAGATCAGAAAAGAGATAAATTGATTTAGAGCTTCTAATATAGGCGGCTGCAATGGAAACAACATCTCCTGCACCCCGATTTTCAACATCACTATAGTCAGGGGAAACGAGCTTTTTCAACGCCAGAATGTTGCGATCTGCAAATGCCTCCTCAGCCTGCTTGAGAAAATCTGCGCTAATTTTTTCAGGGGGCGTGGGAGCACAACTGGACGCGGCTGCAAGGATAGTCGCTAACAGCAGGCTGGTTAATATGTTTGAAGGCAGGGTGGAGTTACCTCTCGCTGTTCAGTTTGCTGCATCGACCTTGAGTCTGAGAAATTGACGCTGGATTTCGAGGCAGCAGCCTATGATTCGGTCACGATCTTCAGAGGATATATGCTGAAAATAATAGGCCGTTTCCCACTGATCATCTTCAACCTGCTGAGTTCTGACCGGTTTGGCTAGTATTTTAATTATCTGCGATTCCCGTGTGGGCAGAGAAATTTCCAGTCTAACCAACTCGTCAGCGGGAGGTTTCTCAGAAAACGCAGCCAGTATTCCGTTTCCACTTATGTCGATAGTACTTCCCCTGATTGCCCATGATTGTCCCTGGCTGTGGAAAAACTCAGGCTGAAATGATTTGGATATCATTTCAGTTACCGTGTCGACCCTGAAAAATTCACGCATTTGAGCATGACTGACCAGTTCCTCAGCCGTCATATTCAGAGTCTGGGGGGAGACCGACGCAATGCTTGCTTCCATTGATATATTGGGGCCGCCAAAATCAACGTTAACCAAACAGTTTTTCTTAATATCGAGGTTGTCGAGGGGAAGAGTGCCGGGTTGGAAACGAAGTTCAAAGCGGGGAGGTGCTACCGATTTGTAAACCGCCTGGGTCCGGTAACGCTGATTGTTATTTTTAATAGGCAGATAGATCCTTACCGGTTTGAGATCGGGTATCTTTCTCAGTGCAGCATCGTTATCCATGGTTAAGGGCCTGTCTGTCTAGTTTTGATATCTGCCTGTGCACACAAAGGCTATTTAGTTCAACAAGTCGATGGTAGCATGATCACCCAGCAATTTCAACATAAGCAGACAGCGTGCTGACCGATAAGCATTTGTAATTGCAGTTGTTCTGTCTTGTGTTTGTCCGCAATTCAACCTGTGTTGGTCTGCAGCAGCTGTTTCCAGAAAAACTGTACACTCCCTTTCGGGTAACGCTGGGTAGTAATCGTGACTACCCGTTCGGCAATGGTGGCAAATGCTCTGGCAGTTTTGGAGTTGGGGTAAAGCTCGACAATGACCTGCTGTTTTCTTATCGCTTCGGTCATTTGCCGGTCGAAAGGGATTGAGCCGAAATAATCAATGGAGATATCGAGGTAGCGGTTGGAAACGATACTCAATTTACGGTACACATCCAGCGCTTCTTCTTCATCGCTGACCATATTAACCACCAGATTGAAGTGCTTCTCGTGATATCTGGTGGAAAGCAGTTTCATCAGGGCGTACACATCGGTGATAGCGGTAGGGTCCGGTGTTGTAACCAGAATAATTTCTTGGGCCGCGGTGTTGAAATAGGTTACGTTTTCGGAAATTCCCGCTTCGGTATCTATGAGAAGGTAGTCAAAAATTATGTTCAGAGAATCAAGTCCGTCGAGTAATTTTAGCTTATGGTCGCTGTCGAGTTGAATAAAGGACTGGAGTCCGGAACCGGCAGGCAGAATTCGAATGTCGTGGGGCCCTTTTACCATGATGGCTTCAAGATCTGCTTCTCCGGAAAAGAAGTGATTCAGGTTGTAGGTGGGGGTGAGCCCAAAAACGACATCAACATTGGCGAGACCGAGATCTGCATCAAGAATAAGCACCTTGTTGCCGGATCTGGCAAGGCTGAGTCCGATGTTGGCAACTGCGGCGGTCTTTCCAACTCCGCCTTTACCGCTGGTCACCGATAAGACTTTGGTGGCTGAGCGTGATTGACTGGTTTCCGTCATATCCGTAGCTTCAATTGCAACTGGAATCAGGACTTCTTATTCCTGTACTCCAAAAAAATGAAAGTGCAAAAAGTAGCAGGGCTGAGATCGCCGCCACTCATTATAAAGTATAAATATCGGGGATCAACCAAGTTTTTCGATGCGGTCGCTGGTACTGATCACATCGGTCAACTTGATCCCGAACTTGTCACCGATCTTTACCGCCTTGCCTCGGGCTATCAATCTTGAGTTAACGTAGAGATCGAGCGGGTCATCAGCCATTTTGTCAAGCTCGATAATTTGCCCTGTTCCCATCTCCAGAAGATCCTTAAGCAGGATTTTGCACCTGCCCACTTCGACGGAAACCTGAAGCGGCACATCATATAAAAATTGCAAACCACGACTTTGAGGAGCGTCGGGAGATGCGTTATCTTCTTCGAAAGAGTCTGGAGTGTTGAAGCTCTCTTCAAGAAGATCTTTCAACTCCTCGGGGTCAGGCCGGGGATTTTTCTGTGGAGTATCGGTCGAGTTCATGGCGTCAAGGGTCCTCAGGCTATTGATAAACTTTTGTTATTCTGACATTTCTTTTGTGATTTAGTTGCCCGGGCGATCCTGAAAATTTGGCAACTCCTTCAACCAGGATATCAACAGAACTTTCAGGTTCACGGTTGATGGGAATGACATCTCCCACTTTGAGATCCATGAGTTGTCGAATGCTGAGATCGACTGAACAGCTTTGGGCCATGACGGTGATTAGCATGGATTCGAGATTGTCACCAATGATGTCAGGCCAGTTTTTATCGCTAAGATTGTCTAACCGGGTGAGTTTTTGGAGAGGTTCGCGACAGGGCATAAGAGTCTCAAGGGGAAAGACAAGCTCGAGGATACCCGAAGCCCCGTTAATTTTAACTTCGAAACGGTGAATAGCCACAATGGATTCGGGCGAGGTGAAAGAGAGTAATCTCGGATCGCTTATGGACTCTATTAACCTGCTGTTTATCTGCAGTATTGGCAGAAACGCACGGTCCAAGGCCTGACAGGCAAGTTCCATCGAAGAGCCAAGCAGATTCATTTCCAGCTTGGTGGGAGACCGATCCGGAGCAGTGATACCCGTGGGGCTGAGGCCGCCGAGGAGGGTTTCAAGCAGCAGAAACCAGAGATCTGAATCATAGGTTAGCAGGCATCCGTTATTGAGAGGGTTCAGGCTGAGGACAGCCGTGGGGCGATAGCGGTCTTCAAGTGACAGATAGTCTCGAAATGACATTGACTGAAAATCGATACCATCGATGGTCACCGTCCTCTGCAGATGCTGGGCGAGGGATCGGCTGAACAGAGACTGAAACTGATCAATGATAAGGTTGAAATTCGGTATCTCGATTTTTTCTTGAACCCTGGCTGGCAGGTCGAACAGATTGATCTCCGGATGCTCAGATGTTATGCCATGGGGTCCGGTTGATTTCTGCCGTGATAGAACTGCTCCATCTTTCTGCAGACTTTGCAGGAGGTCGGCTATTTCCTGTTTTGAAAGAATTGGTTCCATGTCTGGGTTTTCGATAGGCGCTGTCTATTGTACCACGAAATCGGTAAAATATACTGCCACCGCTTCTCCCTTCGTCAACATATCGTTGAGTTCAACAAGTAACTCGGCCTTGAGTTGTTTCTTGCCGTGTACATCGTAGAGTTCCTCAAAGGTTTTACTGCTTGTCAACATGAGTATCGTATCCCGTATTTGCGGCATGCGCTTATTCATCTCTTCATAACCACTCTGGTTTGACAGCTCAATGGCCATCGAAATTCTGAGATAATGACTGTTGTCCTCGCTGATAATATTGACAATGAACTCACGGAGCTCAACCATCGGACCCAGGTCGGCTTGATTACCAGCGTCTGCTGTCACCTCCTTGTCGGTGAGCGGACCCGATAATCGTGCGGAGCTGTTGTAGTAGAGCCATCCGACTGAAAGTACGGCAGTAAGCAGAAGAAGGGCAATAACAATTACCATGCCTCTTTTACGGACAGCGCCATCACTGTCTGGAGTGTTGTTATTGTCGATGACCATCTCTGATCCTGCCGTTGGCTGAGGACAGGTGTCAAAATTTTTACAGGGGAATAGTGCTTCTCTGTTCTTTTGCAGGAGTTGTGCCTGATGTGAAATTCACCCGAAGAATGATATCGACACGCCGATTGAGAAATCTGTCGGAGGCATTGGAGTCTTCGACAAGGGGACGTTCGGCGCCGTAGCCAACTGCGGATAATCGCTCGATGGCGATCAACCTCTGCTGAACAAAATACCGCAGAACGCTGACCGCTCTTGCGGTGGAGAGCTCCCAACTGTTTTCAAATTGGCCTGCCTCCGAAGTTATTTTATCGGCGTGACCTTCGACTCTTATATCTATTGGATGATGTTCCAATTTGTCGGCTATTACAGAGAGAAATGGATGGGAAGTTTCAAGAAGCACTTCGCTGCCTGGGGCAAACAGCAGTGACTCATTTATACGGACCAGCAGAGAATCAGAGTCGGTTGCAAGGGTTCGAATTTCCCCGAACCCGCCTTCCAGTTCTTCTATTTCCAACTTGAGGGAGTGGTGCAGATTATTAATTAGTGAACTCCGATACGGATCTGACTTAGAATTTGGAGTTGGAAAGACAGGAATGATGGTTTCAGATCCGGGGGGCCGGGGGCGTATACCAAACGCACCTTTTAAAGAGTTCGAGGCTTCGGTAAACCTGACCGGATCGAGGTCGGCCATGGACATCAACAGGATGAAAAAGGTGAGCAGCAGGGTAATGAGGTCTGAGTAGGTTATCAGCCAGGGCGGAAAGCGAATGCCCCAGGCGTTTACCTCGCTGCCTTTGGCCGGTTGTTGGTGATTGTCTTCCCCTCTACTCATAGTATCGCTCGTTCTTAACGCTCGAACGCGCTAGCCCGCAGTTTGGGAGATATATAGGCGTGCAGTTTCTGTTCGATTATACGCGGATTCTCGCCCGACAATATCGATTGCATTCCTTCTATAATTAAAGTTTTGATCAATATTTCAGATTCCGACCGGTTTCTGAGCTTCCCGGCGATCGGCAGACAGATGACGTTGGCTATTACCGCGCCGTAAAAAGTGGTGAGCAGCGCCACCGCCATGGCAGGGCCAATCTTTGAAGGGTCATTAAGATTCTGTAACATCTGAACGAGCCCGATGAGGGTACCCACCATACCCATGGCAGGAGCGTAGGTTCCAATGGAGACAAAGATACTGGCCCCTTTGCTGTGCCGCAGCCTGATATAATCGATTTCTGTGTTGAGCATGGAGCGAAGCGTCGACGGTTCCTGACCGTCTATTGCCATTTGAACACTTCTCACCAGAAAATCGTCCTCAATCGTATCAAGTTCACTCTGAAGGCCGAGTATCCCCTCTTTTCGTGCCTTGCTGGCAAATCCCATCAGCTTGGTGATATGGTCTTTGATCGAGGTTTCGCGGTGAAAAACAGCTTTTTGGGCAACCTTGAATGCTTCTAGTAGATCTTTGAATGGATAATGAATAAACGCCACTCCAGTGGTTCCGCCAAGAACAATCAGAAGTGCAGGGATGTTGAAGAAAATTGTCAACGGACTCCCGTAAAGAATCGCTGCGAGCATGAGGCCAAAGGCAGCGATCATTCCTATTATCGTCGACAGATCCAATTTGTCCCTCTCCTAAGGATAACCCCTCGATCACAGCGGGTATTTTAACTCATCATCAGTTGCTATTTTGTATCATAGTTTATTATAAATTAAAACGAAAGCTTGCAGAGTAAGCGAACGGTGGGTTTGAAAACTGTAGGTCGGGAAACAGCCTGCCCGGTAAAACTAGATAAAGATTCCAGGCAATGAAAAATCTGACTCTGACCAGTAGGGTTGTTGGTGCCGCATTGATGCGCTATTGAGTCGGCATGGCCAGGAAGAGTCTGCTTATCTCGGTCGCCTGCTCTTTACTTAAACCGTTGAGGATCCTCGCCGCTGATCTGGGTTTCATGGCAGCCAGTATAGCGGCGGCCACCGCAGGATCGAGGTCGGCTACAGCCTGTGCTGCCAGAATCGGGTCCATGCCCTCGTAGATTCTCCCCAGACTTTTGATGCGCTGCTGCTCAGCATCTTGTCTCTTGCTCAACAGTGCTTCAAGAGCCTGCTTCTGAGTTTCCATTTCAACAAGTTTACGATCAATTTCAGCAAGCTTTGCATCAATTTCAGTTTTGAGTTTCTCGAGTCTTGTTTCCTCTAAGACAAGTGCCTTCTTTTCCTCGATCAGAGTATCCTGATCCTCAATAATCCGTACGTGAAGCCTGCGCTCTTCGACGGAGGAGAAACCCTCGCCCGAAGTGGTATCCTGCTCGGCAACACTGATTACAGGACACCAGAAAGGGAGTACCATCAGTGCGTTAATAATACACCGAAGAACTAAAGACTTATGCAATGACATTCTCTTGGCCGTTATCTGAAGTGAGGGAATCTTCTTCTTGCAGTTTCATGGCGGTCTTGACGATGGCTTGCTGCATTGCTTCGACTTCGGTAAGTCTTATGGGTCCCAGACTATCCAGGTCATCGCGGATCATTTCCACGGCACGAGACGACATGTTTGAAAAAAACCTTTGCTTTAGCCTGTCAGAAGCGGTTTTCAGGGCAAGTGCCAGGGATTCATTGTTGATTTTTCGAAGAATTGATTGGAGGATTCTGTCATCGAGATCAGCCAGGGCCTCAAAGGTAAACATTTTCTTCCTAATTCTGCCGGCCAGATCGCTGTCGGTATCTTCGAGCTGTCCAAGGATGCTGGTGTTGAGGTTGTGCTTCATTCTGCTCAGGAGTTCTACCGCCCTGTCAAACCCGGCTATTTCTTTCTGGCTGTCGTGCACCATTTTTCCGATCTCTTTTTCAAGGTACTCTTCCAGGGTATCAAGAATCTCGACCGAGACATGCTCAAGCTTGGCGATTCGGTGGACTATGTCAGCCTGCGACTCTTCCGGGAGAAAGGTTATTACTTCAGATGCATAATCAGAACTCTGAGTTGATAGAATTAGGGCGATTGTTTGAGGGTGCTCCTCATGAATAATATCGGCAACAAGTTGAGGCTTGATAGATGAAAGCAGCGCGAAGGGTCTCGATTCGGTTTTGTCCGTGTGTTGATTCAGCAACGATTCCGTTCTCTCCCTTGACCTTGTTGCTTGAATTGAATTTCTGGCGAATTCGTTACCTTTAAAGTAGAGCCCGGCAGATTCTTGCTGATCATCCATGTATTGTTGCAAAACAGAATTCTTTATCGAAAGCGGAATGTGGGCTATGGTGGCCATCGATCCTGTGAGACGATGGATATCCTCATCGGACAGTTCATCAAATACCCGGGCAGCTGTCTCTTCGCCCAGACACATGAGCAGCACAGCCGCTCTCTGCAGACCTGATAGTCTATCACTGTTCATCGATCAGGTTTCCTGAATCCATTTTTTGATCACATGGGCGGCTGCCACAGGATTGTTTTCTATCTCGTCTTTAAGCACCATAGCAATATCTTCCCGCTCTACCGCTGTTTCAGAATCTGAAAAGGCTTCTTGCCTTTGAAAATCCAAGATCTGTGCCTGTTGATCTAGTTCAGTTCTTAGAATACCGATCACAGGTTTTATAATCAGCAAGTAGAAAAGAATAAAAACAAAAACTATCATGGTAATACTGCCCACCGGAAGGAGGTTCAACATATCATAGAACACCGAAAACTCCTTAGGGACGACAGCACGGAGCATTTCGGTGGTTGGGGTTCTCAGCAAGAGAATTGAATCTCCTCTGTTGGGTTTAAGTGAAAGTGCGGAGGTTACCAGCGAATTGATCGAATCAAGCTCTGCGTCACTTCGCGCCTTAAAGGTTATACTGCCGTCTGGCTCAATCGATTTTTCATCGGCAACCAGCACAGTGACAGATAGCTGCTCGATGATTCCCATTGGTTGGATCGTTTTGCTGGTGGTCTTGCTGATCTCATAATCGAATTTGGAAGAGGTGGTGAGAGATGGTCGGTAACCGGAGGCACCGGCAACGGCTGAGCCTTCAAGGGGATCGCTAACGCTCGACCCTGAATCAACTGCAGGCTCCTGCTGAATATGTTCGCTCCTGAGGACGGGTTCCTCCGGGTCGTACCGTTCAGAAGTTGTCTCGTTTCTGGCAAAGTCGAGCTCGGCAGCCACTCTAATAAGAGTCTGACCTCTGCCGATCATTGCATCGAGCAGATCCTGGGCTTTTTTCTCCAGGTTGCGTTCCACCGAAGCCTGATAGGTCAACGTGCTGTCCCCGAAAAGATTTGCAGTTCCGTAGTCAGCGTCACTGGAAATCAAACTGCCAGAACTGTCAAATATGCTGATTCTGTCAGGCTGTAGCCCTACGACGGACGCTGAAAGCAAGTGCAGAACTCCCTGAATCTGGTTGGAGGTGAGGCTACGTCCCGGTGCGACGGTGAGTACGACTGTCGCACTCGGGTTGTTATCAATGGAGCGATAGGACAAAGAAGGAGTGAGGTGAACCCGGGCAGCTTGGATATGATCCAGAGCCGCTATTGTCTTTGCCAGTTCAAGCTGCAGGGCGATGGAAGGATCGGTTGCAGTGACTGCATCGATAACTGCCAGACGTTTGGAGTCAATCAGGTCATTACTGTTTTCAAGGTTACGAGGTAACTTGTTCTGAGCTAACTGCAGCCTGGTTCGGTGGATACTGTCTGCGGAAACATAGATACTTTGTTGATGGGGATCCTTTTTAAAATCGATATCTCTGAGTGCCAGCCAATCGCTGAGCTCGATATAATCCTCAGGTACCAGATTGGCGTAGAGGAGCTGATAATCCGTCTCTTTATATGTTCGTATGGCAAAAATCAGAAGCAGTGCAGCAATGAACAGAACAGAACAGAGTAATATCTTTCGTTTCAACGACCACTGCATGAACAGATTTTTCAGTGTTGAATAAGTGGATGGGGGAGGTTGTTCGGAAACCATAAATCTAAATGTCCATAACTATTAGTAACACAATCGTTTTGTCATGCCCGGCAAAATGATGGTGAGCACCCCTTATAGATTTGAAAGCAGAGCCATTTGCAAAACAATCTTTTCGCCCAAACTTTGCGTTATGCTCAAAATTTTATCCTCGGAATATCAATCATATGCCTGTGGTAAAATTTCTCGCATGCCTTGATTTTGAACGAAAATCTTAGTTATGCAAAAGGCTCAGCATATCTTTATAACGTAAATCCAGGGCTGCAAATCGTTGCCACCGATCCTGCTCCTCGTCCTCATCTCTGCCATCCGCAGGTATATATATAGTAGCCTCTTCCCCTTTGGAATCATTAAGCTGTCTGAGTCTGTAGCGGGCAGATTGCCCGTACCCTTCAGTTGCTGCTAATTTTACAAAAAGGGCTAAGCACTCACTGAAAGATTGGAGATTAAACAGGCTTTCAGCCAACATGTAGAGGTGACCCTCTGAAAAACCCGTGCCATTGGTTCTGTATAAAGGCAAAAGTAAATCTGCGGTACGAGCATAGTCATTATTGTAAAAATAAAGCGAGGCCGTTAGCAACCTGAAATCGTCTCGCTGCGGTAGAGGCGTCGGTAGAAGTTTCAGGGCCTCATCGATATGACCGACTCCGTATCGGCAGTCAAGTTGGTAAAAAAGAATATCAAGCTGATACTTACCTTCAGGGTATCGGTAAACATACTCGGCTGCCAGATCTTCCACCAGGCGATAATCACCAAGAGCGTGGGCAACTCTGGCTGAGGCTAAGTGGATAGTTTCATCATCGTCGGAGTTGGGTGATTTTTTTAAATAGAGAAAAAGTTGCAGTGCCTCAGGGTACAAAGCCAAATTCTCAAAGGCCAGGCCGACCCGAAGCAGAAGAGCATTGTCCAGCCAGCCGTTTTCAAAGAAAAAACGATTCTGCTGGGCGAGGGCTATAGCCTCGACATCCTGACCTTCAGCCAGAAGGCGCTCAATTTCTCCGGGTATAATCTGAATGAGCAGGGCCTGCGCATGATCTCTGGTATCTCCACTCAGGAAGGTTCTCAACATCTCTGACAATAGTCGGATACTGATCGAATTGTCGCCGTCCAGATGGTATACAAGAGCTTCTTTGAAAGAGGCCTCCTGGGAAATGTCTCTGCTAGTGGCCTGATCAGCGATACTCCGGTACCAGGGCTGTATATTGTCTGCGCAGTCGCCGCCCTGCAGGAAACAGATATCAGCCTGTTTCATCTCCGCTCTCAGCGCGGCTGCAGTACCTGGGAAACGCTCAATTATCTGATTGAAACGATCAGCCGTATTTACACCTACTTCCCCGACCATCATTTCGGACAGGGCCGCACGATAATGGGCCTGGGCCAACTGCTCCTTGTCATTGAGAAGAGAGGCAAGCTCTTTATAACACTTAAAGCTCTCATCATATATTTGTCGGCTGAAGAGGATAGAACAATATCCGCTGATGCTGTATGGTTTTCCGGTCATTGCTGGAGATCCATAAAGATTACTGTAGATGGTATAGGCGTCGGAAGAACGTCCGGTCGCAAGAGCGAGATCAGCAGTGCGCAACTGAACTCTGGAACTCAACGGGGAAGAGATCTCCTCTATGGTGTCGAGTTGCTCTTTCATCTGTTTGTATTGATTAGTGGCAAGCGCTGTTTCGGCCAGCGCTAAACGAACATAAGGTAACAGCGGATGATGTTCCGGCAAACGCTCAAGCGATGCTCGTAATTCTATTTGAGCTTTATAAAAATCATGGTTCAGCGCCTTGATTACAGCTCTGCTATAAATTGCAAGGTCGCCAGCGATATCATCCTTGTAAGCTTCTTGTAAAAGTTGGAACTGATCACTGGCAGCCCCTACACTTCCAAGCCTGAACAAGATATCGGCATGGGCGATAGCATAATACTTGCGTTCTTCACCTTTTTGGATCGAGGTGAGTCGATTCTGGATAAACCTCAGTGATTCGAACCAGTCCGTCTGGTCTAATCCCTGTATCACGGCTAAACTTTCGTCAAAATTCCTACTATCGGCGGCGGTCGCCAAGGAAGTTAGAGGGAAGGGTAGGAAGTACGATTTTGGCAAAGGTATCAGAGAGGGCTCATTGTCGATCTTTTTGAAGAAAGACAGCCAATCATCACCATAAGGCGAAAATGAGAGAGGACTGGCTTTGGTCTTCCGATTCCCAGGGACAAGCGAAACTTGACCAAGACTGGCGAGCAATTCCCTGTAGGTCGCGGTGAAACGATTGCCAGGGATCAGATCGACAATTAGAGTTTCTGACTGGTCCGTATTTATTGCCAGATCTTGAGGAATATAGCGGAAAAAAAAGCTGAGAATCGTTTTACCCTGTTCTCGAACGACAAGCGTCTTGATTAAAATATCGTCGGCTTCAGGAAGCTGCAGACGCTCTTCAGCGATCGTGTCGAAAAAGGTTAGATCAAGGCGTCTGTCGTTGAACCGCTGACGGTAAACTGGTAGTTCGTCAAAGTAGGTATAGATCAGAACGGAAGTGGCAGTTTGGGTTCTGGATATTCTGTTGAGTTGCGCACCCCTCCCTTCGTTCATGGAAGTGACGACAAGCAACAATGTCAAAATTAACAGTCTCATAGTCTGGTTTTTGGGGTACTTTAGCAGCTATTGCAAGTTACGTTCCACTTATAATATCAAAAATAAAACATAATACCAGCAAGTTATGGTGTCTGGTTCAATACCGTTTAAAGGTCTAATGTCAAAATGGTGACGTTGTAGTAATGCACCAGTAATGAATTGTTGACTGAATATTTAGTCAAGCCAGCCGCGCTGCTACTTCTCTAGTCATTGACCCCACGTATTACCAGTGCTATAGATGGTTATCAAGACCAGCCGCCCGTTGAATCGGCTTTATTCCGCCCAGATTGGCTGTAAAGCATTACTACTGAGAAAATGCAAAGCACTATAGAACGGATTAGCAGTGAGGCGCTTCTCCAGGCCCAGAATGAGGTCAGCAAACTCATAGGGGCCGAACTGGAGCTCACTTTACAGTCGGCGTCGTTGATAAAAAAACAGGGTTTTTTGGAGATACTGAACGGGCGGAATAGTATCATTGGGTTGACCATGAGTGGTATCTATGAAGGAGAAGGGTGCCTGGTTACCGCAGAAAAAAGCGTTGTGAGGCTGGGTGGAAAAATGCTCATGTTGTCAGCTTCAGAGCTAAATGAGATCATTTCTTCAACCACATATAATGATGAGGAAGAATTACTATATGCTTTTGATGAGATAGCAAAATGTTTTGTCGGCTCCTTTTTAGAGCCATTTCAGAATGACAATGCGATGATTTCCACCATCACTTGTCAGAAACAGACAATTGCTGACGGCAGAAAGGAGATGAATGATATCCTCAATTATCTGTCCGCTGAGCATACCTATTACCAAATCAGTGCAAGCATAAATCTGGGCTCCGTTCCAGTAAACGGTTTTTCCCTTTTGCTGCCAGCCTTTGTCCTGGTTTGCAGTGAGCCATTCCAGAAGCAAGCTGATAAACAGAAAGTTCAGAGTTCTTTGGAATTGGGGACGCAGAACAGTAAACAATCCAGTCTTTTTGGGTCACACTTGTCAGCACTTTTCGAACACGAGTCGACGACAGCTGATACGACGACTATTTCTCTTATTTCGCATCTGCTCCCCCCATTAAAAATAGAGCTTGGTAATCTGTTGGGTGTAAGCGTGCAGATAACTGAGAAAAGTACGGCCGTTGCAACACCCGTGGAACTTTTCCAGGAGGTCGACCGTGTTGCGCACCTGCGCACCTCTCTTTCGATAGTTGGAAATTCCGTCGGCGAAGCCTGGCTGATAGCCGAACTGACAGACGCCACCCAACTCGGGTTGTTACTGACCGAAGGAGCACAAGGATTGATCCAGAGCTCTCTTTCCAGTGCATTTAGTGCTGACTGTCAAGACGGCTATAACGAGATATGTTCTATTGTTGTCGATGTGCTGTCCTTTGTCTGCCAGGAGTTGTCCAACGGCAAACTACTTTTCGAAAAAGCAGCTATAAAGGAGTATGAAGAGGAATCCAAGGAATCCTACTCCTCCGACACCCCCTCTGATTCGAGCTACACGCTGTCATCTCTTGAGTTTTCGGCAGATGGTCTAGACTGTGGCAGATTACATCTGCTGATTCCTGCCTTTGTGCAGGAATATCTCCAGAGGGTTGAACCCGGCACGACTGGGACTAAAGCCAGCAAAACGGAACTGGAATCATCAGAGAGTGAGACAAGCAGGGGGGCTCCAATAGAAACAAAATCGTCCCTGCAGGCTGATTCGTTACCCAGGGTGTTAACCATTGAAGCTACACAGGGCTGCGCCTCGGAGGTGTTAATTGCTCTTGCAGCTGAAGGGCTCTCCGGAGACAGCATCTCTTCGGCTGAGGAACTTCATAAAACAGACATCGAATCTTACCAGGCAATTCTCATTGTGGTCGAAAAGCCAGATGAAATTGCTTTGGGTGTGGTGATCAAGATAAAATCTTTTTCTTCAGTCCCGATTCTCGTGGCCGCCTCTCAATGGACCCAGAAGGATGTCATGAAAGCTATGCGCTATGGCGTGGATGATATCGTCATGCTTCCAGTCGATAGTGAAGAACTTCTACAGAAAATAAGAGGCTTGGAGCCGCTCTCCGCCTAAGGTCTTACCAGGGAAAGGTCACTCCTCCCAGCGGCCATCAATCTCTTTCTTTTTGATTTTTTCCAGCAGGGTTGTCCGTTTGAGGCAGAGCATCCTGGATGCTTCCTTTTTGTTTCCGGAAGTGAATTTGAGCGCCTTTATGATGAGTTCCGTTTCGAAATCATTTATGAGTTCATTGAAATTTATTGGCCCGTTCTGAAAATCGATCGAAGGGGTGGGTGGGGCAGTGAGGGCGAATAACGCCGCTCTTTCTGCGCTGATGTCGTTTTCTGACTGAGAGGCAGGATACGGAATTTGGCCTGACGTATACATATCCTCCTCTTTCAGGTGAGTAGTAAATTTCGACGGTAGATGGTGCGGATAGATTCTCTTACCGCTATAAAGGATGGACATATGCTGTACCAGGTTTTCAAGTTCTCTGACGTTACCCCGCCATTGGTGATTGAAAAGAATTTCCAGAGCCTCGGGTGAAAAGACAATTTTATCCCTTCCTCTTCTGGTCGAATAGCGTTCAACAAAATCTTCGAGCAGCAGCGTGATGTCATCAGGGCGGGCTCGCAAAGGCGGAACTTCAAGGGGAATCACGCTCAACCGATAATAGAGGTCTTCCCTGAAGCGTCCTTCCTGGACAAGTTCTTCAAGATCACAATGGGTGGCGGCAACGATTCTGGTATTTACCGGTGTTGCTTTGAGCGAGCCGACTGGTTCGAACTCGCGTTCCTGGATGACCCGCAGCAATTTAGCCTGAAGGTTCGGTTTCATATCACCGATTTCATCGAGAAACAGGGTTCCGTTATCAGCATATTGAATTCTGCCAATTTTAGTCTGGCCTGCCCCGGTAAATGATCCTTTCAAATGACCGAAAAGTTCGCTTTCCAATAATTCATCGGGAATTGCAGCACAATTGACCGGTACGAAGTTATGCTTTCGACGGCTGCTCTTGGCGTGGATTGCCTTGGCGACCAATTCTTTTCCGGTACCTGATTCTCCCCTGATCAACACGGTTGAGTAATCGTCTTCTGCCACCCGTCTGATTATCTCGAAGAGCTCATTCATGGCTGGGCTCTTGCCGATGAAGCCAGACATCGAAAAAGACTTATTTTTGTTGTTTCGCTTGGTTGTCTGATTTCTGTGATTAAAGAGGGTAAGGCAATGGTTGACGCAGAACGTCACCTCTGCCGGCTGAAGAGGAAAGCTAAGATGAAAAAAAGGTCCGTTACCGTGATCTGCCTGAAGATGGTCAAATGACGGGTCATCGACCAGAAGAATAATGACCAGATCTTTGAACTCTTCGCTTATTTTTCCAAATAACTGGGAGGTGGTATAAGTCGATTTGATTCTACTGTCTAAAAAGAGGATCGAGTATGGTTTGCGGCGCAATTCAGTCAGCAGATTTTCACCATTAACCTGATCTTGGATGACGGCTGAAAACCGACTGGCGATCGGTTCGATTAACAAGTTGGGATCAGTCTGGTCGGCTAAGGCATGCAGAATGTATAATGACCGGCTCATCGAGTTAGGTAATTGGCTGAATTGATGATACTCGTCTCGTGTGCTATCATGTCAAAAAATGGACACGTCGTTTTACGCCATAAACTATAGCATACAGTCTGATCCGCAAACAAGTAAATAACGGCAATTGTAAATAAAACCACAACGGTTACTTGAATATCCAGTGAGAATGATATCAGACGTATACTATTTTAACAAAAATCTGACACTTAGTTTTTGTTTATGGGAGCCACCACTCAAAATCTTCAATGCCGAATTGTATGAAAACTGCCGTGCTGCCAAGAACTGATAGATCGTGGTTCTTCCTCTGCTTGATCTGCTTTTTGGCAGCCTTTGACTTCACGGAGAGGATAGCTTGGGCAGCCCAGGGTCCTGCTGCTATAATTGTCGATTATGTAGTGGACGGAGATTCTCTGGTGGTTCGAAACGGCACCAAAAAGATGGAGGTCAGGCTATGGGGAATTGATGCGCCAGAGTATGATCAGCCCGATAGTATCCCGGCCAGGAATGGTTTGAAAAAGATGGTAATGGGGCAGAAGGGACTACTTTATATCAAATATCAGGACCGCTACGGCAGGTACGTGTCACTGCTCAAGATAAAGGACTTAAACGTAAACGAGGCAATGGTGGCCAATGGTCATAGCTGGGTGTATGACCGTTACTGCCGTGAGCCTGTGTGCCAGCGCTGGAAGCATCTTCAGGCGGAGGCAAAAAAACAAAGACGGGGGCTGTGGAGCGGGAACGATCCAGTTCCTCCATGGCAATGGAAGGCTAGCCGCTGAACAACCATGTTTAAACAAAATTTGAGATCTGGTATAAACGGAGCCAGTGACTTTGAGTAGCTCAACAATTAATTATCCTGGAGAAAACAAATGACCCTGAGGAGTTATCCCGGATTCTGTGCAGCCGTGTTGGTACTGACAATGTACTGCAACACCGTATCTGCCGATGAGAATAGCCAGGCAATTCAGCAGAACATAGATAATCTTGTACGCACGAACGCTTGTGTAGGCTGTAATTTAAAAGGTGCCGATCTTAATCGCATGATTTTAATCGGTGCCGATTTATCGGATGCCAATTTGAGCGGCGCCACCTTCTTTCTCGCTGATCTTTCTGAGGCCAATTTGTCTGGTGCAAACTTAAGGGATGCCAAATTCGGAGGTGCGGATCTGGCCAATGCCGATCTCAGGGGAGCTGATCTGCGAGGTGCACTTCTCGACGGTGCCTTTATTCAGGGAAGCATCATGGACGGTACTGTGGTGGAGGGCCAGTCCGTTGCCAGTGACCTGCCAGATGAAATCACCGAGAAGGTGTATATCCCGGACCAGGCTCAACCGAAAGAGGTAATGGATCAGAAAAAGGCTGCGGTGGCTGAAGATTCTGCGAAAATCGAAGAGGTCGCAGCTGAGCCTGATGACGCCGCAGAAGTTACTGATATGAACCAACCGCAGGAGGTGATCGACAACAAGAAGATCGCCATGACCACTGATACCGTGCAGCCTGAGGAGACAGATGAGGCTCTGTCTGGCGACAGTGCCAACGTTGTTGAGCAGAGTGAGCTGAAAGAAGTAATGGATCAGAAAAAAGCTGCGGTGGCTGCGGGAAATCAAAATCCCGATGAGCCCGATGGTTCCATCGCATCAGGGGCAGCTCCGGCGGTTAAAACTGTCGCCCCGGTCAAGCAGGCGAACGTCGAGGTTGATGAGAAAGTAGGTGACGTTTCCCCAGAGGAAAAGGCGGTGGTAACTCCTGAACCAAGGGATACTGTAGCTGCAGTTGAAGAGAAAAAGGACGAAGCAGTGATTGAAACCGATCTGGCCACAGAAGTTGTAGAAGCCGCAGAAGAAGTTTCGCCAGCTGGTGCGGATACGGTTTTAGCGACAGTGTCCTCGTCAGAACAGATCATAGAAAAACTGCTCGATAGCAAACGCTGTTACGAGTGCAATCTCATGGGAGTGGATCTTTCCGGAAAGGATCTGAGCGGAGCCGATCTGGAAGGTTCCGATCTGAGCGGGGCTGTTTTGAATAAGACCGATCTGGCTGGAACAAACCTCAAGGGTGTTACCTTGAGAGGGGCCCAACTGAGGGAAGCCGATCTGCGCAAAGCTGATCTTTATAAAGCTGATCTTAGCGAGGCGGATTTGACTGATGCGGACTTCAGGGGGGCGCAGACAGATGAAGCAGATTTCAGCGGAGCTCTGGGCTACCAGCCGCCACTGATGGTGGAGTGATCGTCTGAATCGAAGATGCTTCAACTCCGATAATTTAAGTAACCATCATATACCGTCCGGTTCGACTCAACCGATATCTATCACCGTTAATTCGTAGGTGAGATGATGACCCGCCAGCGGATGGTTGTAGTCAAGGACGACCATGTCATCTTTGACTTCGATCACTGTCACCGGAACTTTCTTTTCGAGGCCGTCTTTCTCCACCTTCTGAGAGAGAACCATGCCTGGTTTGGGATCGATGCGATCGCCAAATGTTTCTCTTGGGACTTCGTGAAGCAGATCTTTCATACGGGGACCGTAACCCTCATCGGGAGAGACGCGTATCTTTTTGCTTTCTCCCTTCTCCATGCCGACAACAGCCATTTCTACAGTGGGGGGTAGCTCGCTGTCGCCAAGTTTAATTTTCATGGGTTCAGAAGAGGGGACTTCGAGGAATACAATTCCGTTGTCCAGTTTACCCGTGAATGTTATCACGATGTTGTCATTTTCTTTTACAATACTCATGCTGATATGCTGTCCTGTGTAGAAAGTAATATCGATAATTTTACTCCGCGCCGCTACTGTTTCGATGAACCAGCACAATAGTGATTTAGGTGTTCAGTGTCAAATAAGATGAAACTCCTACAGTTCTTGACAAATAGTGATCAGAATCATAATGTGGTGCCCTCTGAACAGATCGTTTCAAAAGAGGTTTTAGGGTCCATCATCGGGACTCTGCTCTAAGGTGTGAAAAAACATGGTGAAACTCGACTTTAATAAGTCTTCTGATGGATTGATTCCTGCTATCGCCCAGGAGTACCGGAGCGGGGCGGTACTGATGCTTGCCTACATCAACGAGGAAGCCTGGAACCGGACCGTTGAGACCGGTACAGCCCACTACTGGAGCAGATCACGAAATAAAATCTGGCTCAAGGGTGAAAGCTCAGGTAATGTCCAGAAAATAAAAGAAATTCTGGTTGACTGTGATTCTGACTGTGTCATCTATAGGGTAGATCAACTTGGGGGGGCCGCCTGCCACAATGGATACCCGACCTGCTTTTATAGAAAACTGAACATGGACGATTTGGAGGTCATCGAAAAACAGGTATTTGATCCGGCAGATGTCTACGGCTCAGAAAGCTGAATTGCGGAGTAGGTTATGAATGTGTTGAAGTTAGGATTGCCCAAAGGAAGTCTTGAGAAGGCAACCATTGAGTTGTTCGAAAAAGGCGGTTGGCTGATCAAGCCGGCGGCGAGAAATTATTTTCCCAAAATAGATGATTCTGAACTCGACTGCTCTATCTGTCGACCTCAGGAAATGTCGAGATACATTGAGAGCGGTATGCTCGATGCAGGAATTACAGGCAAGGACTGGACGCTGGAAAACGATTCTGATGCGATCATTGTGGCTGACCTCGTCTACTCGAAGGTTAGTAATAAACCGACACGCTGGGTGATTGCTGTGGCCGGCGATTCTGATATCAAATCGATAGAGGATCTGCAGGGCAAGAAAGTGGCAACCGAGCTTGTCAATGTCACCACACGTTTTTTCAAAGAAAGAAACATCGAGGTGGACATCGAATTTTCCTGGGGCGCCACCGAGGCTAAAGTAGTCGCCGGTCTCGCCGATGCGGTGGTAGAGGTCACCGAAACTGAGAGTACCATCAGAGCTCACGGCCTTAGGATTATCCATGAGCTGATGCAATCAAATACCCAGTTGATTGCCAACAAGGCAGCCTGGCAGGATCCCTGGAAACGGAAGAAAATAGAAAACATCTCACTGCTCCTGCAAGGTGCCTTGAGAGCTGATCGGATCGTGGGTTTGAAAATGAATGTTCAAAATGAAGATCTCGATCGGGTGGTGCAGATTCTGCCGAGCCTCAATGCTCCGACCATTGCCAATCTCTACCAATCCGATTGGTTTTCAGTTGAAACTGTGGTTTCCGAAGATGTGGTCAGGGATCTGATCCCGCGTTTGATAGAAAAGGGCGCTGAAGGAATTATCGAGTATCCGTTGAATAAGGTTATCTGATTTTGCCAGGGGATACCAAGATGAACCTCAATGAAGCCTTCTTTCAGTTAAGTGTTCACAGCCTCAAGCAGCTGCCCGAGGACGAGCTACCGGAAATAGCCTTCGCAGGCCGATCGAACGTTGGTAAATCGAGCCTGCTCAACGCGCTGTTTAATCGGAAAAAATTCGTCAAGGTCAGCTCACGTCCCGGTAAAACGCAGGGCTTGAATTTCTTCCTTGTGGATGGGACCTGTAACTTTGTGGACCTTCCTGGCTATGGTTACGCTAAGGTTTCTAAACAGATGCAGGCTCAATGGGGCTCACTGATCGCCTCATATCTCGAAACCCGCAGACAACTGCGTCTGGTTGTCGTAATCATGGACTTGCGGCATGAGGCAAAAAAACAGGACAGGGAACTGCTCCTCTGGCTTAAGCAGCGCACTATCCCATCTCTGGCGGTCTATACCAAAGCCGATAAATTATCAGGGAACAAGAGGAATAAGATGGCCGCTATCTTGGATGCGGGTCACGGACTCAGCCCCGAAGAAAGAGTGGTTTTCTCGGCGGTAACAAAATTGGGCAAAGATCAACTGCTCGCCAGACTGGAACGAAGCCTATCTACCAAATAGAGTTCTTTTGTCTCTAGAGCACAATCAAATTCTAAAAAAATTATTCGTGATCTTTGTCCTTTATCACTGCCTGCCACAATGATGCTCCCATCGCTGGTAAAATATTCTTGCCAGTGTCCTGTCGATACATTAAAATCCCATCTCGTCGCCTATAAATTTATAGAGGAGTATGATATGTCACCGTTTTCCGAACTGCCGTGCTGGGTAATTATGAAGTGTGGAGACGACCACAAGTGCCCGGCTAAAGAGAATCCGCACAGAGATTGTTGGGATATTTTCAGTGAAGTTGACAAAAAAGCCTTTAACATCTGTCAGGATTGCATTGTCTATCTGTCGCGGCAGGAAGTCTCCGTTTTGAGCAGACAGGAAATGGAAATGATCATGCAGAACAAAGGTATAAATGTTAACGACGTTGCCGCTTGATTGATCGGCAATCCCGAGAGTTGAAATAGACGCACACGCTCCTCCTCCCCCTGATAATGTCAATCTCCCTCGCGCTTCAAAACGGCGAGAAAGGCGTTTTGGGGAATATCGACGTTACCTACCGTTTTCATTCGCTTCTTGCCCGCTTTCTGTTTTTCCAGCAGTTTTCGTTTTCTAGTAATATCCCCCCCGTAGCATTTGGCGGTGACATCTTTCCGTAAGGCCGAGATATTTGTGCGGGCGATAATGTTGGTGCCGATAGCCGCCTGAATGGCTATTTTGAACATCTGGCGAGGAATTTCGTCTTTCAAACGTTCACAGGCATTCAGTCCTCGGGCTCTGGCGCTGGCCCGATGGACCAGCTGTGAAAGTGCATCGACTACCTCTCCATTGACCAGGATGTCAAGTTTGACCAGATCGGCGGAGCGGTGATCGACAAGTTCATAGTCGAAGGAGCCGTAGCCCTGAGTTATCGATTTAAGCCTGTCGTAAAAATCATAGATTGCCTCTGCGAGTGGCAGTTCGCAGGTGAATTCAATCCTGCCGGGAGTGGGGTAGTGATAGTTGGTATTCTCACCTCGCCGCTCCATGCAGAGAGTCATAACCACTCCCATATAGCGCTCCGGAATAAGTATAGAAGCTTTGATATAGGGCTCCTCTATCTGACTGATGCTCGAAGGATCGGGAAAATGGGCGGGGTTGTCCACCATGAGTTGACTCTGGTCGCTCATGGTGAATTGGTAGCGAACCGAAGGGACCGTCAGAATCAGCGAGATGTCAAATTCCCGTTCAAGTCTTTCCTGAACGACTTCGAGATGCAGAAGGCCTAAAAATCCGCAGCGAAACCCAAAGCCGAGCGCCGCTGATGAATCTTTCTGAAAGCTTAGCGCAGCATCGTTGAGTTGTAATTTCTCCAGGGCTGTGCCAAGATCCTCGTAGTCGTCAGAGGATATGGGGTAAATGGATGAAAAGACGACGGGTAGTACCTCTTTGAACCCAGGCAGCGGCGTGGCGCATTTTGCCTCTGTGTGGGTGATAGTGTCGCCGGGTTTGGCATCGAAAACCGACTTGATGCCGGCCAGGATATAACCCACTTCCCCGGCCTCAAGTTTTTTCTGTGGTTCTTTCCTAACCCTGAAAAGGCCGACTTCCTCAACCCTGTAGGAGGCTCCGGTTGACATGAAGCTGATCTGATCCCCAGGCCGGACCACACCGTTGATTATACGGCAGGAAATTACAGTGCCCCGGTAGGGATCGTAATTAGCATCGAAGATAAGAATCTGGAGCGGGGCACCACTGTCTCCCTCTGGAGGAGGGAGGTAGTTAATAATGGCCTCAAAAACCTGTTTGACACCTTCTCCTGACTTTGCTGAACAGAGTTGAATCATATCACTGTCGAGGCCAAGATCCTCCTCTATCTGCAGGCTTACAGATTCGGGCTCGGCCGACGGCAGATCGATTTTATTGACCACCGGTATAACCTCCAGATCATTTTCCATGGCCAGGTAGAGATTGGCCAGAGTCTGGGCCTCCACACCCTGGGCGGCATCGACAATCAATAGTGCTCCTTCACAGGCAGCAAGGGCTCTGGAAACTTCGTAACTGAAGTCGACATGGCCTGGGGTATCTACCAGGTTCAAGGCATAAGTCTTGCCGTTTTCAGCCTGGTAAGGTAGGCAGATTGTCTGGCTCTTGATGGTAATACCCCGCTCACGTTCGATCTCCATATTATCGAGGAGTTGATCCTTGAAATCTCTCGCGGAAACGAGACCGCAGAGCTGAATCATCCGGTCAGCAAGGGTAGACTTGCCATGGTCTATGTGCGCTATAATGCTGAAATTACGTATGTGTTCCATTGTTCCTGAAGCAAACTAAGAGGTGGCTGTTGTTGGAGCAGATATAAAAGAGAGAACGGCCTTTTAGCATAGAAATAAAAGTTTGGAAAATAAAATATTAATCTGAAAAATGAATATGGTAGGGTATAATTGGGTAAGATAGCCTCATATTTTAGGTGAAAAGCACATTATAATTGCACTTTCCTTGCATTAAGGTAGTATTCTTACTCTTTTGGTCTTTTGAATATCGCCCCAAGCTCGCCTTGGAGATAACTATAGATGAGCAAAAAGAAAAATTCAACAAAACCGCAAGTCGTGCCCCACGAAAATCCACTGGTGGCGATTTCCGACGATGAAAATCTGCCGGTTCTCAGCAATCCTGCATTGCATCGATATTTGCAGGAAATAAGTCAGTACGAGCTACTGACCCGTGAAGAAACCGAGGAACTGGCCATTCAATTCAGAGAGAGCGGCGATCCTAATGCAGCGTATCGCCTTGTCTCCTCCAATCTGCGCCTGGTCGTCAAAGTGGCGATGGATTTCCAGAAATATTGGATGCAGAACTTTATGGATCTGATTCAGGAGGGAAATGTAGGACTGGTCCAGGCCACCAAAAAATTCGACCCCTACCGCGGAGTCAAGTTCTCCTATTATGCAGCCTACTGGATCAGAGCTTATGTGCTGAAATTTATCATGGATAACTGGCGCCTGGTAAAAATCGGTACCACTCAGGCCCAGCGTAAGTTGTTTTTCAGCCTTAACAAAGAAAAGAAATTGCTCGAGGCCCAGGGGTTTAAACCTGAACCCAAGCTGCTCGCTGAACGGCTCAACGTCAAGGAAAAAGAAGTTGTTGAGATGAGTCAGCGAATGGACAGTTGGGATGTTTCCCTGGAAAGCCCGGTTAAAAACGATTCTGATGACGAGCAGAAAAGTTTCATACCCAGTAACGATCCGAGCATAGAATCGACGATTGCCGGCAAGCAAATGAAGCTGAGGCTTGCTGAATTGCTGGAGCAGCTGAAAGAACATCTCAACGATAAAGAGCGCATGATACTTGAGGATCGTCTGCTCACAGATGAACCCATGACCCTTCAGAATATCGCCGATAAATTTGATATATCCCGTGAGCGGGTAAGGCAGATCGAAGTTAATCTTCTGGCTAAAATGAAAAAATATCTAGAGGCTGAAATGCCTGATATCGTAGATTTTTTTGATGGCGAAAAAATTATTGTCAACGCCTCCGACTGATCCTTCAGTCTCCCGGTCCCCTAATATCACTCTACCACCATACGAAGATGAATGTACCTTTGCTTGACCTCGGGCCTACGCTGGAGGAACAGAGACAGGAAATCATAGAGAAGGTAATCGAGGTCGTCGAATCGACCCGCTACATCCAGGGGCCCGAAGTTGAGGGTCTCGAAGAAGAAATGTGCAGCTATTGCAACGTTGCAGGGGCCGTCGGGGTTTCCAGCGGTACAGATGCATTGCTGGTATCGCTTATGGCGCTGGGCGTCGGTCCGGGAGATCTGGTCCTGACAACGCCTTACTCATTTTTTGCCACCATGGGTGTGATTATCCGTCTTGGAGCCATCCCTGTGTTCGCTGACATCGATCCTGTCTCCTTCAATATAGATCCATTGCGGGTTGCGGAGGTGCTGGCCGATGATAGCGCTCGAAAGATAAAGGCAATAATTCCTGTTCATCTCTATGGTCAGTGTGCAGATATGAGTCCTATTGTTGAGCTCGCTGAACAGTATGGGATAGCTGTCATCGAAGATGCGGCGCAGGCGATTGGGGCTGAAGCTGTTTATTCCAGCAACGGAGAAAAGGAGTGGAAAAAAGCTGGTTCGATGGGATTGGCGGGCTGTTTCTCCTTCTTCCCAAGCAAAAATCTTGGGGCCATAGGTGACGGCGGCATGGTGGTAAGTCGTGATGAGAAATTTTCCGACAGAGTCCGACTCCTGAGAAATCACGGCGGCGAACCCAAATATTATCATAGTGTGGTTGGCGGGAATTTCAGATTGGATCCAATCCAGGCTGCTGTTTTGAGAATAAAGCTTAGACGTCTTGAGCAATGGCATCGGCAGCGACGTCAGAATGCTGAAAATTACAACGCCCTGTTTGCCGAAAAACAGGCCCTTAACTCCATTCCGGTATCCACCCCGGAGGCTGTATATGGAAATTGTAATGGCGACAATGACCTAAAGCGCAATTACCATATCTACAACCAATACATTATCAGGGTGGAAAGACGTGATGAATTGCGCAGCTGGCTGCAGCAACAACAGATTGCCACTGAGATCTACTATCCTTTGGGGCTGCACCAACAGAAATGTCTAACCGATATTTTTACCCCCCCTCCGATGGCCCAGACCGAGAAAGCGGCAGAGGAAACTCTCGCTCTGCCTATTTATCCGGGCCTTACCCCAGATATGCAGGAATATGTTGTAAAATCCATTGCACAATTTTATAGATAAGATCAGCAATTGGAACCCGCCGTATAGAATTCAAAATCGGCGATGAAAGATACGCACTGAGGTTCATGCGCCGGTTTCGGTCATGACGATGTGCACATCAATCATAATCAGGGACGGCTGTCCGAGCTGAGTGTCTTAGTGATCCAACCTCCATCCCATCGAATTTTTAAATATTTTCTTTTTTCGGCCAGCATCGCTTTCTGTTTTTTTGCTTTTTTACTGCATGCGGCACCCCTGGAATCCGACAAGTCGATCACCGTCGTAAATCAGAGATCAGAGGATCCGCTCTGGAAGAAGCGTTGGGATGAGGCCCGCAACCTGGCACAACAGCAACAATTCAAAGAAGCCATCAGTAAATATCATGAAGTGCTTCGGGAAAAACCCCTTATCGAAGAAGTAAAGTGGGAGTTATGCAAGAGTTATATAGCAGTCGAAGAGTATGAACGGGCTCTCGCAATTCTCGAGAGCCTGGTAGAGAGCGCCCCAGAGAAACTTGAATATCTGGTCAGTGGCGGTGAGGTCGCGCAGGCACTGGGTAAAGCCGATCTGTCATCTAAATTCTTTGGCCGCGCGCTGGCACTCGACCCTGGTGGACCAGAGTCAGAGATCGCCCTGCTTGGTTTGATAGACTCTTTTACTGAACTGGGAAAAAAAGAGCTGACTGTTCCATTGCTGGAGCAGCTCTACCAGAGGGGTGTACTTGAGTCTCAACAAATCTTAGAACTCGCGCGTCATTATAGTAGGCAGAAAAACTTTGATCGAGCCGCTCATTACTATCTTGAACTGATCAACAACGAAGAGGTCGAGCCGACTGTGAGAGTTGAAGCGGCTGCCACTTTTGACAAATCCGATGCAACTGAAGAGGCTGCAGTCCAGCGTGAACTCTATCTGCAGTCAAATCCGGAGGATACAGGAGAGAGAATAAAGCTGGCCGATTTTTACTATGAGCAGGGAGAGATGCGAAAAGCACTTCCTCATATGCTGGAACTGCTTGATAAAGAGATACGCAGGAAAGACTATATGCTGGCAGTGGCTCGAATCTATCTTTTCAGCCTCGGAAGGACGGATCGTGCGCTACACTATTTTCAGCAATACCGTAAGGAATTTCCAGACGGTGCTGATGTCTCATCGGAAATCAGTACTCTGGAGCTGATTCTGGCCAACGATCTGCTGGCGATCGTTGAAAATGACGGGGTCTGGATGTTGTGGAGGGATCTCGCCCGGGTAACACCTGACCGCATCGGTATATACAGAGCAATGGCAGATATGCTCGAAGAGATGGGGCGTGGAAAGGAAAGAGATCTGATAGAGGTTCTGCAGATTATCAATAGTCATGAACCGAAAGAATTTGAAATAGTCGCCAAAATATCAAAATTGTACATGAAGAACAATTTGTACGGCGAATGTCTGACCTTCCTCAATCGCATCGAGGAGCACCATCTGAAAAATGGTAATTTTTTCATCCTGCGGGCCCAGTGTGAAGATGGCAGCGGACTCGACCTGAAACAATTGAGAAGTTTCGGCGATTATTTAAAGATCAAACCTTCCGACCAGTCTATTCTAAGGGAGGCTGTCTATTTAACCGGCAAACTCGGACTGGTTGATAAGATGAGATCTTTTTATGAATCCACAAAGAAAGACAGAACGCTGCAGGCATTAGAACTAAAAGAGACCTTTTTCTTTGGGTTGCTCGATAACGATCTAATTGACGAAGCCCATGAATTTTATCAGGCAATGGCGGATCAGGACCTTGAGCCTAAAGTGCTATCGAGAATGTCAAGAGAGCTCTCAAGCGCCTATTTAAAGAGTAATCGACCTTTTGTCTCCGAGCAGATCCTAAGAGAGTTTGCTGTCCGGCACCCTCTCAACGCAGATGGTTATCTTTTGCTGGCAGGCTATCAAATCCTCAGAGAAGATCCGCTTCAGGCTGAGGTCTGGCTTGGTGCATTAGAGAAAAAGGTGCAGACTTCCAAGGTCAAACTGGATCTTTCTCAAAAAAGCGTTCTGTTTCACTTGAATCTGCTGCAGGATCAACTTCTCGGCGGGCTAGATACCTATCAGAAAGCGCTGTTTCATCTGAACACCCAGCTTAGATCCAATCGAGTTGTTGCCGAAGATGTAGAGATTCTACTTTTTATCATTGATCATTATCTGCAAAACAATCAGTATCGGGATTGCCTCTCTCTGATTAAACGTTTTCGACCAAAGTTCAAGGGTGTGGAGCAACTGGAGAGCCGTTACTTCATAGCTGCTCGTGAAACGAAGAACCACCCTGAACTTTTCGACTCTGGAGCTCTTGCAGAACTGTCTTACAGAGAAGGGTTTGCTCTTAGCGAAGCTCTTATACGTCTGGAGCGGTTCGAAGAGGCACAGCTTATCTCAGAGGCCCTAACTGCCCAACTGCCCCAGTCGATACGTGCTAAGACCCTGTTTGCCCAGAGTGCTAAATCGGCAGGAGAAAATCTGTTGGCGCTTGGTATTTACCAGACTCTGGCAGACAATTTCAGTGCGGAAGCGCATTTCAGGGATCAGGCGATACGCTTAGAGAGTATGCTCGGTGCTCCCCAATCAATTTTTTCAATTTTCTCCGTCGCTACAGATGAGACAGGCAGGAAAAACGGTATAAACCAGACGATCGATTCGATGGCTTACCCCGAGGCCAAGCTGATGTGGGCCAGGGCTTTATGGTCGGATGACAAATGGGAAGAATCTCTAGATGTGTATGGCCTGCTCGACACCGAATTGAGGCGTAATATCGACAAACTTATCGATCTGCTGCAGAGGAGTCCTGAACTCAGCTCCCGGGCTTCACATTACCTGGCCGAAAATGGCATTTTGGACCTGACTGAACAGGAGCTTGTCGATCTGCTGATGTCAATCGATTTTGTTGCCGCCAACTTGGAACTTGATATCAACCAGATCAGCACCGAATATTACAACCATTACCGGTGGAGCAAAATTGTAGACAAAGAGATGACAGCCAAGTCATCATTAAAAGCAAGAGAATTTTATAAGGCTGAATTAGATTATAAGGAGCTCCTAGAAGAAGGCGATGAGTTGACAGAACCTATCTACCCTGATCTGGCCACCGTCTACGGAAGACTCGGTAGACACAAACAAGAGACCGAGCTGCTCGAAACGATCCAGGAAAAATCTATCTTTTACCCCGATCTTTCACAGGCGACGGAAAAATCCATTCGCCGCCGACAGCCGAACTTGTCGCTCGACGGGATGTATAAAAGAGAAGAGGGAAGAGACGGGTTCAAAAACATAACTCAGAAATATCTTGGAGGCGGACTCGAGATCAAACCGACTCTTTCCCAGGAGGCTGGCGTTCAGTTTGGGCGTAACGAGTATGGGAACAGTTTTGCATCAACACTTGCCAAGAGCAATTATCTCCTTGGTAATTATGCAATCCAATTCGGCGATACCACTGAAGGATCGGTTAAATTGGGATTCGAGGACTTCGAGACCGATGGGGACAGTTTTCTCATCTATGACCTGATATTCAAAGGGTCGCTGGAACGGAGAGTAGACCTGTTTGGGGCTGTAAGACAGAAACCAGTGGACGATACTATAGATTCACTGGAGAATAATATTTATAGACAAGATGTTCAGATCGGTCTCGATCTTGATTACCTGTTTGGTATGTTTTTTGGCTTTGATTTGAGTTTTTTCGATTACAATGACGGCAACGAGGGCGAGCGTTACTATCTGTGGGGGGGGTACCGCTGGTTCGGAGACCGTAGTTCAGTCGATCTTACCTATAGCTATCTTAAGTTGCAAAACGAGATAGATAATCAATCGGCGGCAGCAGCGGATAACGGAGACGATTCTGTAGGACTCAGCTATTGGAGCCCAAGCGATTATTGGAAACATCGATTGGCTGCCCTTTACAAGTTAGAACTCTGGCCGACGGGAAGACTGCAGAGCGGAACCAGTTCGTTCTCAGCATTATATGCGGTCGGTTATGAAACGAATGATGTGTTGGTTAACGAATTTGAGGCGAATATTTTACTTGAAATCGCCCAACCATTTTTAGTAAAAGGTACTTTCTCAACAGTGATTTCGGATGACTATGATAATCTCAAAGGGTATATTTCGTTAATCTACCGCTGGTAAAGAACTAATTTCACAAGCCTGCAATAGAGTTGTCACGCTGTTGCAGGATTTTTTTTAGGAGAATTTATGGTAACGCGTATTCCCATGTCTCGAACCGGACACCAGAAATTAAGAGACGAACTGGTGCGCTTGGAAAGAAAAGACAGGATAGAGGTAGTTAAAGCGATTGAGGTGGCCAGGGGCCATGGCGACTTGAAGGAGAATGCCGAATATCATGCCGCTAAAGAGAGACAGGGGCTTATCGAAGGTCGTATCCTCGAATTGAAGGATAAATTAAGTCGGGCCGAAGTAATTGACTGCACGCAAGTCAACAGTCAGCGTGTTGTCTTTGGAACCGTGGTCAGCTTGTTGGATCTCGATACAGACGAGGAGATTACCTATCAATTACTGGGACCCGAAGAGTCAGATGTGAAGAACGGTTCCATATCAGTGCTTTCGCCACTGGGAAAGAGTCTGATCGGCAAGGAGGTCGGCGACGAAGTACTGGCTCAGACACCGGGAGGAAAGAGAGAGTTCGAGGTTATGGATATCAATGCTTCAGGGCTTTCATGATCAGCCGCGGCCACTGAGTTCAAGAAGTTGTCCGCATTCCAGTCAAAAAAAGTGCGATGATCTGCTCTGAGGTCTGCTCAACTGAATACTGAACGTTTCCAGGTGTTGTCCAGATCCTGGAAACCTCATCAAGGGCTCCAAAAAAGGCGCGTTTAGCTATATCCGGCAGGATATCAGTTCTGTAGATGCCAAGTTCCTGACCCTTTTTGATAATTTTCGATATCATATCGATGTATTGTTTGAACGAGGTGTTCCTGTATTCCTTGACCAAACGATCGCTCTGGCGCAGTTCTATATGAATTACCTCTGCCAGATTCTTATTCTGCTTCATTGCTGACAAATGTTTCTCGATGAAAATATTCAGCATTTTCTCAGGATCGGTTTCTTGTTCGATCGCTTTTTCGATCTGTTCGATAATTTTACCGATCTCTTCTTCCAAGACAGAAATAAGGATGTCGAATTTGTTGTTGAAGTAGAGATAGATTGTGCCGTCGGCAACTTTTGCCTCTTTGGCAATATCTGAGATTCTGGCGTTAAAGAATCCCTTTTTAGCGAACACTTTTGTGGCAGAGATGATGATTTTGTTGTGTTTGTCTACCGATTTCATAATGGAAGGTAATAGAGGTAATCAGCAAGTGAATGACTATTCATTCATTTACTCATTGGGAAAACGTTTGTCAAATATATTGTTAATTTCGAGTTACCAAGAGCAATTTAGACTGACTATTTTGTGTAAACTTATTAGACTGGAATTCAGTCGATAATCTCTCTCTTGAAGATATTTGTTCTTGTGCAGTAAGTATCCGATATATTATAATAATTTCTCTTAAAATTGACTCAGATCATAAGGGGGGAATATGAAAGTACTGGTCGTTGGTTCAGGTGGTAGGGAGCATTCTCTGGTATGGAAAATCAAACAGAGCCGCAAGGTGGAAAAAGTTTATTGTGCGCCTGGAAATGCCGGGATAAAAAAACTGGCTGAATGCATTGATATTTCAGCAACTGATGTAAAAAGCCTGGCCGATTTTGCGGTCAGAGAAAAGATTGATCTGACCGTCGTCGGTCCCGAGGCTTCCCTGGTTGAAGGAGTCGTCGATCTGTTCGAGAAAAAAGGGCTTCGTATTTTCGGTCCAACCAGAAAGGCGGCAATTCTTGAAGGAAGTAAGGTTTTCACCAAAGAATTTCTGGCTAAGTACGATATTCCCACTGCCCAGTTCAAAGTTTTCAAAGACGCCAAGAAGGCTAAGAAGTATATCGATAAGTGCGGGGCTCCAATAGTTGTCAAGGCTGACGGTCTGGCAGCCGGGAAAGGCGTTATAGTCGCAGCCACAGTTGAGGCGGCCAAAGATGCTGTTGATCAGATCATGATCGATAAGGTATTTGGCGATGCTGGAAAGAAGGTGGTTATTGAAGAATGTCTCATAGGTGAAGAAGCCTCTTTTATTGCCTTTACCGACGGGAAAAGTGTTTTGCCTCTGCCCACTTCACAGGATCACAAACCTATATTTGACAACGATCTGGGACCTAACACCGGAGGAATGGGAGCATATAGTCCGGCACCCGTGGTTACCGATGAAATTTCTGAGTACGTGATGGAAAAGGTGATGCTGCAGACCGTCAGAGGAATGGCGGCTGAAGGAAGACCCTACAAAGGTATGCTCTATGCTGGACTGATGATTAATGGTGATAAATTAAATGTACTGGAGTTTAACTGTCGGTTTGGTGATCCTGAGGCCCAGCCGCTGCTTATGAGGCTGAAAAGTGATGTGGTCGATATTTTTGAGGCGGCAATCGATGGCAAACTCGACACCATCGACATGAAAATAGATCCACGTCCAACGGTATGCGTGGTTATGTCATCAGGTGGATATCCCGGCTCATACGAGAAGGGCAAAATGATTCGAGGTATAAGCAAAGCAAACGCAGTACCCGGGGTAGAGGTGTTTCATGCCGGGACGGCGATAGAAAAACGGCGATTGGTAAATGCTGGCGGCAGAGTGTTGGGAATTACTGCCGTTGGTAAGGATTTGAAAACTGCAATATCCAGAGCCTATAAAGGGGTTGCCGAGATAAAATGGACAGGCTGTTTTTTCCGCACCGATATCGGAGCCAAAGCTCTAAACCGGGATCAGAGTGTCGAGAAAACCCCCAAGGTGGGAATCTTGATGGGCAGCGATTCTGACTTGCCGGTAATGAGGGCAGCGGCCGAATTCCTGCAAGATATGGGAATTGAGTGCGAAATGACCGTCGCTTCAGCGCATCGTACACCTGCCAAGGTCATGGAATACACCCAGAGTGCTTCTGAACGAGGGGTCAAGATCATCATTGCCGGGGCCGGAATGGCCGCTCATCTGGCAGGAGTTATTGCCTCGCACACCGATCTACCGGTCATTGGGGTTCCCCTCGATGCTTCTCCGCTGGGAGGAATGGATGCGCTGCTGGCTACGGTGCAGATGCCCCCGGGGATACCTGTGGCTACCATGGGAATTGGCAAGGCTGGAGCAAAAAACGCTGCAGTCTTAGCCTGCCGCATACTGGCACTGGAAGACAAAAGTATTGCCGACAAGCTCGTCAGGTTCCGTGACAAAATGATCCAGGAAGTTAATGAAAAGGCGAGAAACATCTCGTTGTAGAATAACAACAATAGATAGACATGATTACAGCAGGGACGCCGCTGCTGTAATCATGTCAGGCGGAATTGCAGCGATTCCAACTGAGACGTCCTATGGACTTGCGGTAGATCCGTTCAATGATCAGGCTCTCAAACAGCTGTTTGAAATCAAACAGCGGCCTTCGAGCAAACCGGTGCTGGTACTCATCGACGATGTCGAACATCTTTCCCGACTGACCATTACAACGCCTGCAATTTACCAGCCGTTGATTGAACGTTATTGGCCCGGGCCATTGACTCTTATCTTTCCGGCCCGACCGACTCTTCCTTCATTGCTTACCGCTGGAACCGGTACCATCGGTATCAGGATTTCATCACATCAAGCGGCCACCGGGATCTGCAGCCGGGCTGGAGGAGCTATTACCGCAACCAGTGCCAATATCAGTGGTCAGCGACCGGCCAGAACGGTCACCGATCTGATCGACAGTTTCGAAGAGTCGATAGATCTCATCGTTGATGGTGGTGAGCTTGGTAAGGCGCCCCCGTCTACCGTTCTAGCTTATCGTAACGACAGGCTGCTGTTGGTAAGAGAAGGGAGTATTGCCGTGGCCGATATCAACAATCTGCAAAGTTGAGATCATCCTCACCTGGTCAGATGCCGGTACTTTATCCGTTGCGGCTGATCAGCGGCTGCCCCAAGCCTCTTTTTCCTATCTTGTTCATAATCTGAGTAGTTCCCCTCAAACCAGACGGTCTGGGAGTCTCCTTCAAAGGCCAGGATATGGGTGGCAATTCTGTCGAGAAACCAGCGATCATGACTTATTACAACCACACAACCCAGATAGTTTTCGAGCGCTTCCTCCAGGGCCCGCAGTGTGTTCACATCAAGATCGTTGGTCGGCTCATCAAGCAGTAATACGTTTCCTCCCTCCTTTAGCATTCTGGCCAGATGCACCCGATTTCGCTGGCCACCTGAGATCTGTGAGATTTTCTGCTGCTGATCCGATCCTGAAAAATTGAATCTGGCCACGTAGGCCCTGCTGTTTACTTCTCTGGTCCCCAGCCAGATACTATCCTGACCTTCCGAGATAGTTTCATAAATAGTTTGCTCAGGGGCAAGTGTCTCTCTGCTTTGGTCGACATAGGATAATTTTACGGAATCGCCCAGGCTGATGGTCCCTTCGTCTGGAGCCAGCATACCGGTGATCATATTGAACAGCGTCGATTTACCTGCACCATTGGGACCGATGACTCCGACTATACCACCGGCTGGCAGAATGAATTCCATATTTTCGAATAAAACCCGGGCTCCAAAACACTTCTTTACATTGTTGGCCTCTATCACCTTTTTCCCGAGCCGGGGACCTGGTGGTATATAGATCTCGAGCTCTTTGACCTTATCAGTGGTGCCGGAGTCGAGAAGTTCCTGATACGAGTTGATGCGGGCCTTGGATTTGGAACGCCTTCCTTTGGGAGACATTCGTATCCACTCGAGTTCTCGCTGCAACGTCTTCTGTCGATCACTCTGATGTTTCTCTTCTACGGCGAGTCGTTTCTGTTTTTGATCGAGCCATGAGGAGTAGTTTCCTTTCCAGGGAATACCAGCACCTCGATCCAGTTCTAGAATCCAGCCCGCAACATTGTCCAAAAAGTATCGGTCATGCGTGACGGCGATGACCGTACCACTGTAGTCCTGGAGGTGACGTTCAAGCCAGGCAACGGTCTCCGCGTCGAGATGATTGGTCGGTTCGTCAAGTAAAAGTATGTCAGGCTTTTTGAGTAGAATTCGACACAGGGCGACCCGTCGTTTTTCTCCGCCGGAAAGGTCCCCGCACTTGCTGTCCGAAGGGGGACAGCGCAGGGCGTCCATGGCCATCTCCAGTCGGCTGTCAATATCCCAGGCCGACAATGAATCAAGTTTCTCCTGAACATCTGCCTGCTTATCGATGAGGGCCTGCATCTCATCATCACTCATCGGTTCAGCAAACTGCTCGTTAATATTATTGAATTCAGCAATAAGCTGCAGGGTTTCATCGACACCTTCCTCAACAATCTGTTTAACGGTTTTTTCCGGGTCAAGTAAGGGCTCCTGCTCAAGGTAATCGATGGTATAGCCTGGGGCGAGTACGGTCCGGCCGTCAAATTCACTGTCTATTCCTGCCAGGATGCGGAGCAGGGTGGATTTCCCCGATCCGTTCAAGCCCAGCACACCTATTTTGGCGCCATAAAAATAGGACAGTGAAATATTCTTGAGAACTGGCCTGTTGTTGTAGTTTTTGCTTACTTTGATCATCGAATAGATGATTTTCTGGTCGTCGTTACTCATAATTCACCCGATTACAGAATTAAATTCGTGTTTGTATGGACAGGAGGCAAATCTACACGGGAAAACAAAAAAAGGGAACCTCCGGATCGTTCCGGTGGTTCCCTTCTCAACAGCAGTCAGATGTTGTTTGTTATTAGGGCATTATAATAGGACAGTCACATTCGGGATCGCTGATGTTGAGCAGCAGAAACTTGACGTCGTAGTCGTTTTCGATCAATTCTCGATAGGCGAGATCAGCTCTGGCACCCGTTGAACAATGGATAAATACTCGCTTGTCCTTGGGAATCTCGTTCATCCGCTTGGGAATCTCATCGAGTGGGATATTGACCGTATTGGTGAATATTCCGAGTTCCTTGATTTCTTCAGGGGTACGGGCATCAATCACGAAGGTATCGGGAAGATCACCTTTGACTGCTTTTCTGAATTCTTCGACCGAGACTTCACCTTTACCAAGTATGCGGACCCATTTGATTTCGTTGGAAAAGATCGGGCCCGTCTCAACTTTTCCTCCGGAAGCGACCCATCCCTGATAATTGCCATTCACCAAAGACACTGTTTTGAAGCCTTCGGCCTTCAAGTCTTCATAAGCATCGGTGACTTCAGTCATGTTATCGCTGTAAAGAGTCACAGGGGCATTGCGCGGGATATCATCCATCCTCTCTTCTAATTGCTCGTAGTGAATCTGTACCGAACGTGGAATTCGTCCGTTCACCGGCGCCTCACCTTTGCGCAGATCGATAAGAACGATATTGCCTTTATCAACGAATGTATTTGAGGCATACACAGGATAACCTTCCTCGCTCCAGGCGGGTTCGCCTGCGAGAAATGCTCTTACATTGGTGTAGCCGAGTTTTTTCGCCAGACCGGCGTTTGAAGTCGACATGCCTCAGGTATAGCCGCCGCAGTAGAATACCAGAAGTTTGTCTTTGTCCTCGGGCAGGACCTCTGCTTTTTTCTCTTTCAGCAGTGGCACTGGAATCGAAACGGCCGTGGGGAGATGACCCTGGTTATAGCGCATCCCCGGTCGGGCGTCTGCCAGAGTCATGGGAACCTGGTCTTCAAGAAGCTGGTAGAGTTCGTCAACTTTTATTTCAGTAACTCCTTCTGGCAATTTGGCTAGTTTGGGTTTGATCACAGTGGCAAATTTATCATCACCGCGTTGTTCCCAATTGATAATGGCAGCTTCGCCTTTCTTGGCGAAATCCAAACCCTCTGTGTTGTCATCAAAGCGCAGCATCATGGTCTTGGCAGCATCTCCAGCGCCAACCGTAATGGATATGGTTTTAGCTTTGTTCGATCTTCCTACGATGGGGCCTTTAAGAACGTTGGCGTCCTTTTTCTCGGCAACTGCTGCAGGTTTGGGTTCCTGGGTTGCAGAGGTGGTACCTGATTGTTGAGCGCACCCTGACATAATCAGCGCCAGCATCAACACCATGGGGATGAATTTTGCTATGGTCTTAAACTTCATCGTCATGTCTCCTTTTTGAATGGTTAGTGGTTATGGAGATTGGTTATCGATTAGGGAGTACTTAGATAAAGTACTACAAACGATTAATGAGTAAACTAAATAATTAAACAACTAAATATATACCACATTATTTTATTCTTGCAACTCATATTCACATTTATGTTTTAGTGAACTCAGCTAAAACAAAAAGCCCGCAAACAAAGTGAATGCGGGCTTTGGGGTGCTAAATCAAAGGGTTTAAAACTAGACTGTCACCTCCAAACCCACTCAGCTTTCAGGTCCAGAGTCTTTTCTTCCTCATAGAAGGCGACTTCATTGCCGTCGAACTCGCCGAACGGTACATACCAAAGGGTAACCGTAACGATCAGTTCGTCTTTGAGAAGTTCCCGCCTGGACGTTCCATCCTTTTCCTGATCTTCAAAAGGATAGGAAATTTCAAAGGTTTCATGCTTGGTTTGTCCAGGGGCCAGACTTGTTTCTCTCAAAAGTCCACTCTTTTCATAAGGACCACGGCCCATTTCGCTGCCTCTGCCGAACCTGCCGGGGAAAGGCATGTAAATTCTCTGCTCATTGTAAACTACAGTGTCATCGTCAGTTTTTGCGGTCACATCCAGGACCAGCCGGTTAGGAGTCGGTCAGCCGTCTGGAATCACATGACCCGCTTTGTTGTACATGGAAACGTCTATGATACCGATGGGTACCACACCCTCGGCCTTGTTCTTGCGCCAGAAAATTGAGCGGCCCTCGACTTTTACATCGAGCGCCATATCAATCATCGCCTCGTCCTTGTAGGATTGCATGTCATGACCGAGCTCGGATTTCTCCATATGACATTCCTGGCAGGATTCACTTCCTCCATGGGCAACATAGGAGAAGAGATAGCTGCCGTAAAGAGTTGCACATTGAGAAGGGTGGTCAAGTTCCAGGTTGGGACCGAGTCCGTGGCATTGTCCGCAAAAGATTGATTCGCTCAAGGCTGGGGCTTCTGCCATGTTAACGAACTCCTCATCTTCATGTTCCCCTTCCTGGGCACCGTATACCGTATCAGGCTGAGCATAGCCGTCCGCCCACTTGTGAATGAGCGCAACTTTGTTGTGGCAGACCATACAGCCGATGTTTAGGCTCTCAATGGTCTCTTCGAGTTCATCAGCTTTATCGTCGTCGCCATCTTTGTAGGCTTGCTGCCATCCACGAATAGTGGCTACAATTTCACGGGCAACGTCGTCGGTGGCTTCATCGAGTTGAGGGAGATGACATTTGGTACAGATGGCCAGATGCTCAACGGTGATGTCATCATCAGACTTAACCCCCGAGTAGGGAAACAACTTAAGTCCCTTTTCGATGGCGGTGATGATGGTCGGTGCAGTACGCGGACTACCGAGAATAGACCGGGCGTGTAAAGAATTCTCCCATTCGTCGTAGATTTCCTCATGACAGTCCGCACACCTGCTTGAATCATAGCGCTCTGCAAGTTCGCTGATGGTCGTTGCTTTGGGTGGTGGTTCAGGTTTAGGCCCCCCTGCAGCTGAGGCGTTGAACGCCAGCAGTGCGCAACCGGCAAAACCGATCAGCCCAAAAATAAAAGCTTTTTTCATGGTTCCTCCTTGGTTGAGAATTAATGGGATAAATATGGCTGAACAATTGTAGCAGCAGAGAGGCTAGAAAGCATCCCCGGCCGCTTTGATAGGCAGACAAACTCAATCAGGCGTGTAACCACTGGATCAGATAACAAAACATCTCCGTGTACTCGATACACATCAATTGCTGCAGTTTAAAACTTTGCCTACCGCAATAGCAGCTGAAAGTCAATTACTACAATGTGTTATTTACCTGATTAACTATCAGATATTACAGGCAAAGAGTCTCTATTAAAAAAATGAAGCACGGCGAGATAAAGTAGCTCGGGATCCATGGCGCCGGTTACTTCACGGATAGAGTGCATGGCCCAGGTCGGGACTCCGACGTCGACACCTTCAATCCCCAACTCAGCGCTGGTCAGTGGGCCAATGGTTGAGCCGCACAACATATCGCTTCTCATGACAAAATCCTGGGTTTGAACGCCTATCTCGGAACAGAGTAGCCTGAAAACGGAACCACTTCTCGAGTTGGAGCAGTAACGCTGGGAACTATTGATTTTAATGACCGGCCCATGGTTAAGGATGACTTGATGATCACCATCACTTTTGTCAGCAAAATTGGGATGACTGGCATGGGCGTTGTCCAGAGAAATCAAGAACGAACGATTCATACAGATCGCTTGATCCTCGAAACTGCTGCAGATTCTTGACAGAACCGAGGAAGAGAAATTACTCAGGGCGCCACTGTTGCTGGTGGATCCAATCTCTTCGTGATTGGTGAAAACGAGCATGCAATTGGCTGAACCTTGCTGTTGTAGCAATGCCTGCAGGCCAATGAAGCAACTCAGCAGGTTATCAAGCCGCGGACCGCAAATGAATTGGTTATCCAGACCAAAAAAACGAGGGGGAGAACAATCGTAACAGAATAGATCGTATCCTAATATCGAGCGCCAGGCAAGATCAGGATAAAGATTGTTGAGACGCTCGGCTAGCAGGGAATGCCAGTCTTCTTCGGATGAAATATTCTGGGCCAACACTGGACTGATATCAGTTTGGGCGTTTATCTCCCGGCCCTCATTGGCCTTCCTGTCAAGATGTATGGCCAGGCTTGGGATATAGAGAACCGGTTTTTCAAAATCGATTAGCACAGAACAGGCTGTGCCATTTTCAGATTGAACGGTAATCCTTCCGGCCAGGGAAAGTTCCCGGTCAAACCAAGTGTTTAGAAGAGCCCCGCCATATTTTTCCACGCCAAACTGAAAATAGGGTGATGCCATCGCCCGGGGATGGGGTTTGAGTTGAAGACTTGGGCTGTCGGTATGCCCACCTAGTATCCTGAACCCTTCCCGGCTGAAATCAAGATTTTCCAGGGTAAATGCAATCAGCGAGCCGTTTCGAATTACCGCGTAGCGTCCCCCTCTCTCTATCTGCCATTTCCTGCCTTCGTCGAGAATGGTGAAGCCTGATTTTTTGAGAATTCGTACTATATTTGCAACAGCGTGAAATGGGGTGGGGCTGTCATTAATGAAACTGAAAAGCGTGTCAGTAAGCGGCTGGTCACTCATTTCGGTCTGAATGGTTGCGGTTGATGAATCGTTTCATCTGGACTGTGAATGCATTTTGATATCTTCAGGCACCTTCAAACAATACAGCCGAAATCCTAGCGGCTATTATTGATATTTCACCTTCAAATCATAGAGCGTATCCAGATAGTAATCGCGCATCTGCAATTTTATCCTGCTTGACTCGATTTCGATAATCAAACTATCAATGGAATCTTTAATATCGATCCCATATTTGTTTCTGCCTTCTAGGTTGGCCTGCTCAATGATAAGAATAGCATAAAAATTAACCACCATCCGAGACATGGAATCCCTGCGGAATAAATAGAGCCTGCCTCCCATGGTGTTGAGGAAAAAGCCGGCATACGCATAGAGAGGATCCTGACCTATGGTGAGATTGAATCGTTTCTTTAAACAATCCGGCTCATCTGTAAGTTCGTAAAAGTCGGCAAGTGTCTGCTCGAAAGTGGCCTGCTCACGGTCGAGGATACCCTTGAGGACGAGGATATTTTTCTTACCGATGATACGAAAAAAATGGGCAGTATTCTGGAGAATGGTAAATAAGTCGTCAGTCTCGCCGCTGACTATTGGAGGATTATCGACCAGTTTCTGGATGAGTTCAGGAAAATATACACCACTTGGAAAGTCGAGTTGGAACTCTTTAATGTAGTCCCTGGTATCGAGGGTTTGAAAGAAAGATTCGATGTTGTCCGCCCAACCACTGCATTCTCCATCTCCTGCCCTTTTAACGCTGACTTGATCTGACCCTGGAACTAGGGACGGATCTCCTTCTCCAGACTGAGTGAGTGCATCGCTGTCAGTCCTTCCAGGACTGTCGCCATCTAGTGATCCTCCAGTTTCAGACGTTTTGCTGGAAACATTACTCTCAGCGGTGGGCTGAGAGCTGGAAGAGCCTATGGAACTGCGCAGCCCGTTAATTGAATCTGGACTCAGAAAAAATACCAGGAGTAGGATCAGGATGACCAGCACTAGCAGGGCTATAACAATGTAGGGAACGACTGATCCGGAACCGCCTGGTTCGTCGAGTTGCTCCAATCCGTGATTTTCCATGGGTTGTATGCCGGTAAATTATTGAAATAGTAGTATTCTGCTCCACGTCAATATAACGGGTCGCCGATCAGAAGTCACGAGGGAAATGTGCTCTGATCAGCCTCGTAAAAGACATAGATATTCAACTGTTTAGAGGAAAACAAGACAACTGGTCCCGGTTTGTCAATGAATGACTATTCATCGTCCTTTTATACTTGACGGGCAGGAGCGAAAACACTATTTTAAGCGACTGCTTTGTTGAAGGTGAAGGTCATTTCATGACTTACCTTGAAGCCTTTAACCCCCTAAAAAATTATCGGAGGATGTAAAATGACTGTATGCGTAGTTGGCCACTCAAACCCAGATACCGATTCCGTAACTGCTGCTATTGCTTATGCGGCTCTGTTGAATGCCCAGGGAACTGAAGCAAAAGCTTGTATGCAGAGTGAAGCTGATGTGCTCAATCCTGAATCCAAACTTGTTCTTGACCGCTTTGGTCTTGCCGCTCCGGAAGCCCTATCTGACGCCGCTGGAAAACAGGTCGCTCTCGTTGATTTCAGTGATATTGGGCAGGGACCAGCTAACCTCGTAGACGCCGAGGTTGTGGCTATTGTAGATCATCATAAAATTGGTGATGTGACCACCAACAACCCGATTCTGTTCCGGGCTGAACCCGTTGGTTGCACCGGGACCGTTCTTAACAAGATGTTTAAGGAAGCCGGCGTGGCAATTCCTAAAGATGTAGCAGGAGGCATGCTCTGCGCCATTTTGAGTGATACCGTTAATTTCAAGTCACCCACCTGCACGGACGATGACAAAGCTGCCGTTGCAGAGCTTAAGGGAGTAGCCGGTATCGACGACACCGATGCTCTGTTCATGGATATGCTCAAGGCAAAATCCGCAGTCGATGGTGTTCCTGCTAAAGACCTGCTTTTCCGGGATTACAAAGATTTCGATATGAAAGGCAACAAAGTCGGCGTTGGTCAGCTCGAGTTGGCTACTCTTGATCAGGTTGCTAACTTACGTGAAGAGCTGATGAAGGCTATGGCAGAAGTCAAAGCCGATGGCCGCCATACGGTTCTGCTGATGCTCACCGATGTTGTCAAAGAAGGAACCGATCTGGTTGTACTTTCTGACGATCCGGCCATGATCGAGAAAGCCTTCAGCGGCAAACTGGAGAATGCCTCAATGTGGATTGATGGCATGATGAGCCGTAAGAAGCAGACTGTTCCGAATCTGCAGGAAGCTTTCGGCTGCTAAGCAGCAGTTTTTAAGATCATTAGCAGTTCAAACCCGGCTCCTATGGAGCCGGGTTTTTTTGTGCGCTTTATTTTTTGTTAGCAATTGCCATCTGTTTTTTGGTGTCCCTGATTATATTGTCGATCTGCGGGTCGACCCTGCCTGTATTTTTGAGGGGAAGAAAGTGATGTTTGTAGGTACTGACATCGCTGCTGCCGGTCTCTGTTTTCTGCGCCTCTTCGAGCCGCATGATCTGCTCTGATAGTTCAGCACGGCTGTCTTTAAGCGGGGTAATTTTATCTTTTTGGGAAATGGCGGCAGCCCCTTGAATGTTCTGCAATTGATGCAACTGCAGATTAACTGATTTAAGACGCTTTTTAAGGTCAGTGAGGCTGGATGTAGTGTTATTGCCCCAAGGCTTGCCGTTCCAGGTCACCGACAGGACTCCCTGATAGCGACCTCGATTGCCGGTTTGGGTCAGCAGAGATGTAGCGGATAAGAAGGGCGTAACATTGCCTTGTCCGTTGTCCGCGGCAATGGCAATATCAATTTGGGGAAAGTGGCCGACCAATTCGACAGTTGCGGGTAGTGGCATGGCCGCGAGCAGCAGAATTAGATCACAAGAGTCTTCAAGTTCGGGCAGCAGTTCGACCAGCACATCAGTCCCTTTCCTGATTACAAAATCTTTCGACACAACCGATTCGGGATCGGAAATACCGACTATGGCGATGGAGAGATCACCGATTTGTGTGCGACGAAACGGTTCAAATACAGGTTTGCCCTCGGAATCAAATATGTTTGCAGATGTCAAGGGGACACCCAGTGTTACAGTTTCGAGAAGCAGACTGATTCCGCCGGAGAGATCGTTACCCCCGACTGCAACCGCATCAAACCCCAGCAGACTATAGATCTCGGCTATCGCTTTAGCCGTGATAACCTCCTTCGATTCCGAACTGAATTGACCCTTTCTCTTGAAAAGAAAATTGCCTGCATCGACGTTGATTAACCGGCCCTTGGTGTTATTCCCTATTTTGTTAAGGGTGTTGGCTTTTTCGGACAGACCGCCCAAACGTGAGGATCCTCAGCCGCACGACTCAAGTTCGCCGTTTACGTTGGCTGAGTAGAGGATCGAGAAATTGACTTCCGACGGCAAGGTGGAGGAGAATACACTTGTACCGACACATAAGTCGAGCATTAGAGTACATAGTAATAAAATTCTATACATTATCGTTTTTTCTTTCGTAAAATTTCGCGCCATTTGTCAAGGCGGTCTTTAACCACAGCTTCATAACCGCGGTTTGCTGGATGGTAAAATTTCCTTCCGGCGAGTTCTTCTGGGAGGTGATCCTGATCAACCAAAGCCTCAGGTGAATCGTGGGCGTAGGCGTATCCTTTGCCGTATCCGAGTTCTTTCATCAGCTGTGTAGGGGCATTACGAATATGCAGGGGGACTGGCAAAGATCCGGTAATTTTAATCAGTTCACGAACCGCCTTGGCGGCTTTGTAGGTGCTGTTGCTTTTTGGCGCTGTTGCCAGATAGATGACCACCTGGGCAAGGGCCAGTGTACCTTCGGGGGATCCGAGCATGTGATAGGCGTCTCGGCCTGCAATCGCCTGGGGAAGAGCCTGGGGATCGGCTACGCCAATGTCTTCGGAAGCAAAGCGTATCAGTCTACGAGCGATATAAAGAGGTTCTTCTCCGCTTTCGATCATTCGATAGAACCAGTACAGCGAGCCATCCGGGTCAGAGTCTCGCAAACTCTTATGCAGAGCTGAAATAAGGTTATAATGCTCTTCTCCATTCTTATCGTAGCGAAGACTTCTTTTCTGGCTGGCCTCCTCGATGTCGGTGAGGGTTATTACAGGACTCTGGTCATCATTACTCGACCTTTGCTGGACCAGCTTCGCAGCCAGTTCCAAAATGTTGAGCCCGTTGCGGGCGTCCCCATCGGCCGCCTCAGCCAGAAGATCCAGCGCTTGTTCGTCAAGCTGAAGCTGCTGTGAACCTAAACCGTGTTCGACATCAGCAAGAGCGTACAGGATGATTTGTCTCAGTGTGGCAGGAGATAAAGGTTCAAGCACCAGGACGCGACATCGGGATAAAAGAGGGGCGATAACCTGGAAGGAAGGATTTTCTGTAGTTGCTCCAATAAGTGTCAGCAAGCCGCTTTCAACGTGAGGTAGAAAGGCGTCCTGCTGGCTTTTGTTAAAACGGTGAATCTCATCGACAAAGAGGATGGTTTTAAGCTGCCGATCCTCAAGTTTGGTCCTCGCCTGTTCAACTATGTTCCTTACTTCTTTGACTCCGGAGAGTACCGCCGAAAAAAAAACGAAATCGGCGGCGGTCGCCGTGGAGATGATTTTTGCCAGACTTGTCTTGCCGGATCCGGGCGGCCCCCAGAGGATCAGAGAAGGCAGCGAATCTCCTTCCAGCAGCTGTCTAAGCATGCGCCCCTCGCCAACGAGTTTCTCCTGACCGTAAAAGTTGTCGAGTGAAGCGGGCCGCATACGATCGGCAAGTGGGGCGTATAATTCAGGCATTGATGCAGCGAATTTAAGAACGGGGGTAGAGCTAGGAAATTTCCCCTGATAATAGATTGATTTAATGCAACTCAGAATATACCCTGAACGTATGAAAGTGAAAGGTTTTTCAGAAAGCAGCCATATCTTGAAACGCGACGGAGTCACAGAGGGTGACAGGCTTCGGGTCTTGCTGCCCGTCTATCAGTTTGGCAGCAGCCTGCTCGAGGCCGAAAGCGAAGAAGAGATCTGCAATCTTGTTGGTGACGCACTGCAGAAACAGGTTGGAGCCAAAACTTTTTCGGTCATGCTCTTGGATGCTGCCTCCTGCCTTCGAATCGTCTCCTCGCGAGGGATCTCAGAACAGGTAATCGATCAGGCCAGGGTTAAACCTGGAGAACGTATATCCGGCCGGGTATTCGACAACAAAACTCCCCTGATCATCGATCGCAGCGATCAGAGTCCAGAGGATATTCAATCGTTGCTGACTAGAAAAGAACTTTCATCTTCGATTTCTTTTCCGCTGGTCAGTAGAAACAAGTCGATTGGGGTCATAAATATAAGCCAACAAGATGGAGGCCGACCTTACAACAGTTCAGACATCGAGCTGGTTTCAATTCTGGCTCAACTCACCGTGACAGCTCTGGAAAACATTAGGCTGACGAGACAAAAACAGGAAAGTGCAAAAATTCGGACCCTATTCGAACAATACGTTTCACCTGATGTGGCAAAAATTCTGCTCGACCAGGGGCAGCAGACATTGGAGATCGGCACCATCCTAAAACTCACGGTGATGTTTGTCGACATCAGAAACTACACATATCTTGTGCAGCATCTCAAACTTCCTGCCTTGCGTGAGTTCCTCAACGACTTTTTTAATATGTTCACCCGAGTAGTTTACCAAAATCAAGGAACTCTGGATAAATTCATGGGCGACGGTGCACTGGTAATTTTCGGTGCCCCGGTGGATCATTTACAAGCTTCCGAGGCCGCTCTCCGCACAGGCAAAGAAGCCATCAAGGCCTTCAGGTCCATGAGGAAGCGTTATACTGTTCAGGATAAAATATTTGCTGAAATCGGGCTAGGTATAGGGATCAGTTGCGGTGAAATGTTTCTCGGCAATCTCGGTTCGAAAGAACGGTTTGATTACACCGTAATCGGGTCTGATGTCAATATCGCTCAGCGCCTGGCCTCCAGTGCCGAAGGTGACCGTGTATTATGCACTGATGCGGTGTTAAAGGAGCAGAAAGAGAGGGTAAAGAGAGTCGGCTCCAAAACCATGAAACTGAAGGGCTTCGCTCAGCCAATCATGGTGCACGAGATTGGCCTGGATTGGTGACCTATCAGTAAGTCATTTTAAATAGACTAATCTTATCTGCAGAGATATCTACTATTCTCGAAGATGATAATGTCATCCCGGTTTAGCTGCCTTCCTCTCCTCAGTTCTGTTTCGCCGTTGACCACTATGTTCCCCTCCAGAATTAAGGCTTTGGCCTCAAGCCCGTCCTGGACTAAGTTGGCAAGTTTGAGAAATTGTCCGAGCCTGATCGGATAACGGTTTATTTCAACGATAATATCTGACATTTGATGTGTGCATTCGAGGAACCTAGCAAAGGCAGAATAGCCTTCAGTTCCTATTTATGCACCAATAAAAGCATGCTGAATGTTGTCCAAACCGAAATTATATAGTAGAGTGAGTGCCAATTTGATTTTGTTTCAAAATTTAAGCTAGTTATATCGTTAACAGCGTAAACCAAAAAGGTTCCAGGAGGATTGATATGAGCACCCCTATGCTGCGCAGGTTTTCCGTTTATCTCGTTGCAGGAATTTTTCTGCTGATCGTCTCAGGATGTGCTTCCCAGAATAAACCGGTAGATGCGGGAAGTGGTGTCGGTCCGCTGCCTAGTCCGGTAAGCAATTATGACGACATTAAAGTCCCACCTGAAATGAAGCTTGATACCAAGAAAACATTGACGATCAATACCGAGTCATTTCATGGCGGCGTGCTGATTTTCTCAGGGTATGTGGAAGTCCAGTCGCTCAAGGATTACATGGTTAAATCCATGAAAAACGATCAGTGGCGACACGTAGGGGAGGCCTCCTACAACAATGTCCTGCTTGCCTTCACCAAACCGAATAGGACCGCCATCCTTGTACTGGCAGGTGGCGGGTTCGGAAAATTAGGAAAAACCAAGATGGAGATGTATGTGACGGTTGATGCCGCCGCCGGTAAACAGCTTAACCCCTTCGGTGAACCGGTCAGCAACTGAGCAATTATTTTATTAAGGCCTGAGCAGCGACCTGCCTAAAACAGAAGGTTCCTGCTCAGGTTTCTCAATTCGCCCCCGTTCCCTCAGGCAGTTTCCGAGTCTCGTCTCAGCGGACTATTCTCGCCCGTATCTTCGATGTGATATCTCTTAGTTCCTTTAGGCCAAGCAGGTGTAGAACCGTAATGTAGCACAGGGCCGAAACTGAAATCAGGAGAAACAAGAAAGTGAGTTGATGGATAATCGAGAGATGGAACTGAAGCTGGAATTGTCGATACAGGAATATGAGCAAAAGGGACATGAGTGACGCGGCGATCACGATTTTCGTCAGTCCAACTCCAAGGACTCGTAGAGAAAAGCCATCAATTTTACGATACAAGACGATCATCAGAAAGAGGAAATTTATGATCATTACCGCCGAGGTTGACAGGGCAATGGCCCGGTGCTGAAAGTGATCGATGGTGTTGACTATGATCAGCACATTGAAACCAATGGCCAGGAAACTTGCGATTACCGGGTAACGGGCGGCATTGACCGCGTAATACACAGGAACGATCACCTTGTTTGCTGAATAAGCAAATAAGCCAACTCCGTAAAGCGACAAGGCAACTGCCGTGGCCTGAGTATCCGCTGCAGTGAAGGCACCATGTTCAAAGATGAGTCTGATAATCGGTTCGGCCAGGACGATAAGGCCTACCGTGGCCGGTATGGTGAGGCAGAACACCATGGTCAGCGACGATACAAAGGTCTCCCTCATTTCAACGAAATTCTTTGTTGATGCCTGGCGGGCCAGAACGGGCAGTGCCGCAATTGAAATTGCTACCCCGAACAGCCCGATGGGAAGCTGCACCAGCCGAAAGGCATAATTGAGCCAGGATACCGAACCCTCCACACAGGAGGCGGCAAAATTTGTGTTTATAAAGATATTGATCTGGGTGGCCGACAGACCTATCGTCGCTGGAAGCATCAATTTTAACACCCTCCGAAGACCGGGGTCTCCCAAGTTGAATAGTGGAGTGAATCTGAATCCCACCTTTTTCAGTACCGGGAGTTGCCCCCCAAGTTGGAGAAAACCGCCGATAAGTGTCCCGAAGGCCATTCCTATGATGGCCGGGTAGCCATAGCGAGGAAGCAGAAAGGCCAGGGCTGTCCCACCGATAATTGAACCGAGGTTGAAGAAGCTTGACGCCAGGGAGGGGATGAAAAAACGGTTTTTGGTGTTGAGAATTCCCATGACCACCGCAGCCAGGGAAATAAAGAGGAGAAACGGCATCATGATGACGGTCATGGTGGCCGTTAGCTCGGCTTTGCCCGATACGGAAGAAAAATCAGGGGCGAGCAGCGCGACGATCTGGTCGGCAAAGAGCATACCAAGCAGAGTAAGAATAGAGATGGCGACGAGAAAGAAACAGAGCACATTGGAGGCGAGCAGCCAGGTATCTTCTTTGCTCCGGTTTGCGTCATAATCAGAAAACACTGAAACGAAAGCAGCCGACAAGGCTCCTTCCCCAAAAAGATCGCGCAGTAAGTTGGGGATGCGAAAGGCGACGACGAATGAATCGTAGGCATAGCCCGCACCGAAGAGACCGGCGAATACCTGTTCACGTATCAGACCGAGCAACCTGCTGCACATCACAGCGATTGAGACGGTTGCCGCCGATTTGGCAAGTCCAGAGGACGGGGTATCGGGTTTGCTCACGTTGCTATCTGGTTAGGGTTGTCTCTGCAGCACAAGTTGTGACTGTTTTATGAGTAGCTGTCAAGACGCGAATGTAACATCTGCTGATTTGAATCATCAAATGAAATCATCATTTAGCCGGAGCTGCCCATTAAATATGCCCATACCATCAATGATGCTTGACTTTCTGACTGATGAATTGAATATATGGTGTGGTTAAATCATCGAGGCCCCGTTCAATAATGTAAAGTACAGTTGACTGGATAATAGATCTATTTTTCGAATTTGAGGAGAAGCAGATGCAGGATACAGCAATGGTCAGGAATATAGCGGTAATTGGACACGGAAACAGCGGAAAGACCTCTCTGGTTGAGGCCATGCTCTATACTGCAGGAAAGATTAATCGGCTGGGCAAGGTTGATGACGGCAACTCCTCGATGGACTACGATGATGAAGAGATTAAAAGAAAAATCTCCATAAGCTCCTCGTTTTCGAATTATGCCTGGAAGAAAAACGAAATTTACCTGATCGATACTCCGGGCGATGATTCCTTTTTCAACGAAGCAATATCGGCCGCCCATGTTTGTGACGGTGCGGTATTCGTAGTTGGTGCAGTGCTGGGCGTCAAAGGTTCTACCAAAAAGTTCGCCGACCTGATTGCCGAAAACAGCCTGCCAGCGATGATTGTCATCTCCAAGATGGACCGTGAGAGGGCCGATTTTCAGAAGACTTTCAGCCAGATCAAGGAATCGCTTCCGGTCTCACCGGTCATCGTTCAGTTGCCGATTGGCCAGGAAGACTCTTTCAGCGGAATCGTTGATCTGCCATCCAACAAAGCGTTTACCTTCGAAAGTGGCGGTAAAGGCGGCTTAAAGGAAATCGACATTCCCGCTGACCTGACGGATGAAGTTGCAGCCGCTAGAGAATCACTGATGGAAGGAGTCGCTGAAACCGATGAAGAATTGATCGAAAAATTTCTGGAAGAAGGGGAGCTCACTGAAGAGGATCTCAAGGCGGGCCTGAAGAAAGCGGTTGCAGATGGTGAAGTCAGTCCGGTGTGCGTTGCCTGTGCTACTCAAAATTATGGAACCAGTGCAATTCTTGATGCGATCAACAACTTTATGCCGTCACCAGCCGATGTTGCACCGCGCCAGGGTCTGAATTCGGCGACGGAGGAAGAGGTCGAATGTGTACCGTCTGCTGATGCTCCTTTTACCGGCTTCGTCTTCAAGACCATGGCTGATCCCTATGCCGGTCGGCTTACCCTGTTTCGTGTATTGTCAGGCACCCTCTCAGGGGAATCATTTTACAATGCCAACAAAAAAACCAGTGAGCGGTTCGGCAACCTCTTTCTCATCGAAGGCAAAGAGCAGCGCCAGGTGGACAGTGTCGGGCCAGGTGCGATCGTGGCCGTTGCCAAATTAAAGGAAACCACCACTGGAGATACACTCTGCAACCAGGACAATCCGATTATTCTCGAAGCGCCCGCACCGCTTTCGCCGGTTATCACCTACGCAGTGTCGGCCAAGAAGGGAGACGAGGAGAAACTCTTTTCCTCATTGAGCCGTATGCTCGATGAAGACTTGAGTCTGAAGATGTCGCGTGAACAGCAGACAGGTGAAACTCTGGTATCAGGAATGAGCCAGGTACATCTGGAAGTTGTCGGCAATATCATACAGCGAAAGTTTGGTGTTGAGATGGAGCTCAATCTGCCCAAGATTCCTTATATGGAAACAATCAAGGGGACTGCCAAAGCTCAGGGCAGGCATAAAAAGCAGAGCGGCGGACGAGGACAGTTTGGTGACTGCTGGATTGAAGTATCACCAAACCCTGGTGACAAGTTTGAATTTATCGACAAGATTGTCGGTGGTGTGATTCCCCAGCAATATCGACCGGCTGTAGAGAAGGGCATACAGGAAGCGATGGACAGAGGAGTCCTGGCCGGTTACCCGGTTACCGATGTCAAAGTAACCCTCTATGACGGCTCCTATCATACGGTTGATAGTTCGGAAATGGCGTTCAAAATAGCCGGATCACTGGCTTTCAAACAGGCTGCACCGGCGGCCGGTATAGTGCTGCTCGAACCGATCATGGAGATGGTTGTCACCGTCGGCAAGGACAGCGTCGGTGATATCATGGGTGATCTTAACTCCCGTCGGGGGCGTGTACTGGGGATGGATTCCGGCCCAAAAGGCGAGATTGTAACTGCCCAGGTGCCAATGGCAGAAATCCAGACATATGCCAATGAGCTGACCTCGATGACTGGCGGTCTCGGCTCTTTCACCTTGAATTTTTCTCACTATGAAGAGGTTCCGACCCAGATCACCGAAAAAATAGTTGCTGAAAGGGCGGCTGATAAATAGCTGCGAGTGGCCGGCAAACCATGAGCCCATTTCGTTTTGCAGTAATAACCATGAGCGACAGCGGTGCTCGCGGGCTCCGGGAGGACACCAGCGGAGAAGCGCTGAAGCTGTTGTTCTCTGATAACGGATATGAACTCTGTCACTATACCATCGTGGCGGATAGGATTGAGCCGATAGTCGAGGCAGTGCTAGAGGCAATCGAAACAAAGGGGGCGGATCTCGTACTTACCACCGGGGGTACAGGGGTGTCGCCGACCGATGTTACTCCTGAGGCGATGGATCTGCTCTTCGAAAAAGAGGTTCCCGGAATGGCTGAGGCGATGCGGGCTGCAAGCCTGTCTATTACGCCAAAGGCGGTTATTTCCAGGGGGCGGGCCGGGATACGTGGACAAAGTTTGATAGTAAACCTGCCCGGCAGCCGTAAAGGTGCTTTGGAAAATATCAGTGTTCTGCTGCCAGCGCTGGAGCATGCGCTCGAGAAAATCAAAGGAAGTAGTGCTGATTGTGGTGAAGGCTGAGTAGGGTTACTAAAAGTTCTCCAAAAGAAAAGGGGCTTCGTTTACACGAAGCCCCTTTTCTTTTGGCAGTTCAGGTCGTTTCTAGATGAATTCCACTTGTTTCTCTCCTTCAGCCTCTGCCCTTACCTCGCCAATGAGATAGGGAGTTTCACCCAGGGCAGAAAATTGCAGCAGAACGTCGTTAACGTCTTTTTCCTCGACTATCACCATGAAGCCGATTCCCATGTTGAAGGTGCGGTACATCTCGGCTTCAGGAACAGCACCTTTGATGGCCAGATAGGGGAACACCGGTGGTACCGGAAAAGATTTCCTTTCTATGATTGCTCTACAACCGTTGGGTAGTACCCGGGGGATATTGTCGTAGAATCCGCCGCCGGTATTGTGCACCATGCCGTTAATCTTATAATTTTTAAGCACGTTGAGGATTGGCTGCACATAGATTCGTGTAGGTTTGAGCAATTCCTCGCCGAGATTGACCCCGAGTTCCTCGACAAAGTCGTCGACCCCGAGACCATGATCCTCGAAACAGATCTTTCTGACCAGTGAGAACCCGTTGGCATGGAGACCGTTGGAGGCAAGGCCGATGATCTTGTTGCCGACCCTGATGTCAGAACCGTCGATTATGTCATCGCGATCAACAATACCGGTGACGAATCCGGCAATGTCATAGTCGCCTTGGCGGTAGAGGCCCGGCATCTCCGCTGTTTCACCACCAACGAGGGAACATTTGGCCTGCTTGCAGCCTTCGGCAATGCCAGTCACAATCTGACTGGCAACCTCCAGTTCGAGTTTGCCAACTGCCAGGTAGTCCAAGAAGAATAAAGGTTTGGCTCCGCTGACGATGACATCGTTGACGCACATGGCTACCAGATCAATACCGATGGTGTCGTGTTTCTCGCAGGATTTTGCCACCGCCAGCTTGGTGCCGACCCCATCGGTGGCTGAAACCAGGACGGGGCTTTCGTACTTATTCTTATCGATGGAAAACAAACTAGAGAATCCGCCGATCTCGTTAAGCACACCCCGCTGATGGGTGTCGGCAATGACGGTTTTTATTTTTTTGACAAAGGCATTGCCTTTATCAATATCGACGCCGGCTTCCTGGTATTTGGAGCGAATAGAATCTGTCATCAAATAACTATAATTGTGGATTGCCAAAAGAACTGGGCCGCGATAATCTAGAATAAATCAATTCCAGAAGATCTGGCCTAGCAACATTGTACGTCAGCTGGAGTGATCTATCAATTAACTTATTCACCGAATTTTGTAAATATAATAGTAGCTTTGTTAACTTCAAGTAAATCTTCAGTCAAGGTACTGATTAATAGATATGAAATTACTCATTCTGGTATTAGCCATGGTACTTATAGTAGAAGGCCTGCCATATGCGGCCGCTCCTGAAAAGATGAAGGAGTGGCTGCTCAAGTTGAGCGAGGTTCCTCCTTCCACCTTGCGGATCATCGGTCTTCTTTCCCTCTGTACCGGGCTGGTAATCTGCTGGCTGGTGCAAAAGAGCAGCTTTTTCATTTGACAGGAGCCAGGCTCATCACATATATGGAGCCCTGAATCCATCCTTCTCTTTCCTTTCTTAGATTGAGCAGCGTCTGAGAGATTATATTCCAGCCTGCCCGGGCGGCTGTGTCAAAGACATAGCATCCGCTGTGAGCGAAGCGACCGCTTTGCTGAAGAACTGGAGAATCAGCATCGGAAGAGAAGTGTTCGACTGAAAACATGAAGTGACCGTGAGTGGCCATTATATAAGAAACTCGATTGAACAACTCCTCAAGATCGCCGAGGTAGGGGAGCACATCGGCGCAGACAATAAGATCATAATTAGTCTCGGGGTCAGTACGGAGGAATTCGATGATTTCTGAGACATGCAAGTAATTGTACAACTTCTTCTCATGCGCCACATCGAGCATTTTCCTGGAAATATCCACTCCTGTCATTGATTGACATAACGAGCAGAATTGTTCTCCGACCAATCCAGTGCCGCAGCCCAGATCCAGCAGTCGCTGCGGTCTCCCGCCTGGCAGAAGGTGCAGATAAATATTGAGCAGCTCTGACGGTAGATCATAACCAAGATTGTCGGTCAGGCTCGCTTCGTAATGACCGGCAAATTGGTCAAATACTTCTCTAACGTAACCGTTCGGAGAATGGTTTCTGGCCTCACCAGAAAGTGCTGCCCGCATATGATCGGCCGAGGCATGCTCAGGGTTTAATTCAAGAATCCGTTCATAAAGTTCCCTGGCACGTTCGTTTTCTCCATGTTTGTGAGTTAGATAGGCCAAATTGTTAAGAGAGGGGAGGTGAGTTGGAGTATGGGCCAGAATCGACGCGTAGATATGAGCAGCTTTGTCGTCTTCGCCAAGGAATCGGTAGCACCCGGCCAGGTTGTAGTGGCAATCTATATCATCGGGTGCAACTTCCAGGGCCCTCTGATACGAGGCAATAGCCTCTTCGAAGCGACCGAGTTCTTTTTGACAGATGCCTGTATTGTAGAGAAGATCTTCGCTTGAGTCATTGATTGCCAGTCCGCCAAGATAGAAATCGAGGGCCTCTTCATAACGACCTAGCTCAAAAAGCAACAACCCGCAGTTGAAATAAAGCTGCCAGATTCCAGGATACTGCTCAATGAGTTCACGGTAGTGAAACTCAGCCCGGTCGTAATAGCCGTTCTGGTGGTGTTCGAATACTTCTGTCAATCTACTTTCAAGTGAATTGTCTTCACTGGAAATGAGTTGTTCATCGGGCATGGAATCGAAAATACATATGGCTGAGAAATGACGTGCAATTAACACCATTTCTAATATAAATGAGGTGCGTTATTATACTTGTAAGCGATGGGTGTGACAAGTACGCATAATTGAGATCTCAGGTACCGGCTATGTCTCCAACTGAAAGTGCAAGACGCGAAATGATAGGCAGCGAAGGCATGGTTCTGCTCGATATGATCAGAAGGCTGAACCGGCGTAGTGCCACCGGCCACCTTCTGAAACTGATCCAGAAGACCCATCCTGCTGATATGGCCTGGGTCTTCAGGCATTTGAATGAGGAAGAACGATCCAAGATATTCAATATAATAGGTCAGACCGAAGTCGTAGGTGAATTCCTCAGCGAACTGGATGATGCGATTCTCGTAGATCTTGTCCAGGAGCTGACGCCGAAGTACCTGGCCTCAATTCTTGCGGATATTCCCTCCGATGATGCGGTTGACATTCTCGAGACCATTCCGGAAGATCTGGCTGCTGAGATCAGCAAGCATATGGAAAAGGAAGACCGTGAAGAGGTCGAAGGTCTTCTGCAGTATCATCCTGAGACAGCCGGTGGTTTGATGTCGCCCGATTTTATGTGTCTGGATGAAAGCCTGTCGATTGGCGAGGCCATCTCTATTATCCAGCAGAAAAGTGAAGAGATGGAGATGGTATTCTATCTCTATATCCAACATGAGGATGGTAAGCTGGCCGGTGTGATATCCCTGCGTGAGCTGTTGATGAATGCGCCTGGGAGAAAACTCAAAGATGTGATGAACTCCAAGGTTATTTCGGTGAACACCGATACCAATCAGGGTGAAGTCGCCCATGTGGTTTCCCAGTACAACATCCTTGCCGTGCCGGTGGTCGATTCCTCTTATAACCTGGTCGGGATTGTCACCGTCGACGACATTATCGACGTCATCCGTGAGGAAGCAACCGAAGATTTTCTGCAGATGGCAGGAGCCGGTAAGGATCGTGAGATTCTGCTGAAATCTACTTTCGACAACGCCATGCTCAGAGCGCCCTGGCTTTTTGCTTCGTGGGTCGGCGGGATCATGGCCATGATCATAATAGGTAGTTTCGAGCAGGAATTAGCCAGTGTTCTCGCGCTGGCTTCATTTATTCCGATCGTCATGGGTATGGGTGGCAACATTGCAACCCAGTCCTCGACCATCATAGTTCGAGGTATCGCCACTGGCCGGGTGAACATGAATGAGTTGCTCAAAGTAATACTCAAGGAATTCAGGGTTGGCTTGCTGCTCGGCTTTGTCTACGGTATTTTTCTCGGAGTGGTCTCTTTTTTCCTGCACCGGGATCCCACCCTGCTGGGAGTGGTTGTCGGACTGTCGATATTCGTCATCATGGCCATGTCAGCAACCCTGGGAACGATCATCCCTCTGATCCTAAAGCGCTTCGGATTTGATGCCGCTATCGCTACCGGTCCGTTCGTTACCACCGCCATCGATATAGTTGGTGTGCTGATGTATTTTTACACGGCTAAAGTCATTCTCCACCTTTAAACTGTTCAACACTCTTCATGGAGCCCTCCAGAAAGACCGGTTCTCTGAAACCTTTTATCATTCTGCTGTTTGTAGCCGGTGCGCTTTGGTACCTGTTTGGTCAAGATGACTGGCGGCGGATTAACCGCACGGCTGAACCTCGAGCAATAACCGCCCGCGGAGACCTGGCAGAGGATGAGCTCAACACCATCGATATATTCCGGGAAAGCTCACCCTCGGTGGTTTTTATTACCAGTATTGCAGTCAGGAGAAATCTGTTCTCCCTAAATGCCGTTGAGATTCCTCAGGGAACAGGGTCAGGTTTTATCTGGGACAATGAAGGCAGGATAGTTACTAATTATCACGTTATTTCCGACGCCAGTCAAATCCGGGTAACCCTTTCCGACCAGTCAGAGCATAAGGCCGTCCTCGTGGGCGCTGCCCCGGACAGGGACCTTGCAGTTCTGCAGATCAGCGCCTCCAAGGAAAAACTCAAACCGATATCGGTCGGCGAGGCCGACAATCTGCTTGTCGGCCAGAAGGTGTTTGCCATCGGCAATCCTTTTGGCCTTGACCACACGATTACCTCCGGTATCATTTCGGCACTGGGCCGAGAAATAAATGCGATCACCGGCAGAACTATCAAAGGAGTGATCCAGACCGATGCGGCAATTAATCCTGGAAATTCTGGTGGCCCTCTTTTGGATAGTGCCGGCCGACTGATAGGAGTTAATACCGCTATTTACAGTCCTTCTGGGGCCTATGCCGGAATTGGTTTTGCCGTACCGGTCGAACAAATCAACCAGGTGGTCCCGGAGTTGATCAGAAACGGCCGGCTGATCAAACCAGGTATCGGTGTGACCCTGGTCGATGAGCGTTATGCCGCCAGGTACGGGATTAGAGAAGGTATACTCATTGGCGAAGTTGAGACGGGGGGACCTGCGCACCAGGCTGGGCTGCAGGCTGCCCGTCAGTATCGCGGTGAAATCGTTAGCGGTGACATTATCGTTGGGATCGAGGGCAAGACGGTAAGTTCCGTTGATGATATCAGGCACATCTTGGAAAATCTCGAGGTCGGCGATGAGATAGAGTTGGTCTATTTGAGAAAAGGGCAGCAACTCACGGCCCGAATGAGGCTCGAACCGGTCAACTGAAAGATCAATCTACTCTGCATGGATCCTGGTTGATTCTCTTCTGGCGAGTTCCCTCATATCTTTAGTGCGGTCTGATTCGTCGACGATTTCCTCTCCGACAATCTCTTCGAGCACGTCTTCCATGGAGATGATACCGGTCACCGATCCATATTCATCAACAACCACGAAGAGATGCTGGCGTTTCTCGAAAAAATCTACCAAAACCCGGTTGAGCGGCATGGATTCCGGAACAAAATGAGCAGGCCCTTTCAGTTTGCTCAACGTTGTTGCCAGCTTCTGCTCGGCTGCAGCCTGCAGAACATCTTTTCTCATGATAATCCCGGTCACGTCATCCGGGTCCTTATCGTACACCGGTACGCGGCTGTGACTGGTCAATCGCGAGATTTCGAGCATTGCCTCTTCAACCGAGAGGTTTTCATCCAGTGAAAAAGTGACGGTGCGCGGCGTCATGACCTGGCGTACCGTTTTTTGTTTCAGATCGATAATATTTGAAATCACTTTTTCCTGCACCTCTTCAAGCTGGCCAGATTCGCGGGACATGGCTGCAATGGTCTGCAGCTCCTCACCAGAGATGGACTCATCGCTCCTGTCCTTGGGAATCAGTCGAGTGATCGTTTGACAAAGCTTGACGATTGGTTTGAGGCACACCACCATAAGGCGAATTGGCAAAGCAATAAACGGAGCCAGTCGGTATGAGTAGGACACCCCGACAGTTTTGGGAATAATCTCTGAAAAGATGAGGATTGCCATGGTGAAGGCGGCGGAAAAGAGAAGCACATTGCCGTCGCCGAACAAATGGGCGGCGGAGGCCCCGGCAATGGCGGCACCAACCGTATTGGCGATGGTATTGAGGGTGAGAATCGCGGTGATCGGCTCGTCAATATCGCTTTTCAGCTCATGCAGCACTGCTCCTGCACGGGTTCCTGATTTGCGGAGCATCTCCACCTGAGAGGTGGTCAATGAGTAGAGTACAGCTTCACAGATGGAACAGAGAGCCGACACAACAATGGCCAGGGAGACAGAAATGATGAGGGTGTTAAGCATGGGGGGTTCTCCGAATCATTGTAATTCAGGTGTTGATGTATAATAGTAGTCAAATAACGTTTTTCCTAGATAATTCAGGCCGCTTGCCGGTTAATCTCGTGAATGGTACTGACCACTGCATAAGGTAAAGATATGAACAATTGCCAGGTAGGGCTATCCCAGAAATCGATTGTTAGCTACCCGGGAGCACTGCTCGTTTTCCTTGTTGCCGCAAATGGAAAAAAGCTACCAAAGTGTGACCAGAAAATTCGGCCTATTGTCAAAGAACTTTTCTCTTTAGGAGACTTCAGGGGAAAGAAGGATGAATCTATTCTTTTGTATCCGGGTCGCTCTGATGCAGCTAAAGGGTTTTGCTGTAGGCGGATATTGTTGGTTGGTATCGGAGATTTGAAGAAGGATGATGCCCTGGGCCAAAGTAATGATATCTTAAGAAAAGCCGGCGGCACCATCAGTCAGTCGGCGAAAAAGGTGAAAGCTGATGAGCTTCTTCTTGTGATTCCAGAGTTTTTGAATGATGCTAAATATATTTTGACCGGTTGTCTGGTTGAAGGGCTGTTACTGGGAAATTATCAATTTAGAAATTACAAGAAAAAAGAATCAAAAAAGACTGAGTATAAAGGTCTGAAAACGCTGACG
>CAJQNS010000070.1 GCA_905479735.1 uncultured Desulfofustis sp.
GAGCCAGAACATATTTTGATGCAGTTTTTCAGAAACACGCTCCGGCTCCAGAGCATTTTCTCCAAGATAGAGGGGTTCTAATACGGCCAACGCACTTTTAACGAGATCGTCATTGGTGAATACACTGCCCAGTCCAGTTAATCCTTCATCAGTGATGACGGTAATCAATGTGTGTACACAGTCATCCCCTTCCAATTCATCGCTCCATCCCCCCTCCGGTGTTGCACCACGAAGGCCAATGGCTCTAATTTCTCTAATATTCATGCGTCTCCTCCTGAAAAGCTAGTGTCTAAATTGTAAACTTACGAACAGATCTGGGCAAGCGATCTTCTTGTCAGAGATCGGAGATGAGCAATGGCAACCTTAATATCTAATGGATCATGCAAGGCGAAGATGTTGCCAGATAAGGCGATATCAGCGATTGAGCATTGAACCTAATATTGCCGACACAAACCTCTTCAATTGGATAGAAGGGAGGCTTCGTAACCTATCAGGGGCAATCCCAGCCCGTTGGCTTATATGATTTTTCTAATTCCAGGAGTCAGTTTTAGCAGGTAACTGAGACTAAAACTGACTAATATCCCGGTAATTGTCACCAAGCAGAATTTTAACAGTGGAGAGAGGTCATAATCATGAAGACCTGTCTGCACCCCTACGACGATCAGAACGTGAATGATATAGGCTCCATAGGCAGCTACAACTAATTTTCGAACGATCCTTGAAGGACTACAATTGAAATATTCCCTGAATAAAATTGGCAATCCGACACAAAAACCCACACAGATAAAGGCCTCCCATGAACTCCAGACAAAGGATTTCCAATTAAGCCCTCCTTTAGCAATTAGACGAGGCAGAAAATCCATCCCCACCAGCCTGTACCAGTAGTATAGAACAGAAGCTATCACCCCTATTGCTAGCCAGGCAAAACCAACATTTGCGGAGGTCCTCTCATACCAACCATTCCGGTATGAAACAGCCCCAATTATGAACAAACTAAAATATTGTGGAAGATGAGCTATCTCGGCAGGAACAAGAAAAAAAAGAGCAACCCATTTATCGATTGGAAACCAGATGCGAACAAACCACGTGATCAGCGCTAAGCAGATAGTGTAGGCAAAGATTTTACTCGAGGTCAGATTTGTAAATTTAGATTGTTTTGGTCTCGAATTTAAGAGGAGCTTAGAGAAAAGACAAAAAATGAAACTATATAGAATAAGATGCAATAAAAACCAGAGATGTGCGTATATCGCCTGCCACCCGGTGCTATAAAGGTATTGAATAAACTCTGTCGCAGAGGGGGGCGATTCCAAACTAAAAAATGAGATCGGTCCGAAAACGAAGAGAGCGAAAAAAATGACAGGAGTTCCCAATCGGACTAACCTATCTTTGAGAAATAAGTTTAACCCCTTTCGCTATTAGGGTTCGGGTACAAAATATCCAGCTATCAGGAAAAACAACCCCATAAAGAAGGCAGCATTAACGCTGAAAAATGGCCCAAGAATAGCGCTACGTTCATCATTGAAAATAGGCCACCCACCACCGGTGGGACCATAAGCTTGGGCTGCATGATGAGCAATGACCAGAAAAGTTAGGGCAACACGTAATTTATCTAGGCCGAATAATCGGATCGAGTATTTGTTTTGTGTAGGCATAGCCAACTTATCGGAAATATATCTCTATCTGTCAACGAATAGTCAGCGACAATGGCTGAAAATAACTTCGATCAAAGTAAGAGGCAGAAGATAAACAGAAAGGTCAAGTTGCCGCCACTTTCATCACTAAACAGATGGTACCTGGTAACATTAAGTGGAGATACGTTGACTTTGGGTGGCGGTAGTTTTGTTACGCATATGATTGCAATCTGACTATTTCTCACAAGAGCTTTGGCTATACGATTAAATAAAGACGACTAGCGAACGTTTTGGGCTGGTGGACTCAAGGTTGTGAACATAATCAAAATAATGTTTGATAAATAGTCAAAACGAGAGGAAAAATGTTTAATTGGCTACGAAATCGACGCAGACAAAAGATATTGAGAACTCCTTTCCCGAAATCGTGGCGAGACATCATTCGGGAGATGGTAAAGCATTACTCTTACCTTGATCATGCAGAAAAAAATCGGCTCGAACAGCTAGTTCAGGTTTTTATTGCCGAGAAAAATTTTGAAGGATGTGGCGGCTTGGAATTAACCGATGAAATTAAGGTTGTTGTGGCTGCACAAGCTTGCCTTCTGGTTCTTGGGTTGCCAGACTTTCAGTACCTCCAGCTTGAATCGGTCCTCATTTATCCCACAACTGTTGCGCTGCCTCCTTCAAGGCTCAGTGTTTTTGCTGATAGTCCGATGATTGTACCAGATCAACAGGCCATTTTAGGTATGGCGTCTTTACGGGGACCTGTCATTCTGGTCTGGGATGCAGTGGAGCGAGGAGCCCGTCATCCTGAGCAGGGGCATAATGTGGTGTACCATGAGTTCGCCCATATTCTCGATATGCGAGACGGTGCTGCTGATGGCACCCCTGAGCTTTTGAACAGGAAACTCTATCGTGCCTGGGTAGAGGTATGCAGCAAAGAGTTCTTTAAGCTGAAAAAGGATGCTGCAAAAGGGCGTAAAAGCTTGCTTGACTCCTATGGTGCTGTGCATGAAGCTGAGTTTTTTGCTGTAGCTACTGAGCTTTTTTTTGATCGGCCGCTTCGTATGAAACGTGAATACCCTGATCTTTATGTCGTCTTGTCTGCATACTATCGACAGGATACTGCAAAACGGCAACACCTCCAGCAACAATCTGCATCAGAATTGAAGTAAATCAATGGTCTTTTACCCAATGTTTTTCAAGTTGTTCCCTTAGGACGGCAGCTTGATACTGACCTTCCCCATCTGAGCAGTCCAACTTAAAGTTATTGAATCAGGAGATTTGAGATTGGGGGTCTTAAAGTCAGATTATTACTGTATGCCTTCACTCAGGGTAGAAAGTATATGAAACAAACACTTTAGCCTATTTTGAGTTTGATCAAATCAAGTTACAAACAGCGAATCCCCCCGAGATTCCATTGACAGTGTCCACAGGGAACCTGGCTCCCGAAGCAATCATTGGCGTATTCGCTATCATCAGATACCAGTGATGCGCATGGTCCTTGAGGACAGGACCAGCAGGAAGAATATTCGTATTGCTCGGCTTCCGCTCTGAAAATTTTATATTGTTTGTTCAACCAAATATCTTCCAACGGTTGCTCACAAATATTTCCAAACACCCGCTTACGTACCTGAATATTCTCACTAAATACTCGAGTTGAATATGTGTGCCACAGGAAGTGACATGGTGTGACATCACCGTTTGCAGAAATAAAGGTGGTTTTGTCTCTCAGAAATCTGCATTCGCGATGATGGTTTGCGTGGAGCTGCGGGAGGTGGAGTTCAATACCATTATCGAGGGCAATTTTTCTGGTTTGCTCTAAAACAGCTTTAATCTCTTCTGATCTCTTGGAATTTATCGGCTTGATATGATTAAAATTCAATCTAATATCACTGTGTCGTGCTTCCTTGAAAAACGAATCTAGAAGATCAGAAAACCCATCATTCGTTTTTGTTCCAGCTGTTTTTCGGTAATAGTTAAATTCTCTCTCGAATGAGAGCCCCATTGACGCGGCCTTTGCGCAGTACTTTTTGTAAAGTTGGATGGCTTCTAACGAGTGAGAATTGAAAAGATTCTCTTTTTCGACCTCAATGTCATACTGGATTAGATGACTCGCAATTATATAGTCAATCCCGCTAGTAGCAGCCCAGCTTATCAGTGAAGGAAGATCTTCAATAGTGGTGTCCGTTAAGACGATTTGTAATCCAAGGTCCAACCTCGTTGAAGTAAATTCTCTTGCTGAGTTAACATTTTTTACCGCTTCCTTAACTGCCTGAAACGAGTGTCCGCGAGTTTCATGGTTGAGAGAACATGTGTCACTAAAGCTGTCAACGGAGAGACACAGAGATGTCAGTCCTTGCTCTATTAAGTCAGCAGCTTTGTCTCTATCTAAAAGCAACCCGTTGGATTGTACTCCTATTGTTCCAGAGGCAGGCATGTGCTTTCGAGCAAGTGCAATTATCTCCGACAGGTTCGAATGAAGAAGCGATTCGCCAATGCCGCTCAATACGAGATTGTCTATCGTGGTAAGAGAAGGAAGCAAATGATGAAACACATCAAGCTCGAGATCACATTCTGGAATGCAGCTACCCGCCGTATATTTAACACACATGCTGCATTGCAGGTTGCACCTGGTAGTCAATTCTACATATATTTTCTTTGGAGAATCCATAGTTCTGATATTATTGACTTAATAGTAAAACGATTACGGCTGGATGTTATTCAAGAGACGACAAAATGTCGTCAATCTCCTGTTCAGACATGATACCCATTCGTAAAAACTGTTTTCTGCTGAAAAGAGGAAACTTCCCTGACGATGTAGCACATAAATTACCCGCTGCATCCTCGATTTCAGCAACCACTTCGACTTCTCTCTTGTTCAGCCATTTCTTTATATAGCCGGTTGCAGTAATTGAAGTGTCGATCCTAACTGGTTTGATATACCTTACCTGCATCCCTTTCGTGAGCATCAACTTTTCGGTTGCAGCAATGGCCGCCCAACTCATTGTCTCATCAAGGATAGTGGCCAGGACTCCACCGTGAACGAGGTTGCTCCAGCCGCGAAAACGATCTCCAAGTGTGAGCTGTGATCTCACACGTGAACCGTCAGTCTCAAATATCATCTGAAGCCCGTAAACATTATCCGTCCCGCAACCAAAACAGTGTCTATCTATGCTCTTCAACTGCCTCCAACTGCTCGGCTGATTACTAGTATTCACCTTCTCATCTGTCATTTTCCAGGACCTTTGCTCTACTTCGATTCCAGGATCAAATTGAATTTTGATCTACAAGATCTGAACAATCAACACATTCTATCAATGTGTGCAACATCAATGTCTGAAAGAGTAGTGCTTGGCCGCTACCTTGCAACCCAATACTTCCGTTTTTAGTTGGAAGGTCGGAATAGGTCTATTCATTACGGATTTGTCAAAAACCTTAAGAAATATAACGCACAGGGTTGTTACGTATACAAACTGATCACCCTCGCGCCCCGATTTTTCTGAAAATCTAACCTTGCCGGTGGAACCCTCTCGTTAGGAGTATCTCCCCAGATTCTCAAATTATTCAGGAAACACCTTTGTGAAACCTGCACCCAGCATACTGAAGATGCCCGGTGGCAATACCCAGATACTTGACGATTGGCCTAGAAGTGTAAATCTAAAAGTATGACAATGAGTTCGAACCTTTATGAAACAAACGAGATAATTTAACCTCGTTTAGACCGGGCATCGGCCAGTGTCTGGGAAGGGAGTTCTCCGAAAAGCAGCCGATAGTCGGCGGCGAACTGACCCATATGCCAGAATCCATGCTGATTGGCGATGTCAGCCACTTTGGTTTTCAGATGATCACTGCTAAGTAGCGTACTCCTGGCCTTATTTAGCTTGTAACTTTTAAAAAATTTCTGAGGTGATAGTGAAAAGTGCTCATAAAACATGTTCCGTAACGTGCGTTCGTCGACGTTGGCCACCCGTGATAATTCGAGGATGCTTCTGGAAACGGTAAGGTCGGAATTTATGTACTCGATGGTGCGCTCAACCACCTTTCTTCGTCTTTCAAAACCTCTTTTCCTTGGTCGTACTGACTTTGCGTCTGCCAGTCCCAAGGCCAACAATCTGGCGATATGGTACTTATGCGCATCTTCCATGAGCGGTTGCAATAACTTCCCTTGAGATTCCTGCACCAATGTACATAAGGCATACAGATACTGACGAATCCTCGTCATATGACGCGGATCACATTGGCTGACACTGCCTCTTTCTAAGTATTTTGCGGGTTCAGGCAAGCCAAGTACATGGGATGTCTCTTCCAGGAATTTCTCGGAGATGGTGACCAGAAGTGGATGGTGACCAGGCTGAGAAATCCCATGCAGTTCCCGATTTTCAGGGAAGACAATTATGCTGTCAAAGTCAAAATCCAGGTATCGCCAAAGGAACGGAGCTGAGTGCTGATGGTGAACGGCGAAGGTGTACCCATTTTGGGGTGCAGACCCGTTTTGCAGCAGGAGTTTGTTGTAATACACCTTACCCACCATGAGATCCTGATCGCCAAACTGCAATGCATCCGCGTGAAAGCTCCCCTGGCCTAGCTGAAAAAATTCGAGATCCCAGGCTTTGACCTCCTCCCTGTATACATCGAAGTCGGAATAGGATTGATTGAAAAAGAAAAATGACATGGAACCGTTTTGTTTTCCGATTCTTGATGTTGCCCGATTTGGAAAGGCTTTATCTTCACCTTAGTATGATTAGCGTTAGGTCAGTGTGACGCAGGTGTCACCCTGATTAGGCTAATAAGACAATATTGATTAAATATCTGATTTCAACAATAAGATCTCTAAACTTTTTAGAGGAGACAAATCTATGAGATCGCTGAATTTCATTATCAAGTCAGTGGTTGTCGGCGCTTCGCTGGTGCTGGGTGCCGGCTCCCTGAATGGTGCTCAGATAATCCATGATGCTGAATTTGCAAAAATACAAGAGCAATACAAATCGGAATGGGCCACAGAGGATGCTGCGTTGAAGGCGAAATTGGCCGCCTTGGAGAAGAAAAACGGTAAAAAACCCAATATCATTTATTTCATGTGGGACGATGCGGCTTATGGCCGTGTAGGCCACCCCATGCTGTCGAAGCTTACCGGGATCGATACGCCGAACATCGACCAGATGGCTCGTGAGGGGATGACGCTCACCAGGATGTACACCGAGCCATCCTGCACCCCGACCAGGGTGGCGACTTTTACTGGAAGACACCCCATTCGCTCTGGGTTGACTCAGGTAGTATTCCCCGTACACGCCATCGGGATGCCCAACGACGAGGTGACAATAGCGGAAGTTTTAAAAGAGGAAGGATACAAAACAGCATTCTATGGGAAATATCATGTGGGCGACATCGATGGCTCCTATCCCCACCAGAACGGTTATGACGAATCACTTTTCACCATCTACAACCAGTTCGGGTCTCAGTTCTTCAATAAGGACGGAGAGGACATCGGGGCGACCATAGGATTTACTGAAGCTCAGCAGGATCAGCTTTACACCCTTGATAAAGAGTTTCGGAATCCAGATACCATTCCCTGGGCTGCTGAGGCCAAAGCCGGTGAAACCGCCAAACAGTTCAACAAAGACTACTCCTACGAAGAACAACTTCGTTTTGTCGAAGAAGTGCATAAACGATCGATGGAGTTCATCAAGGCTAATGCCCAAGGTGCTGCCCCATTTCTTTTGAACTACTGGTGGCACGGCCCGAACGTCGCGGGCACTCATCGCCTCGGACGCGACAGCATCTCATCCGGTGGTGGAGACGGAGACGGACTGGAATATATGGACCAGCGTCTCGGTGAAATGTTCCAGCTGCTTAAGGACGAAGGAATAGACGACAATACCATCGTGATCGTCATGGCTGATAACGGCCCCATGCTTGAGTTCTTTCCGCATATGTCCACATTCGGTATCTACACCGGCGGCAAGGGTGCTTTCACTGAGGGTGGCGTCCGCGTGCCGGCCTTCGTTCGCTGGCCGGGTATGATCGAAGCCGGTTCCGTTGCAGGTGATATTATCCATGTGACCGACCTTTACACGACTTTTGCTAATCTCGGGGGTGCCACACAGCATATCCCGACAGACCGTGTCATAGATGGAATCGACCAGACGGCAATGCTGCTCAATGGTGATACCAGAGGTCGTCGCGACTATGTACATATTTACACAGGACCATTGCTTGCTGCGACGGTCAAACAGCAATTCAAACGCCACTGGGTAGGCGATCGTCCTGGACTTGCCGGTAAAGGTTTCTATGACCTGTATCGTGATCCGAAAGAAATACAGCCCATGATGGCCCAATTCCTGTGGGCCTGGGAGCCGTTTGATTCTATGAAGGCAAGACACCAAAATCAGATGGAAGAATATCCCAATAAGCCAGTAACACGTGGAAAGCCCTTTGAGGGAATTGATCTTTTACCTCAAGAGCGAGAAGTAAAAACACCTTATTCTACTGAATAATTAGTTAGATTAGGAACACACAAAGCCGCCTCATCTCTTTTGCAGAGAGGTGGCTTTGTGCATTAGAGATAGCCAAAATGCCAACATTATCTAGATCCATTAGATAAAGAGTTTACATGACTCCAGAGGAAGAGTGGCATCTATGAAGAATGAATCAGAAAAGACAACAGAGAATCTTGATATTTCACGGCGAGCTTTCATGATAGCCGCTGCATCAACTCTGCCTGCAGCCAGTATCTTGGGCAATCTAGGAACACCATCTCGAGCATTTGCAGGAGACCCGCAGAGTATATTGAAAATGGCCGGCTACAAACTTGATAGAACTGAGGCGCTCATTGGTGGCAAGGTGAAGGTAGAGGGTAATGAAATCATTTTTACTCAAGCTGGGATTGGTGATCTCAATACCAATATCTTTAGTGGACCACAATCATATGATGTGACGGAAATAGGGCTCCATCCTTTTATGCTGGCTTATGGAAATGAGAATTTTCGGGATTACCAGCTATTGCCCATTTTCCCAATACGGTTATTCAGGCATAAGTCCATTTTTATAAGAACTGACCGGGGAATAGAAAGCCCTAAGGATCTAAAAGGAAAGAAGGTATCAACAGCCGGTTATTCATCGACCTCACTCACCTGGATACGGGGCATGTTATCCGATGAGTATGGGGTGAACCCTGAAGATTTGCAGTGGGTCATTTCTCAAAAAGATTCTTCTGCAAAAGATGCGGGGAAGGTCTCAGCGCAAGAGAGTATGCTTCCGGCAGGAGTTCCAATCGAGAAAGGGCCAGAAGGAGTAGATGAATCTGATCTTCTCGATTCAGGTGAAGTGGATGCCTGTTTCCATGCTGGGGAGCCTCGTGCCTTTACCGAGAGACGCCCCAACATTGACCGTCTCTTTCCCGATTCTCGCAAGACGGAGCAAGCATACTTCAAGAAAACTGGGATTTTTCCAATTATGCATGCTGTTGCGATAAAAAAGAGCTTTGCCGAGCAGAATTCTGAAATAGTTCCTCTGGTATTTAAAGCGTATTCTCAGTCCAAGCAGAAGGTATACGATTACCTTGCCTATCAAGCCTCAATTATGGATATCTTACCATGGGCGAGTCAGGAGTTTGAAGCAACCAAAGAGTTGATGGGGGAAAACTATTTCTCCTATGGAGTTGAACCTAACCGAAAAAGTCTTGAATCACTTTTTCGCTACTCTTATGAGCAAGGACTCTGTAGTAAGCACCTTAAGATCGAAGATATATTTCTACTGGGTAGCCTTGGTTTGACAGAGTAAGGCTGATAATAAAGGCGCTTGACTTGAGATCATGAACAGGAGAAGCAGATGAAAATGAATTTTCGACTAGCGTGCTCTATACTGGCAATGGTCCAATTCATATTAGCAGCTATCATCGCACAAGCCGAGGAAGATCTGGCAAAACAGTCCCAGAATCCATTAGGGGCAAATATCAGTTCTCCTTTTGAGAACAATCTCTATTTTGGCATAGGACCATCCGATTTTAAATGCCTTGAAACCCTGCTCCTTCAATTGCAACAGATATTCTGCCAGTGCGGCCGGAGCTTGCATGAGCACCGATGCATACGGTTTGACTCGGTCGCGATAGCGACCTCCCAGAAGCCGACCGACAGGTTGGCCAGTGGCTTTTCCCAAAAGATCCCAAAGCGCAATATCAATACCGCTGATAGCATGGGTGATCGATCCACCTCTCCCGAGCCAGAACATATTTTGATGCAGTTTTTCAGAAACACGCTCCGGCTCCAGAGCATTTTCTCCAAGATAGAGGGGTTCTAATACGGCCAACGCACTTTTAACGAGATCG
>CAJQNS010000071.1 GCA_905479735.1 uncultured Desulfofustis sp.
GCATCCATCCGGATGCTGCAAAGGGCCGCAGATTTTCTGCGGCCCTTTCTTTTTGGTCTCCGCGAATTACCGTAGGGGATGAGTTTCTCAGGTTTTGTTGGTATGGGGTAATCTAAATAGTTTCCGGATGGAAACTAGATAGCCAGCGATTCAGAAAAGCGAGTGGAGAGACATTGATTGAGTCTGCAACGCTTCGGCCTTGTCAGCACATCGGCGAAAAACCGATCGGATGACGGCTGCTTTGCAGCCTGTTGCGATCGGTACCCATTTTCATCGATGTGTTGGGCCTTCACAATGCATCCTCAGTCAATGCATCACCACTTTGGAATTGTCGTTTGAATATTGTAATAACACGAACCCATTTTAGGGCCCGCATTACTATAAATGCAGATAGGTTCACTCGTTTTGTCACCAGACTTCTGATGCTTAGAATCTTGATTTGATCATGAGCGAAGCAGACCTGATCATCGAACCTCGCAGAGGAAAAAAGGAGAAGCTGCTGCCGCCTCGGGCACTGATGGTTGTGAACCCGTCAGAAGCCGAATATGCAGTAGAAACCTTCAAGCCTTATAAGGGCCAGTCTAGATCGCTGCACCAGCAGACGAACCTGCTCGTCGACAGGGATCAGACCCTGTGCCTGGCCGGCCCAGCCCTTGGGGCTGCGGCAGCGGTGTTGATTCTCGAGAAACTGATTGTTCTTGGGGTTAAAGAAATCTGGTTGGTGAGCTGCTGTGGAACGCTTGATCCCTCTTTTTCCATTGGTGATCTGGTGCTGGCCATTGGCGGAGTATCCGGAGAAGGAGTTTCACGATATTATTCGAGAGAGAGCGTTACTTCTTCCGGCAGTGCGGCAACCAACAATCTGCAGGAGATCGCCAAACAACAATGTGGTGATGTCCGCCCCGGCATAATCTGGTCGACCGATGCCCCGTATCGGGAACGAAGGTCAGAATTGATAGCGCTGCAGGAAAGATACGGAGTGATCGGTATTGATATGGAATTCAGTGCGTTGTGTACGGTTGCAGCGCATCGTGGCGTCAGTCTCGGCGCTCTTTTTGTGGTCTCTGATACGATCTGGACCAAGAACTGGAAGCCTGGGTTCGGATCAGCAGATTTTAACAAATCCAGCCAGGATCTGATTGGCAAATTGATCACCCGTGGTTTGTCAAAGGAGTTGGGAACGTGAAACGAATTTTTAACCTGGTAAGCCTGGGGTGCCCCAAAAACCTGGTCGATAGTGAAGTGGTCTATGGACTTCTGGAGGAGGCTGGATGGCAGGGTGTCGACGATCCGGAAGAGGCAGCGGTTCTGATCATCAACACCTGCGGTTTTATTCAGCCTGCGGTAGAAGAGAGCATTGAAGAAATTCTCCAGTTGGCCGCCTACAAGTCCAAGGATCCCACCAAAAAACTGGTGGTCATCGGTTGTCTGGTTCAACGCTATCGGGAGAAGCTCGAAGCGGAACTGGAAGAAGTCGATCTGCTTGTTGGTACCGAGGGCGTTCCACAGGTGGCTGCGCTTCTGGACAGCCTGGTGGAGGGGAAGCAACTCGACGCTCTGATCATCGCCGATCCGTTCTTAATGAGTTCGGCACTGCCAAGGCGGCGCTCAACCCCATTTTACCGGGCCTGGTTGAAAATCACCGAGGGGTGCGACAATCACTGCTCTTATTGTATGATTCCGTCGATAAGGGGCAGGCTCAGAAGCAGGTCGGAAGAGGATCTCATACAAGAAGCCCGTGATCTCGCGGCTGGAGGAGTCAGAGAGTTGTCTCTCGTGGCTCAGGACTTGACCGCCTATGGTACCGATCTTTACGGCAAGAGGCGGCTTGAGTCCCTGGTTACCAGGTTGCTCGATGAAACTTCAGTAGACTGGATCCGTCTACTCTATCTTTACCCGTCAACGGTAAGTCCTGAACTGCTTGATATAATTGGTGGCAATTCAAGGGTAGTTCCCTACCTGGACATTCCTCTGCAGCATATCAGCAGCAAAATTCTCAAAGCGATGAACCGGCGTTATACCCGCGAGGAGGTGATCGGTCTCGTTAACGATATTCGAATCAGAGTTCCCGATGCGGCACTGAGAACCACGCTGTTGCTCGGTTTTCCCGGGGAAAGTGAGGAGGACGTCAGAGAGGTGGAAGTGTTTCTGCGTGAAATGGAACTCGATCATGTCGGTGTGTTCGGCTATGCAAACGAGGAGGGGAGTGCTGCCGAAAAATTCAGCCGCCAGGTCGAAGAAGAGGAAAAGCAGGCGAGGCTCGAGCGCATCATCGCCCTTCAGGCCGAGATTTCCCAGCGCCGGCTGAAAAGGTTTGTAAATACGGTCGAGCCGGTTCTGATCGAAGGAGTGAGTCGGGAAACGGATCTTCTGCTTGAGGGGCGAACCAGATATCAGGCGCCAGATATTGATGGTTGTGTATTGATTAACGAGGGCGACACGCGCTTCGGGGAGATTGTTGATGTGGAAATCACCGAAGCACAGACCTATGACCTGATAGGACGGATAGTCTGATAAACAACAAGCTGCAGGTTAGGGAGAGAAGAAAACGTTACGTCTTGTTCGTGTTAACCTGTTCTCTTAAATCTTTGCCAACTTTGAAAAAAGGAAGTTTTTTGGGGCTGACTTTGATTTTCCTGCCGGTTTTGGGATTGCGTCCCTCGTAGGAGCCGTACTGTTTGATAACGAAACTGCCGAATCCCCTGATTTCGATGCTTTCACCACGCGCAAGAGCTTCTGTCATGGTGTCGATCACCGTATTGGTGATTGCAGCCGCCTCTCGATGAGGAATTCCGATGTCCTGAGCCAAAGCCTCAATCAATTCTGATTTGTTCATATGGATACTCCTGTCTGCAAAGGTCTATGCGTTATCAGGGTCTTCTGCGAACAAACGCCCCACTCGATCAAAACTAAATCAAGAATAAATTCAAATGGTTGTAATTGCAAGCGCAAAACCAGCTTTTCTGCAAAAATAACAACCGTTTAGCAGATAAAAACTAAATTTTTGAACGAAAATATATTGCGTAACTAGTTAAATTTAATCAGCTAATTAGATTTTTGTAAAGAAAAAAGCTACAACAGTACTTTTTTCAATTCTTCCCGACTGAGATAACGATAGGAGCCGCTTGGTAATGATCCGAGTCGGAGTTGGCCGTAAGCGATCCTCTTTAAATTGATTACCGGGTGGCCAACTGCTTCGAACATTTTTCGCACCTGACGCTTACGACCTTCATGAATGGTGATGACTAAGCGGCTGGCCGGCCCCTGCTTCACTGCTTTTGATATTTTTGCAGGCCATGTACTTCGGCCGTCAATTTCGATACCCCGCTCCAATTTCTTTATTTTTCCCCGACTGACTGGGCCTTTGACCAGCACCTCGTAGGTTTTGTTACTTTCATGGCTGGGGTGCAGGATCTTATGAGCCAGTTCGCCATCGTCGGTGAGGATCAGCGCCCCTTCGGTATCGATATCAAGCCGGCCAACCGGGAACACTCTGACACCCAGGTCTTTGATAAGAGAAGTGACAATCGGGCGGCCCTGAGGATCGGACATGGTGGTGACATAGCCCCTTGGTTTATTCAGCAGGATATAGGTGTGCTTCTTTTTGCGTCTTACCAGTTCACCCCTGTAGCGTACTATCTGCAGTTCCGGGTCGAGCTTGTAACCCATCTCGGTGATGATCTTGCCGTCGACACTGATCGATCCTTCGCTGATCAGCAGTTCTGCTTTTCTTCTCGAGGCAAGGCCGCACTCAGCGAGATATTTCTGCAGTCGGATGGTTGGATTTAGCGCCATTGTCGGGGAATGATCCGGTCGAATTTTTCATCCACCCGCGCTTTGGTCTCAGCGTCTACTTCGAGCACTTCGGTGTACCAGGGCTTCATTCGGCAATCGATAACCACAGGAGCTGTCAGGCCCACGTGAAATCGTTTGACAGAGGTGCCGGCCCCGTGGATGTCGGCAGCTGGCTCGAACCGGGTGAAAAAGGTCCACAGAAATTCCTGCATCGAGACGGTAGCCGCCGCGCTGTCATCGACCAGAATGATCACCTGCCAGTCCCGGAGTTCAGGAGTGATGGCCAGTCTGGACGGGAGATCACTTTCCTCCTGGTAAGCAACTCCCTCAACTACAAGGGTGCCGGGGAGGAAGGCGACAGGCCTTTCGCAGCCTGAGGGGAGTGCTCCCGCAAAAGAGGTGGGCAGGTCTCGTAGCTTGTTGGGGCCCAGCCCCATGAGCATCGCTTTGGATCCCTTGTTGACCGATGGACCGGTGTAATCGAGGGTGTCCTGAGAGACGTTGGCGAATATGAATAGATCTCGCTCCCAGTTGACCCGTTCGAGCACATGGGTCCAGAGCGCCTTGAAGTCGGTAATATCGGCCCCCCCATCAGTAATAATTAGAAACTTGGTCAACGATAACTGGCCCTCTCCAAGGATCCTCAACCCGGCGGCAAAGGCTTCTCTGGGGTAGCGATTGGCGACCCGGGCCGCAGCCAGGCAATGGAATCCGGTTTCGCCGAACGTCTTGAGTTCCCTTACCCCTTTCATCACCAGTGGAAACAGAGGTGAGAGTAGGTCCTGAAGGTAATCACCGATGAAGAAATCTTCCTGCCGCGGTCTACCGACTACGGTAGCCGGGTAGATTGCCTTGTTGCGATGGTAGAGGTGGGATACCTGAAACACCGGGTAGTCGTGTTCCAGAGAATTGTAGCCGTAGTGATCGCCAAAAGGGCCCTCCGGCTGGCGCAATCCAGGAGGCACCACGCCTTTGATGGCGAATTCGGCCTGAGCGACAAGTCGGTGACCGCCCCGGGGATCCTGGACCATGGGCAGTTTGGAGCCCTGCAGCAAAGAGGTGAGCATCAGTTCCGGGATATCTTCGGGAAGCGGGGCGATAGCCGAGAGCATCAGAGCAGGGGGGCCGCCGATAAATAGGGTGAGCGGCAGCGGCTGATTATTCTGCTCCGCTTCGAAATAGTGATAGCCTCCACCTTTGTGAATCTGCCAGTGAATTCCTGTGGAAGTGTCGCTATGCCTCTGGATTCGATACATGCCGAGATTATGACTGCCGTTTTCAGGGTGTTCGGTGTAGACCAGCGGCAGAGTGACGAAGGGTCCGCCGTCACTGTGCCAGGAGGTGAGCATCGGCAGACTGCTCAACTCTGGAGGAATCTGACAGTTTTCCAGAATCGGAGCAGCGGAGACCTTTTTTAAACCAATTTTGGCGGTATCGATGAAGAGCTTACGGTTTTGCCACAATTTGGCCGGTGTGGGCGGCATGATCGTTTCGGCCAGATTGACGATATCTCTGACGAAATCCTGGGGTTTGCTGCCGAAGGCCAGATCCAGTCTCTTGGCAGTGCCGAAAAGGTTGGTCACCACAGGAAAAGAGGAGTTTTTTACCTTGCTGAACATCAGGGCCGGGCCCTGGTTGGCGATGACTCGACGGTGGATTTCAGCGATCTCGAGATAAGGATCTACCTCTTCTTCGATGACCAGCAGGTCGTGTTCATCCTCAAGCAGATCAAGAAAACTAGTCAGATCATGCAGTTGTGTTTTTTTCATTGCTTAGCCGAATTATGGTGGGGGTGTTCCTCACCAAGGAAGAGGGTGTGGTATTCTTGTTTGGACAGATGTTTTCTCATCAACCCACTGGTCAACCCGATCAGCTCCTCGATTTCCTGCTCTGAGAGCCGCGATGACAATGTTTTTGCCAGCGCTGTCTTACCGAGAAGCTGAAGGTAGGCAGCACATGACCGTCTGTCCAGTTCCGGACTCAAGCCAAAGCAGATGGCTCCAGGGTCGGGGGGGCGGGGAGTTTGATCACTCATAGATTGGTCAGGAAGTGATAATGCACTTTTCTGGTTCGCGGTCCGTCGAATTCGCAGAAAAAGATTTTCTGCCAGGTTCCGAGAACAAAGCTGTTGTTGTCAACAGCAATGGTCAGCGAAGAGCCCATCAGGCTGGCCATTATGTGGGCGGGTGAATTGCCCTCCATATGTTTGAATGGGTAATTCATGGGCACCATTTTCTTGAACCCATCGATAATATCCACTCTGACATCGGGGTCTGCCCCCTCGTTTATTGTCAGTCCGGCGGTGGTGTGCGGGTTGAAAAGCAGGCAGACCCCCTGCCCAAAGCCCGACTGCCTGAGCTCGCCTGACAGCAGCTGGGTGATATCGACAAGTTCCATGGTTCTCGAAGTTTTTACCGTGACAGATCCGCTTATCATAGCCCTATCTCCCGTTGTGGTCTGGTCTTTAAGATGCCGATACTATAGAGACTCCTGGGTCAGGCGTCAATGAAGGTCGAGCCAGACTTATGCGCTCCTCGTTTTTAGATCCGACGGGCCAATTGCTATTTACTGTAAATTGTTCTATGGTGGCCGTCGCTGAATTTAGAAGGTAAACTTGGAGTGGATCCGCAGCAACATCAAGACTTGAATCTAATCGGCATCACCCCTCAGCCAGAAGGCAATCGTCATCGACTATCTTGACAGATTCGGGATCGTAACCGATAGTTAGTTCAGTTATAAGGGGTGTTGTCTGCCCACATCAGTTGTTCACCGATAAATTGATGCTCCCAATATTGTTAGAGAAATTGCTAAATTTGATCACTTCCCGGCCGTCAAGAAGAGCCAAGAAAAATGATAGCGCTTGAACAGCAGTCGATAACTTCAGTATGGATGTTCAGTCGGGAATATGGTCGTCTGGCTGGCGCCGGCGGCGTTAAAGACGTCGTCTCCCAGCTGTCCAAGGCGCTGGCCCGCTGGAACAATAGAAAAGTAAGCGTGGTGCTGCCCTGCTACGGGTTCATGGATCCTGAGGAACTAGGCTTCAGCAGGCTGTCTGACCCCCTTGAGCCTGACAGATTGCTGGAATTCGATGTAATCATGGACTATACCGATTTGGAGCGGAGAGAGAGGGTCGGAGTCTGGCACCGTATTCAGGACAGGGTTCAGATCTATCTGCTGGAAGCCCAGCGTTTTCTCGAGAAACAAGGCGTCTATACCTACACCAGGGAAGAATCTCAGCGCGAACCATGGAAGATTCAGGGACAGGGCCATCTTGACTATTTTGCCATGAATGTCCTGCTGCAGAAGGGCGGTCTCGACCTGATCATGCTGCTCGATGACAAACCTCAAATCATCCATTGCCATGATGGCCATACTGCGATTGTACCGGCCATCATCAGAGAGTGTGGCGGCTATCGCAATTATTATAGGAATTCCTCACCGGTGGTAACCATACATAACGCTGGAGTTGGTTATCACCAGGAAGTTTCCGATCTGCCATTTGTCCGGGCCATTACCGGCCTGCCCTGGCAGGTGATAAACAATTCACTGCTCGAGCACAGTTTCGATCCTTTTCTGGCGGCCGCGCCCTATGCTGCCATCACTACGGTGAGCGAAAACTACGCCCATGAACTTCAGCAGACAGACGAGGACTACCTGACCGGCTGGCTTGGCCATCGACTGCTTGACGGCGGGGTCGAAATCGTCGGTATCACCAACGGCATTGACAGGGAAGCTTTTAACCCTGCCGATCACGAGAGGATGGGACTGGCCGCCAGTTTTCAGGTGGGCAGCCAGGCTGACGACCTAAGCGGCAAACTTGCCTGCAAAAAGTCTCTGTTAGGCCAAATCTGCCAACCGCCTGATGAGCAAGACGAAGAACGCATTGGTTTTATCAGCCAGGATCCTGGACGTCCACTGTTCACATTTATCGGAAGACTCAGCGAACAGAAAGGGGTCGACATTTTGATCGAGGCGCTGGAACTCTTTCTGGACGACACGGTTGAGGCCTCGGTGGTCTGCCTGGGCAGTGGGGCAGAAGGTCTTGAGCAGGCCTTGGCGGCAGTGGCTCGGGATCCGCGTTACCGGGGCAGACTCTGCTTTCTGCGGACCTACAACACCAAGCTAGCCAACCAGGTTTACGCGGCTGGTGATTATTTCGTTATTCCGTCCAGGTATGAACCCTGTGGTTTGACCGATTATATCGCCCAGCTTTTTGGAAATCTACCGATTGTGCATCATATCGGCGGTTTGGTAAAAGTGGTGGATGGGGCAACCGGCTTTGCCTATCTGGATAACAGTCCGGAAAACCTGAGTAAAACGATGCACCGTGCACTTGCCACTTTTGAGGATAAACCGCTGCTCAGAAGGATGCAGTCTGCGGCGGTGGAGAAAATTGATAGAATGCATACCTGGAAGCGGGTTATGCAGGTCTATGTCCAGCTTTACAAACAATGCAGGGTGGACAGTAGTATATGAGCTGTGTTCCTGAACAAGTGAGTGGAGCCAGTTTCTGTTCAGATGAGAAAATTATAAGGAGAAAAAAATGACAGTACGCATTGGTATCAACGGTTTCGGACGTATTGGCCGAAATATTTTCAGGGCCATCGATGAAGATGAGGCCTTTGGTGATATCGAAGTGGTGGCCATAAATGACCTCACCGACAACGCCACTCTTGCCCATCTTCTTAAATACGACTCGGTCATGGGCAAAACCAGAACCGAAGTCAGCAGTGATGATAATGGTATCATCGTCGATGGCAAGGCAATTGCCGTCTCCAGTCACAAAAATCCTGCCGATATCAAGTGGGGTGACCTGGGGGTCGATTATGTGGCCGAGTGTACCGGGATTTTTCGGGACGCCGATTCGGCCGGGGCCCACATAGACGGTGGCGCCAAAAAGGTAATCATCTCGGCACCGGCCAAAGGAAATGTAAAGACCTTTGTCATGGGGGTAAATGAGGACGAGTATGAGCCAACCGCCCACCACATCGTTTCCAACGCCTCGTGCACGACCAACTGTCTGGCGCCGATGGCCAAGGTTATTCTCGACAATTTCGGTATTGAACGCGGACTGATGACCACAATACATGCCTATACCGGTGATCAGCGACTGCTTGATTTCCCGCACTCCGATCTGCGCCGGGCGAGGGCTGCGGCTCTGTCGATGATACCGACCAAGACCGGCGCCGCCGCTGCCGTATCACTGGTCATTCCAGAATTGAAGGGAAAATTCGACGGTCTGGCGGTCAGGGTGCCGACTCCCACCGTCTCTGTGGTCGATGCGGTGATGGAGGTCGAGAAAGAGACTACCGTTGCCGAAGTAAACCAGGCCCTCAGTGAAGCTACCAATCGTTATCTCGGTTATACCGAGCTGCCGCTGGTGTCAATCGATTTTCAAGGTGATCCGCGTTCCTCCATCGTTGACGGTCAATGCACCAAGGTTATCGGTAAGACGGTTAAGGTCATGAGCTGGTATGACAATGAGTGGGGCTATTCCAACCGGATGCTGGATCTGATTCTGCATATGGAATCGCGCAAGCCGGTATAGTCTGCTCACCAATTTGCCTCTGCGTATCTCTGTCCGGAAAGGGCCGGGTGGAGATACGTCCAATCTTCACCCACAGCTCAGATGAATACGGCCACCCATCGCAGTATTGATTCCGATGCTCTCAAAGCTAATCTGCTTGAGACCGCTGAGCATGTAGAAATTCGTCCTGATCTCATCAGGCTGCTGGAGGCGGTGGAAAAGTATCGAGGTATTCACACCCGGCTCGAAAGCCTCCTTTACGAGATTTGCCACCCTTATCGCAACTGGAATATCATCCTGCCGTTGCTCAGAAGTTTCGTTCTGAAGAACTTCCAGCACTATATCAAAACTGGTAACGGGCCCGAGGCTTTCAATCTCTTTTCCGGACTATTTTTCGAAGCCATCGATGATTCGCTGAAAAACAGCGGCTTGCTCGGCCAGATTTTTGAGGCTCAATGGGATTGGATCGACAAACTCGCCAGCCAGGTGAATAGCCACGATCTCGCTGCATTTGAGCAGGTGCTCAACAATTGTTTCAGTCGTTTCATCGATCTGGGAAATGAGGACAAAGAGATCCTGATTCATCTGATCCATAGCCGTCAGTCGGTCAAACGGGTGATTGGCAAGCTCTACCGTCAGATTGAGCGTTTCAATATCGACTGGGACCTGCAGCCTCCCGTCCGACTGGTCCAGTTTGTTCTGCGAACAAATTATGAGTACTGGCTCCAGGAGGATGACCCGCTCGCCTGGTTTGACCAGCATAAGCATACGGGGCTCTCAGAGCTGCCAGTGCAGGATAGCTTCACAGAGATATCTCACCTAGCCCTGCAGGGATATCACCGGGAAGTCGAGCAGATCGAAATTGATCCCGATCCGCTGCCGGCCCTGAATAAACTTCTGACCTTGCCCTCACATATCGAGATCGTCAGACTTTATAAAGAAATTCCCTCCTATCTCGGCCAGGTTGCCGACACCGATGTGGCCGAACCATCTGAGATGCTCGAACCCGGACGTCCGGTGGAAAATCTCAAGCTGCTCTTCATGTTCAAGATCATGGATACCAGGGGGCTGCACCTCATTCATGAAGAGACCCTGAGGGAGATCAATTCCAGCCTGGTCATCCTGGTCAGACGTCAAAGTTTTGAGGAGATCGAGGAGTTTCTGCTGACCACCTTCGAGCTGCTCAAGGCCAACGTGCGGAAATACCCTCACACCTCTCTGCAATGTATTCAGGTTCTGGGTGGCGAAGTCTTCAAGCGGGGCAACAGCAGAATGGTGGAAGCCTTCCTCTGGGGGGTCGTGCGTTTTGGTTTTCAGCCTGCCAATGTGTCCGGGGTTGACGAAGACTGGCAACCGATTATCAACCCGGCTCACCTGAATAATATCAGAGTCTGGTTGAACCTGATCATGCAGGAACCGAAATGGTGCTCGACACTCTTTTCGGCCCTGATCATTCACCTCAAGCTCACCGGGACCTGTGTCAAGGATACCGACCTGTTCCAACGTGATATCACCGAGCTGCTCAATCAGCCCATCGAGCCGATCTATAACCTTACCAAACAGTTCACCAAACTGATGCCGGTCTTTTTCAACGAGATCGGGGCCGAAGGGGAACTGCGCGATGTCTCAACTGAACTTGATGAAATTCACCGGCGCAAGGATGTGCTGATTCATTTTCTCAGGAAACAGAGCCACGTCGAGAGTTCGAATCTGATCGTCGATTTCATCCGGGCGATTTTCCTGTACTGGAAATCCCAGGACAAAAGGCAGCTGAGTTCTTTTGTACCACCGGAGGTCTTTTCCCAGATCAGCGATAACGGTAGCTTCGTCGATGAACAGAATCTGCTGGTTAACCGGGTATTCGAGCATTTTGAGCTGGATCAGATCGATGACGTTTTTGGGATTCACCAGCAGGAGCTCACCATTTTCGTTGACCAGCAACAGGACTGTGCTTCTCACGAGCGCCGCCGTTTTCTGCTGCTGATCAGGATGTTCCGGCTGATTCACAAGAAATATAATCTGGGTTTCCAGGAACTTCGATCTGAGTTAAGGCAGGCAGTCGCTGAAGGCTTTCCGGAAATGGAGCCGCTGCTTGAAAAACTTGAAGAGAAAGACACCATCGGCATCCTCGAGACAACCCTGGACGCCCTGGAAAACCTCAAGGAAATTATCCTTTCACCGGAGCGTTTCGAAGCCCGTGAAGATATCTATTACAAACGGCATATCGCCGTTGATATCCCATCTGTTTACGGCCGCTACCGAGAAAAGAAATTTGATAGCCTGTCGCTCACTTTCAGACTGGAGAATCTGGCCAACATCCATCTGGAAATTCTGCCGGCGACAGTGAATCTGTCCTTTATCACCAAAGCGACCTTCTACTCGATCACCAAGTGTTTGAAGCTTTATCGAAGGGCCCTGCATATAGACGGAATAGCCTCACGAAAACTGGACACCTACCTGGCGCTGCTGGTCAGCTCACTGAAGATCAGGCGTTTTTCCTATACCCAGTACCTCGATATCTTCAGGGGCTTGTCTGAAGGCGTCAAAGATGTGATTTACGCCTATTATACCAATATCCATCAGAAGAATCTGTCACTGATCATACCGCAGGTCGGTGGTGATGACCTTCTGCCGCGCTATAAGACTCTCTGGAACGAGGCCGAGATGGGCAATACCGTCCACTCGATTTCCGAGGGATTTCTGCGGGACCTGATCGCCTCGGCTTTTGGGCTTCAGCTTCTGGATAATTTCATTCTGCGCATTATCCAGACACTGGAGAGTCAGCGGGAGGTGCTGGACGAGAGGACTCTGGATCTGCTGATGACCTATAACCCCGAAAATGCGATATCACTGCTCGAAGATGTCAACCCCTATACGCACGATCTGATTCATCTCGGCAACAAGGGTTTCAATCTCATTATACTGACCGAAGATAAAAAACAGATACCGCCTGCATTTGTTATCACCACCGAGGTGTTTAGGTGTCGAGAGGTTATTTTTGGTTTCTCAAAAGCCAGGCAGGAGTTCATGCAGCAGATAAGAAGGGCGCTGACCGATGTTGAAGAGCAGACCGGCAAGGTTTTTGGCTCTTCCGAGAAACCATTGCTGCTCTCCGTGCGGAGTGGCAGTGCCATCTCCATGCCGGGGATGATGGCCACGGTCCACAACGTCGGTCAGAACGCCGATCTGGTTCAGGAATTCATCAACGCCCACGGCAATGAATATTTTGCCTGGGACAATTACCGACGGTTCCTGCAGTCCTGGGCAATGATTTCCGGGGTTGAAAGGGAAGATTTTCAGGAACTGATGGATGAGGCCAAAGCTCGCCATAACGTCGCCCTCAAGCGCCAGTTCACGCCTGAGCAGATGAAGGAACTGGCCTTGAACTATCAGAAGCTGGTGCGTCAGCGGGGGCTAGGTATTCCTGATGATCCCTGGCTGCAGTTGATCGGCGCCATCGAGATGGTGCTTGACTCATGGGATAACCAGAAGGCCATCGATTACCGCCGGATCATGGACGTATCCCCAGCCTGGGGTACTGCAGTCATCGTCCAGGCCATGGTGTTCGGTAACCGCAGTGAAGGTTCAGGGTCCGGCGTCTTGTTCACTGCCCATCCATACCGCAAGGTCCAGCGGGTTGCACTTTGGGGTGATTATGCCTATCAGGATCAGGGGGAGGATATCGTTTCAGGACTGGTGACCTCACATCCGATTTCCATCGAACAGGCTGAGCTTGACGGGCGGTCTCCTGATGAGACCCTGGAGATCAGATTTCCAGAGATCTATCAGCAGCTTCTCTCCATATCCAGGGAACTGGTTTATGACAAGCGCTGGAGCCCTCAGGAAATCGAGTTCACCTTCGAAGGCCCCGATGCAAAAGATCTCTATATCCTGCAGACCCGTGACATGATCACGATCAAACAAAAAGAGCTCCTCAATGTCTTCGCGGACTCAGCCGATCTGGAGAAATCTATTCTTGCCAAGGGTATTGGCGTGTCAGGATCGGCAATGTCGGGCAAGGCGGTATTCACCAGCGAAGACATTGCGCTGTTGAGGGCCAGAGAACCGGAGACACCTCTCATCCTTATCCGGCAGGACACTGTCCCCGAAGACATAACCATAATATCGCTGACCGACGGGCTGCTGACCTCACGCGGCGGTCAGACCTCGCATGCGTCTGTGGTTGCCGTACGTTTGGAGAAAACCTGTGTGGTTGGCTGCAAGCAGCTCCGCGTTTATGAGCGCTACGCCGAGGTTGACGGTCATCGTCTCGAGTTTGGCGATGATGTCTCGATCGACGGTCGCAACGGGCTGCTGCTCAAGGGCGGTCATCCTGTCCGGGAAGAAATGCATATTTTACCGATATGACAACAAAAATTTACAGACTGAGCCTTTTGCAAAACTAAGATTTTCGTTCAAAATCAAGGCATGCGAGAAATTTTACCACAGGCATATGATTGATATTCCGAGGATTAAATTTTGAGCATAACGCAGAGTTTGGGCGAAAAGATTGTTTTGCAAATGGCTC
>CAJQNS010000072.1 GCA_905479735.1 uncultured Desulfofustis sp.
AGATTTTCGGCTCCAATGAAATTCAGCTCACTGCGTTCAGCTTCGGTGGTGCCGGCACGGACCGGACCTCCCATATATTTCTGAGCTGCCTGCAGGGCATTGTCCTTGTCACTGGTAGTGATTACCACCTGATCGGCGAAAGCGTTTGCAGCGCTGAGCCGTTCGAGAAACACGTCGATTTCCACATCAGCGGCAGCAAAAATCACCGCACCTATGCGGAATTCTTTTTTTAACTGCTCGGTATCCAGGTGGGCGAATCTGCGACGCAGTTCAGCGAGCGCCTTCGAGGCGACCCGGCCCCCGGCACTGTAGGAGAGAATATTTATTTTTTTAGCATTGGTCTGTTGGGCAAGCAGAATGATTACCTCAGTCAACCCTGTGCTTGAGTCACGCGCTCTTTTCACGTCGGTGCCGAAAAGATAGCTGAGAATGTTCTGGTGCGACGGCCAGGCGTAAGCAACGCTGACGAAATCTCTGCCGGCGAAATGTTCGACCTCGGCGGTCAGGACCGCGGCATTGGTGAAATCGACCTTGGTGCCGTGTATGTAGACCATGATTTCCTTATCCACCACTTTGGCAAGCTCGTTATTTATCTGTTTGAAGAAATCCTTCAGTTCAGCGGGGATCTGCTTGCCCTGGATATTGTCCGACTGGGGGAGCACGGCCGTCTCCTCTGTTTGTTCCAGTGAGATGAGGATGGGTTCGGACCGCTGCGCCGATAAGGATGATCGGTGAAGTGTCTCCCAATCGGTGTTCTGGCCACCCATTCTGACCGTTGCCGAACCGAAGCGAAGCATCTCAGAGATACTGTTTGAATAGGGCGTAGAGGAGCCCGCCCCCGAGGGGGTACGATTGGTGGCATAATATATCGTCGATTGGGGGTTTTTCAGTTCTTCGGGAAGATGGGCGAAGGGGTCGAGAGGGGAATCCACATAGAGTATCGGCGTCTGCATCAGGTCGTAGGTGAGGGGAGCCGCACAGCCCGTTGCCAGCAGGCAGGAAATGATAAGATAGACAAGGCTTCTCATGATGTAAGTCGGGAAAACTGAGTCTCCAAAGGGGTATGCACAGTGGTTACCTGAAGCAAGCAAAACCCGGCTGGTGGCAGATCAGCATAGATCCTCTAGCCCCGGTCGTGTCTTGAGGGCCCCACACCAGCGGTTTCCGAGCTTCTATCTCCTATTTGAGTTTTGATGTATTCCAACAACAGGATGCGAATCATTTCCTCGCTGCTCATCTGCTCGAGATACTCACCGGAAGCCACGCTGCTGATAAAGGAGGAGGGGCAGGTTCCGGCATCTTCAGTGCTGCTGATCAGATCCAGATAGGGGGTGACCAGATGGCGCAGCTCTTCTGCGTCTTTTTCCTTCAGCTCCAAGTGTTTATCAACGATCTCTGCAACCTCCGGCAGATCCGGAGATTCCAGCACACCTTTGAGATCCGCGGCAAAACGTTTGATGCCGCCCAGTATATGGTATGACTTGACCATATTGATCTTCTGCCAGCCGGCGTTGAGCCACTTGAAAATTCCTAATTTGATCGTTTTGGTGACCGGATCAGGAATATAAATAATCACCGAATAGGCTCCATACATATAACTGTCAACCCAGCCGAGCCCCATCTTGTTGAGCCCGGTTTTTTCCGAGTAGAGATAATCCCAGTTTCCGTCTTCACCGACGATGCAGCCTCTTCTGCCGATATCCGAGATCTGATCCTGGAGGGTTACCGATATCATGATTGGGGCAGAAGATCCGGGCAGCAAGGAAACCAGTCTGACTTGGCTGTACGAGTAGTAACTGCCGGTGTTGGTGTCGGGAGTGATGGTTTCGCTCTCCTGGCCGCGCAGAGAAATAGTCGTTCCCGTTTCTTCAGCTGCATCGATCAGACGGCGAAGTTCTTTGTCGATCTCCGGGGTGATCCATTGATGGCTCTGCAGCGAAGAAGGCCTGGTGATATAGGCGGGCATATCAGGATTGTATAAGTAATCAAGCAGATCAGCAAAGGATCTGTCGATCTCAAAAGTGTGAAGTACTCCTTTCATGCCGTTTCGTTCTTTCAACTTCAGGCTGGTATCACTTGGTGTGGTAACGACAAAATCGGTCAGGGCTGCTACCTGAGCCGGATTAATCTCTTCTCCAGATTCGATCAGCGAAGAGAGGTACTCGAGTTCCTGGTATACCTGGTCTGATACCTGGTCTGATACCTGGTGCTGATCCTGGCTAAAGGAAGGGCCGGTCGCTGCCAGTAAAAAAGCCAGGTTGGTGATGAAAATCGTCAACCATCTTATTGTCATATCGATATGCCTGGTAAGTAATTGATTTGTTAATCAATTTGTAGATTAAGGATGTTTCCGCGGATGTTAGCACATTAACTCCTATCTTTTTGGTGGCAATAAAAATGTTAACAGGATGGCTGAATCTTCTCAAACCTTCTTCTTCTATCTTGCCCATTGGCGGCACCGCATTCACAGACGTAAGTTCACTAGAGGAATTGTAGCGGATACGAAATTTATTACAGAAAACTATTGGCTGCGAGTGATTACTATATGTTGATAGATCTCATCAAGCCGTACTGGGCTGTACTCCTAATCCTGAATGGAGGTGCATGTTGTCTACAATAGTCTCTTTTTTGCGTTACAGGGCTGCGGCAGTCATTCTGGGCGGAATGATGCTGTTTCTGGACCAGACAGCCAATTCAGCTGCCATCATCGAGGGTGAACGGATGCATCCGGTCGAAGCCAGGAACGGGATGGCCGTCACCAGTCATTTTCTCGCCACCCGATCTGCCCTGGAGGTACTTGAACAGGGAGGCAACGCCATTGACGCGGCGGCAACGGCAGCTTTTTCCCTGGCCGTAACCCAGCCAAGATCGGGCAATATAGGCGGCGGCGGTTTTATGCTGATTTCATCGGAACAAAAGGGTGAGGTGATTGCCATCGATTATCGTGAGAAAGCTCCATCAGGAGCGGCTGTTGACATGTTTCTCGATGAAAGTGGGGAGGTCGACACCAATCGTTCACGCTTTTCCCACCTGGCAGCCGGTGTTCCCGGAACAGTTGCGGGCCTCGCCCTGGCTCTCGAAACGTACGGAACCATCTCTCTGAAGCAGGCGCTGGCCCCTGCGATCGCCTTGGCCGAGGAAGGCTTTGTCGTTACCCCACGATTCAGCCAAGGGCTCAAGGCGGCAGAAAAGCGCTTAAAGAAATGGGAATCATCCAGGAAAATCTTTTATAAAGCCGACGGTGGCTACTATGAACCTGGCGATCGCTTTGTGCAGAAGGAGCTGGCCGAGACCTTAAAACGGATAGCAGCCAATGGGGTTAGAGAATTCTATGAGGGGAAGACCGCCGAACTGCTGGTTGCCGAAATGAAACGACATGGCGGGCTGATTTCCATGGCCGATATGAAAAGCTACGAGCCGTTAATCAGGGCCCCTGTGCAGGGATTGTATCGGGGATACGATATCTATTCAATGTCGCCGCCAAGTTCCGGCGGAGCCCATATCGTGCAGATCCTCAACATCCTGGAGGGCTACGATATCGGTGGTTCCGGGCACAACTCCGCCCGGACCATTCATCTCATGGCTGAGGCAATGAAGCGGGCCTACGCAGACCGCTCCAAATATCTTGGCGATGAGGATTTCGTAAAAGTTCCGCTTGAGGGGATTACCTCTAAAAAATATGCGTCTGAATTGGCCAAGGGAATCGATATAGAAGAGGCTGCGGTCAGCCAGACCATCGCACCGGGTGAGCCTCAACCCTACGAGTCCGATGAGACCACCCACTTCTCCATAGTCGACCGCTACGGCAACGCTGTATCCAACACCTATACCATCAACTTCAGTTACGGATCGGGAATAGTGGTTGATGGTGCCGGCTTCCTGCTCAACAATGAGATGGATGATTTCTCCTCTAAACCCGGTGCTCCCAATGCCTACGGACTTATCGGGGGAGAGGCCAACAAGGTTGAGCCGAACAAACGGATGCTGAGCTCGATGTCACCGACGATCGTTAAAAAAGACGGAAAAAACTTCCTGGTGACGGGCAGCCCGGGAGGCTCACGAATCATTACCACTACGCTGCAGGTGATCATGAACGTTATCGACCACGGGTTAAATATTAAGAGTGCGGTGGCCGCCCCCCGGATCCATCATCAGTGGCTCCCGGATGAGCTGCGCGTGGAGGAGGGGCTGAGCCCGGATACGATAAAAATCCTCAAGGACATGGGGCACAATGTTGTCCGTAAATCATCCATGGGAGCGATTCAATCGATCATGGTTGTTGATGGAATGGTGTACGGCGCAGCCGATCCTCGCAGGTCAACCGCATTGGCAGCGGGGATGTAGCCGGTGATTGACAAAATAGTGTCAGAGGCGCCGCAGTTGAGCTTCAGCTGAACCCTTGGTGCAGGAAAGCGGGCAGTAAATTGCGAGTGTAGACCAGTTCAGAAAAACTGCCCGATCCTCAGGGAGCGTATAGATTATCGTCGTTTACATCTTATGATGTGCAGGAAGGTTGAAATTTGAACTCTAAATCACACACTATGCGCTATTCAACAAAGGCTTGACCAGATGAAACCTGTATCTAAACGATTGACTACCCAGAGTGTACAGATCGGAGTGGGGCACGACGATCAAACCGGAGGCATCAGCTTCCCTATCTATCCCAGTGCCACTTATCGGCATCCCGGCGTTGGCCAAAGCACCGGATACGACTATACCCGTTCCGGGAATCCCACTCGTGAAGTTCTGGAAGATGCACTCGCCAAACTTGAGGGAGGCGCCCGAGGTTTGGTTTTCTCTTCCGGGATGGCGGCGTTGACGACTCTTTTGCTGCATTTCTCAAGCGGCGATCATCTGCTGGTTTCTGAAGATCTCTACGGAGGGACTTATCGACTACTTGAGCAGGTTTTCACCAAGTTCGATGTCAGAGCATCTTATGTTGATACCACCTCCACCACTGCTGTAGAGGCAGCCCTACTGCCTCAGACCAAAGCACTGATGATTGAAACCCCAGGCAATCCCCTGCTTGGCATATCAGATATCAGTGCGCTTGCAGAGATCTGCAAGTCGGCACGAATTCTTTTTATCGTCGATAACACATTCTTGACACCAGTGTTGCAGCGCCCTCTTGAACTGGGTGCAGATGTGGTTGTCCATTCCGCCACCAAATATCTGGGTGGCCACAGTGATCTTTGTGCCGGGGTATTGGTGTCAAAAGACATCGAGCTGGGAGAGCAATTATATTTCCTCCAAAACTCGACCGGCGCAGTGCTGCCGCCTCAGGATTGCTGGTTGTTGATACGCAGCTTGAAGACCCTCCCGCTGCGAATGGAACGGCACTCCGCCAGCGCCCTGCAGATAGCAACATGGCTGCAGAACCATTCGGCAGTTGAGAGGGTATACTACCCAGGGTTGCCCGAACATTTTGGCCACGCTCTGTTTCAGCAGCAGGCAGAAGGTTTTGGCGGCATGCTTTCCTTCCGTGTCAGAAGCCCGCATTTAGCAGTGCAACTTCTGGATAGATTACGACTGATTTCGTTTGCCGAGAGTCTCGGTGGAGTTGAAACGCTGATCACCCTGCCTGCAGTGCAGACACATAGCGACATCCCTGCCGCGGATCTAAAGCGTTTGGGGATCTGCAATAGCTTGTTACGATTGTCGGTGGGGCTGGAAGAGCCTGAAGACATCATCGCCGATCTGAATCAGGCGCTGGCCTGAGCCCCCAAATCCCATTCGAATCGAAATGTTTAGCTGGCTATTTGAGCCCGCGCGAATGTGATCGAATTGAGATAATAACCCACGACAATCCATCTACTTGATTTAAAATTTGTAGGTTGGGAAATTTCCTGGTAATCTCGGTCCTATTCAAAATTGATCGGGATCAAGGATCGTCCTGCCTATCTGTGGTCTATCTGGTCTGATATGTCTCGAGTCTATTGGCGAATACATTGATTGCATATCAATCTACATCGGGTAGATTGGTTTTTCTTACTAATTCTAACAAAGGTGATTTTTTGCAAACGGTAGTAAAAAAATGGTTTCGTGAGAAAGACTATGGCTTCCTCGAAAACGGACAAGGGCCAGACATAAAGGTGAGTAAGGCAGATCTTGTTAACTGTCAATTCCTGAAGATTGGAGCAACCGTAGAGTTTGAGTGCCACCCGGATAACCAGGGTCTGATGGCTAAAAAGGTCAAACTTCTAAGTCAGAAAAAATTTAAAAACTCAAGAAATAGAAACCCTGGCGGCAAGAAATCTCCTTTTGGTGTGATGACCTAGATCCTACATTTTTTGAAGTCTGTAATTGCGATCTTTGAATCGCAGCCCCAACCACCGGGTACAGCTTTTTCCAGCATGTCCAATTTCTGCCCCAACATATATTTGTTTCAGCTTAAGCCTTGAATTTACAGGGACAGTCTTAACCCCAGCGTACTTCAGGGAAAGGTTGTGTAAGCGGCTGGCACTATAGCTAATTTTTTGTGCGGCAGTTTTTTATTCCAGCTCAATGTCAAAAGCCTGAAAGTTTACTTTATCCTCTCAGTCTGTCGTCGCCGAGAAACGATTGAGAGTAGTTCACCCGCCCGTTTAAGCCTGCCGCCATCCCCGTTTCGATAGAAAATAACAGGACGGAGAATCAGTTGCAGGGACGCTGTTCGAGCATGGATAGGCAGGTCTTATTTGAGTGGTTTTAATAGATAAAGTATCCCCAAGCTGCAGGTACTGATAATGATGAAGGCCAAAAACGCGGGAGCATAGCTTCCTGTCATATCGAAAAGCTGACCAGTGAAAATTGGCCCTATTGCCCCTCCAGTTGTTCCAAAGCAGACGACAATACCAAGAATAGTGCCATGGGCCTTGATGCCAAAGATTTCAGCCACAATCGGCGATACTGCGGTAAATATGCCCCCGTGAGCCAAACCGTAGATAAAGGCAAAGAGGAAAAGCATCCAAAGTGTCTCGGCAATCTGCAGCCACAGTAGTGAGATGATCAAAAGCAGTAGACAGGCACCCATGATTGCCCTGCTGCCATATCGATCGATGGCCAGGCCAGAAATAAATCGACCTAGCATGCTCACCCCCCCGATCGTTGACAGAACTCCTGCCGCCTGGCCGGCAGACAAACCGATATCACGAGCATGCGGTACAATGTGAATGATGATGCTTATCAGGCAGAAAATAACCAGGAAGTTGACAATGCAAAGATTCCAGAACTGATAGGTCTTTCTTGTTTTTTCAAAGCTTAAGCTCCTGGATTCATCCGGGTCAATCTGTCGCCCCGAGGTTGTATCTCCTCTGCTCGCACGCTGAAATTCATCAGGGTCTCTTTTGAGAATCTGGGCCACGCCGAATAGTATTAGGGATGCTGCCACACCGATGATGAGATAAGTATGTCGCCAGCCTACCAAGCCGATGAGAAAACTGGCGATCAGCGGTATAGTGAATTGACCTGCACCTGTTCCAACCTTAACAAGGCCGGTCATCGCCCCCCTTCTGAGAGAAAACCAGCGGGCTATGGTGGTGAGGGCAATAACATCAATTGAACTCAAGCCAATGCCAAGCAGAACACCATAAAAAATATAGAGTTGCAGGACCGAATTGAGCTGGGACATCAACATAAGCCCCGCTCCGAAAAAGAGAGAAGTGACTGACATCAATAATCGAGGCCCATACCGGTCATTAAGGCGGCCAATCAGCATGCCGACAAAACCCATCATAAAAAATGCCAAAGACGAGGCCCCAGAAATAGTAGCTCTCGACCAATGAAACTCTGACATCAGTGCATTAAAGAAAACACCGTAAGCCACGTAAGAGCCAATCCCCACAGCCTGGATCGTAAAGCAGGCCGCGAATATGGTATATCCATATGATTTTATTGTGGTGTTACTATCGCGTATCATCACTGTCCAAGACCATCAAAACCTCAATCAATAGAGAGCAAATCAAGTACAACTGTCCTGCTGTTGCATTTGCACCCGTACATATCGAAGTGGCAGGTTTTCGACTGGGAAATCCACCTTGTTGTTCACTATATAAATAATTGCCCATTCGAACCTCAGTTAAATTTAGAATTTTGCAAACAGCCGCAGGCGATGCCGAGTGCAATAGTTCCTTTATACTTCTTTCGGAATTCATAAGAGACTGGCGCTGAGGCTCAAAAAAGTCTCTTTTTCAATATTTTATATGGACCTGGGTGCCACATGGTTCCATTGACTTGGTTCCGATAAATTTAATAAAATTAAGTAGGAACAAATTGAAACGAGACAAAGCCAAACTTGTTGAGAAACAGGGACGGAAAGCCACGGATCTGAGTAGACAGCCGGGTTGCCTATAATATGGCAACCCGGCTTCTTATTCTAAGGATACCATTAAGAGGATGTTTCTGATGCCATTAATCCCACCGGAGGATTCACGGCATGGTAGGTGGTTGGTTTGCAAGGGTATTCTTGGGTCGCGAAGCAATCTCGAAACCTTCTGGTGGGTACACCCATAGGAGGATGGATTATGTATATCAAACAGTCGGAATTGTTGTGGGGGTTGGATAATCATTTCATCAAAGAGTTTATTGACTCTGCCATGAAAAAAACCTACCCGGAAGGGTATAAGTTGTTCGATGCAGGAGATCCCGCCGAATATTTCTACATTTTGAGGAGGGGATCCATTCGCTTGAGCGTGGGCGAGGAGGACAAGACCACCTATATCGTCGAGCATGGGGGAGAAGCTTTTGGCTGGTCAGGTCTTGTCGGCATGCCGAAATACTCAGCATCAGCTGAATGTGTGAAGGAATCCACGGTTTTGATCTTCGCTAAAGACTTTGTCCAAAGCGTCGCCGATGTCGATCCGGAAAACGGCATGAGATTTTACAGAAGGTTGGCACGCATGCTTGGCAAGAGACTTATTTACAGCTACGGCGTTGAAATGGAAGGAGTGACTGATGATTTACACTATAGTTTTGAAACAGAGGAAACACCAAAGTCGCTTCAGCCTGCCTAAACAAACACGCTAAACAGAGGGGTGATAGCAAATTGCGGTTGTCACCCTTCTGTCATTTCCGCTCTCCTCTCTAGAGATTCAGATGTCTTGCTTCTTTAAGGGGCCTCTCAACTAGGCCTGCACTGCAGCGACTGATGTCGTCGGTTAAAGACATTGCTGCTCATGATGGTGGCGGTTGGTGCCTCGGCCGCTTTCCTCAGTCCTATAAGTTCGACGACCAATTTAATGGTCTTGACGCCGGGTGGCTATCGCTTTAATGACTACCTCAAAGTGGGGTTTCCGCTGATGGTACTTTTTCTGCTGGTCAGCCTGGTAATCGTTCCACTTGTGTGGCCAGTGTAGTGCTCAATTTCCCGAAAGCTTTTCTAAGCTAGTTTCCAGCTTCTTTGATATCGCCGGCCGAGGTAGCGTTACTGCTCATTTGCATGTGCACCGCTTTGCTGTCAAACTGGTCAAATTTTTCTCTGGCATTGAATATGTCAAGATTACGCTTGCCGTCGTTGATCTTGAGAATGCCATGGAGTTTACGAAAGCGAACATAGAGTACACCGTTACGTTGATCTGCGGTGATAACGCCTTTAGCGCCGACATCGATCTTGTCACTGGTTGCAAAGGCATAGGGAATAATTAAGCGGTTCTGGGCCATATCTATTTTTGCTTCGCCCTGCACATCATCTATGGTAAGCGCTTTCTCGAGCCAGCCGTGCTTGCCTCGCTGATTAGCCAGGGCGGCTACGATGGGTTTTGAGTCCGTCATATCAAGATCTGCTTCCAAAAGAACTGAGATTGGCCGCTTCCAGACGGCATGTGCTTTCTTCAGGTGGAAATGAGCCGCCCAGTTTTCATCATTGTGGCTTTTTTCTGTGCCTGCCACTCTGACATTGTCCAGGGTGAGTGATGATCCGGAGATATCAAATTCCATATTTTCTGGAACACCATCTCTGAGAGTTATGTCAGCCTGCAATTCTCCCTCGACAGCCTGCTGGTCTACAAGTGCTGTTATATCGGTTGTCCTCAGCCTGACATAACCATCAGCTGTTTCTGGGGTCATCTTGATATCAGCCGATAATTGTGCCTTACCACCGGTAAACTCCATGGGTGAATTGGGCGGCAGGTACTGATTATAGGCTGACATATCCTTGACATCTGCCTCGGGAACCTGGAGGTGAAGCTCCATGTCCATTCCCTGTTCTCCGATAGTTATGTCCTTCACCTGTGCCTGCAGAATCATCCGGACGTTTTCAATAAACGCCTGTGTCTCATCTTTCCGCCGCATTACCCCCTGTTCTAATTCGACCACTAGGTTCGCGTCCGGGTGCTCCCCGCCCTTTTCCACCAGCAGAGAGGCTTTTCCATCACCTTCGGCACTATAGTCAAGGACATCGACACCAAGTGTCTGGGGAAGAATCTCAAGCTTGCTGCCTGCCCCTAACCAGCCCTGGCTTAAAACAACGGTTGCCTCTACTTCTCCGGAACCTGTGATGGAAAGTCCAAGGCGATTTTCAAACAGAACACTGAGCCACGACAGGTCCGAAATTGATCCGCTAATTATTATATTTTCGTCGCCGGAGTCCAAAAGTGTAACGATCTCTTTTCCTTTAATAAGCTCGTAAAATTCGAGGAACCCCGCCTCACTCGATATGTCTTCAGGAAGAAGCAGGCTTATTTTGCCTTGCTTTATATCTACGCCTGCATGCCATGGTTTGGAGTTCTGCTGTTCATCATTGCTAAGCCTGGCTCCACTCAAGTGCAGATAGCTCCCTGAAACATCTAGACCTTCTGTTATTGCCGGGCTGTCAGCTTTGAGTGCCATATCGAGGTTGGAGGTAAAGCGGTATTCTTTGAATCCAACATCGGCAGCTTCGGAAATCAATTGCAGATCAGTTTTCAAGCCTGTTTGCGTTACCTCGGCAAGACCTTGCAGCTTCCCCATGCCAGCGTACAGTTTGAATAACCATTTTTCTGGAAGATAGGCCTGATAGGCTGCCAGATCAGGGACCTCAACTGCGGGTATGGATATTGCCAATCGCTGTGCCAGAAAGGGGCTTTCGTCTGAAGGTATAATTGAACGATTGCCCCGGGCCTCCACTGCGACGCCATCACCGCTGAACAGCAGGACATCTCTGGTGAGGTCGAAAGCCTTGAGGCTGGCAAAACTAATCAAAACATCTGTATCTTCAGAGGTATCGGATGTTTCGATACTGACCTTACCTTCTCCTTCCAATCGATGATCCAGCAGCTCAAGTGACAGTTTCCGGGCACTAACCTCAACATTACTACCATCCTCCAGACGCCCCTGACGCATATGTACTCGGCCCTGCACAAAACCCGTGCCATCAGCCTTGAGGCCCTGAAAGTTGGTAAGGTAAACATTCAGAAAAGCCAGACTCTCCGTCTCGGTCTCAATTTTCATATCAAGGTTAAGGAAATCGACAATCTTAATCCCCTTGTTTTCCTTGGGCACAAACGGTAGAAATCCAATACTTCCCTCCAGCTGACCTTCCCGCAATACTTCATTGTTTCCATTGATGATCAGTGAACTGAGGTCGACATCATATTCACCATTGCTCAAGGAAAATGGTCCGCCGCGGGTTTGAACGCTAAGGTCGGTTCGTAATTCTCCGGCGATCTTTCCCTGAACCTGAAAAATCCAGATTTCATGATTGCCATGAGCATAGATATCATTAATGAGGATGCTCCAGGGTTTTTTGTCTTTTTTCAATGAAGGCTGGAGAGGCGGGACTACAGCTTCGGTTTCCAATTTTCGGTTATCAATGGGGGGAAAATAGGGGCGGATGGCACTATAGTTTTTATCCGGTTTGGGACGAGGCCGCTGCTTATAAGTGACATCCTCAGCCTCAACATTATCCAGCTTGACCGCGCGCCATAGGAGGGATATCAGGGAAATCGATGCACTTGCCGCCGGAGCTTCCGCCTGCCACTGTTGTGAGCTGGATTGTCCGTTTGCAAAAATGGTTCGAGCATGAACGCGAAAAGGGTAAAAGGACCAGGCTCGGCCCCAGCTTACAGTGAATTTCTCCGGTTTTATGCTGTTTACAATGGTCTGAGTCAAAGGTAGGTTCAGAGCAACATTGATCAATAAAAGGTAAATTATCTCTGCTATAAGGAGATATTTAATGATACGGATCAGCCAGGATGTCATTGACTATACTCTTTTTTTCTTGTTCATCTTTGAAAGGTCTTTTTATGTAACACGATAGTGGACCGATTTAATGTGGGAAGTCCACGGATACGCTCTGTTATAGTCCGGACGGCAACCCGCGCGCTCTTAGGAAAATAATCATATTCTCAGGCAGTGCCGGGACAATAATCCTCAGCGATGTTAATCCATGGGTACTGGACCTGGGGGGACAGGTGCCTTTGGAATCAGCCCCGCTGATCTGCCATTGTCCGAAAAGTACCTGTTCCTGGTGATCTAGAGTTTTGCTTGGGGATAGAAGAGCCGGCAGGCTGAATTAGTATAAGGGAAGGTACGGGAAACATCTTAAAATCAATCAAATCCTAACTGAAAAATTTCCGCACCGGTCGGATTGAAATTCAAATAACCCTGACGGTAATTTGTTGACCTACCGTCTTGACACTACCACAATGTGGCAGTACTGATTAGTTAGTAATGATGAATCAGTCATTGCACCTTCAGCTTCTCGCATTATTGATGCACATTAAAATCTAAAGGGAGAAGAATAGATGCTGTTTCACATAACATACGAGTTCTCGCCTCAGGAGCGTAACCAAGCACAGCAAAGATTCAGGGATACTGGAGCGCCGCCGCCCGACGGTGTAACCATGCAGGGCAGGTGGCACAGTGCTGGTGGGTGTAAAGGCTTCATGCTGGCCGAATCATCTGACGCCGTTGCAATTTCTAAATGGACACAGGGGTGGACCGATCTGCTTTCTTTTGAGATCACCCCGGTGCTGACTGACGAAGAGGTTGCTGAAGTCATCGGCTAGCTCAGTTAGGGTCAGATTGAGACTGCGCTTTTAAGGTTACCGCTATCGAGAAGATTGCTGTAGTCTGTCTCGACTTCTGTAAAACCATTGGTTTTGGCCACCTGCAATGGGTAGCCATTTGAGTCGAGGCTCACAGAGTAAGTTTGCCTCGAGTCTGGAATATCTCCATTGGTACTTGTCAATTGGACCTGAAGTTCACCCTTGTCTTTGGGCAGGGCGATCAGTCAGAGACCACATTTTTTCATCCTTCGGCTTCATCCTGGAGCCAAATAAAAAGACGGCTATTTCAATTTTTCAAGGTAGCCTGATATTATACATAGCCGAAATAAGTACGCTATATCTTGCCAGGCTGCGTCACTCGTTGCCTTACCTGCTCACAGCGCTACAAGGCTGGTCTGCCGGCTACTCGCCATCCTTTCCTGATTAAGCGCCTTGAACTTATGTCGCTATGTATAGTTTTCGGCAGGTCCCGGTTTGCAGTAAAATTGTTTTTAAAAAAAAAGGACTTAAGGCGAAAGCCCTAAGTCCTCAATATTGTTGGTGGAGCTAGTCAGGATCGAACTGACGACCTCTTGAATGCCATTCAAGCGCTCTCCCAGCTGAGCTATAGCCCCACACGGTAAGCAGTCAAAGGAATTTTAATTACCAACCTTTACTCTAGGTGTCAATAAAAATAAACACCGAATGAGGTCTGGTGCATTCCATTAATCTTGCCATTAAAGCAGTGCTCTGGTATCCTTCTCACTTTTACTGACACCATATTTTTCCAGACTTCCTGCCATATACCTAACTGCTTGGAAATCTGAATAAATTTCACATAATGTCCGTTTGTTGAAAAGGAAGGTTTTATGTATTCGCCATTCAATTTTTTATTCGGTTGGCTCTCCAATGATCTGGCCATCGATCTTGGTACGGCAAACACCGTTTTATATGTCAAGGGAAAGGGAATTGTTCTGCGTGAACCCTCGGTTGTGGCCGTCAGGCAGGATGTAAGAATGAGCAGAGTGCTGGCCGTTGGTCAGGAAGCAAAACAGATGCTCGGCAAGACGCCGGGTAATATCAATGCGATCAGGCCAATCAAAGACGGTGTTATCGCCGATTTTGAAGTCACCGAGGCGATGCTTCGCTACTTCATCAAGAAAGTGCATAACCGGCGTACACTCGTGCATCCCCGAATCATCATCTCCGTTCCTTCAGGTATTACCCAGGTTGAGAAGCGGGCGGTGAAGGAATCGGCCGAGTCTGCCGGTGCCCGGGAGGTCTACCTGATCGAAGAACCGATGGCGGCGGCAATCGGTGCCGGCCTGCCGATCACGGAACCTACCGCCAACATGATTGTCGACATCGGCGGCGGCACCACTGAGGTTGCCGTCATCTCCCTGGCCGGTATTGTTTATGCCAAGTCCGTCAGGGTTGCCGGAGACAAGATGGACGAATCGATCCTGCAGTATATAAAACGTAAACATAACCTGGCCATTGGTGAGCGAACAGCCGAGCTGATCAAGACTACCATCGGCAATGTGATCCCTGAAGAGCCCTATGAGGTGATGGATATAAAAGGGCGGGATCTGGTCTCCGGTGTGCCTAAAACGATTACCGTCGGAGCCGATGAAATTCAGTCTGCCATTGCCGAACAGATCGATGTCATTATAGAAGCGGTAAGGGTGGCGCTGGAAGTGACACCCCCTGAGCTGGCCGCCGATATTGTCGATCAGGGTATAGTCCTGACCGGCGGCGGTGCGTTATTGAAAAATCTCGACAAGTGCCTCAAAGAAGAGACTGGAATGCCCATTATTGTGGCAGACGACCCGCTTTCGTCGGTGGTTCTCGGGTCTGGCCAGGCGCTTGATAATTTAGATATTCTTAAAGAAGTCACCATCGATTAAGGCCGCTTCTGCCCTGCAGCGGGAGAGCTGCCGTTCTAATAGTGAGTAAACAGTCCAAGGACAGAAAGACACGTATCGGGACCTTGCGTCTCCGCTCCGTGCTGCTTGCCGTATCTCTGCTGCTGGGAGGGCTCATCCTGCTGGCCTATACCTTCGGTGGCAGGTTCGGTGTTTCCCACCAGATTACTCTGGAAATCCTCGGGCCCCTGCAGTCCATCTCAGCCAAAGCAACCTCAGCCGCCCGCAACTTCTGGGATGACTATCTCGATCTTCTCTCTGTCCGGGAAGAGAACCAGCGTCTCAAAGCAGTGCTCAAATCCTATGAGGAGGATCTGGCAACCTACCGTGAGGCCTATACTACTTATCTGAGACTGCAGCAGGAACTCGATTTCAGAAAAGGTACAGATTTTCCCCCCTTGACCGCTCGGGTCATCGGCAAGGATCCAAGCTTCTGGTTTCATACTATCATCGTCGATCGCGGTGAGAATGACGGCGTTGTCGAGGGGATGGTGGCCCTGAACTCCAACGGAATTGTCGGGCAGGTGATCCACGTCTCTAACAATTACAGCAAGGTGCTTCTGGCCATCGCACCAAGCAGTGCCATAGATGTCTTCGTTCAAAAGACCAGGGTTCGGGGAATCCTGAAAGGTGTTGGTGAAAATGGCTACCAGCTCCATTATGTGCTCAAGAACGCCGAGGTAAGCAGGGGTGATCATATCGTAACAGCCGGAATCGGCGGGGTCTTTGCCTCCGGAATTCCGGTCGGCACCGTATCTGCCGTGCACCGAAAGACAAGAGGCATGTTTCTCGAAATTGAGGTGGAGCCCACTGTCGATTTCCAGCGGTTGGAATTCCTGCAGCTCAATCTCTCCCTTCAGCAGTCGCTGATCCAGGGTAAAATCGATTCGTCGGGAGGCTGATCGGAGATGAGAGTCACCATTTTTCTGCTCATTGGAATTTTCCTGATAGTCATGCAGACCACGATTCTGCAGGTCCTCCCGGCCTGGTTCGGCTTTCCCGACTTCGTCTTTATCCTGATTGCTTTTCTGGCCTTTCGATTCGACTGGCTGAGCGGCTGTCTGCTGGCATTCATGCTGGGTTGGATGATGGATGTGGTTTCAAGCATCTACCTGGGAATGTTCGTGGTAAAATACCTGATTGTCTTTTTTGTCCTCAATATGCTCACCCAGAACAGCCCGGTCAAAGAGGCCGCCTATCAGGTACCGCTGGTGGGCATCAGCTATTTTCTTATCCAGTGCGGCTTTTATGCGGCGCTAACCTTGGCGGCTGCCGATCTGGTTTCCCCCTGGTCCTGGCACCGGGTGGGAAGAGAGACCATTATCCTGATGATCGTCACCGTCCCCTGTTTCCTATTGTTCAACAACCTCTATGAGTATCTACTCAATAGACGTGTAGTTCCCAGGGTGATAAGAAAGAAGGGGGGAAACCGTTTCAGGCCTTAAGATGGAAAAGAAACTGTTCATAGAAGATATCGAAGAGATCACAGAGCATGATGAAGAAGCGGTAAACATGCTCAAAAGAAGGGCGATGGTCGCCGTGGGTGTCGTCATTCTCTTTCTGCTGATCATTATTTCGCGTTTCTGGTACCTGCAGATCAATCTCGGTGAGCACTATCGCGATCTGGCTGAAAACAACCGGGTTCGAATCCGCTCGGTTCCACCTCCCCGCGGCCATATTTTCGACAAGTACGGCCGGGAAATCGTTACCAACAGACCGTCGTTCAATGTCTCTCTGATCAGAGAAGATTCGTTTGATATCCAGGATGTGCTGAAAAGGCTCTCGGTGGTGCTTGACGAAGATATTGAGGAGCTCTGGGAGAGGATCAGAAAAGGTGCCGGAACGCCCCGTCATCTTCCTATCACGCTCAAGGAGGATGTCGACTGGGAGACGCTCGCCTATCTGGAGAACAATAAGTACAAGTTCTCAGGAATCAGAATCGAGGTGCAGCCTGTCAGGATCTATCATTACGGTGATTTGGGGGCAAATATCATAGGCTATACCGGCTCGATCAGCCCCAAGGAGTTAGAGGCCGATAAAGAGGGGGTCTACGAAGGCGGCGATCTGATCGGCAAACGAGGTCTGGAACGTATCCGGGAGGCGGATCTGCGTGGTGGAAAAGGCAGCAGTTCGACCGAGGTCAATGCCCGCGGCTTCGAGCAGCAGCAACTGAAACATGAGGATCCGCTGCCTGGTAGGGATCTCCAGCTGACAATTGACGTTGAACTGCAGAAGGCGGCCGAGCAATATCTTGCCATTAGCGACAAAGCGGGTGCCGTGGTGGCGCTGGAGGTGGATACCGGAAGGGTCCTTGCAGCGGTCAGTTCTCCGACCATCCACCTGGAGGATTTTATCGGCGGTATTTCCTTGAAAAACTGGAATGCGCTCCTTGAAAACAAGAGAAATCCGCTTCTCAATAAAGCGGTTCAGGGGGTCTATCCACCCGGTTCGACCTACAAGATTGTCACCGCCCTGGCAGGATTGAGCGAAGGGGTCATTACCGAGAACACCACTTTCTACTGTCCCGGCCACTACTATTTCGGCAGGCGCCTTTATCGCTGCTGGAAGCACAGCGGACATGGGACGGTGGACATCAGGCGGGCGCTCACTGAATCCTGCGATGTCTTTTTCTACCAGGTCGGGCAACGGCTCGGGGTCGACCGGCTGGCGGCTTATGCAAAAAAACTTGGACTGGGCACCAGATCGGGCATCGAACTGGAAAACGAGAAAGTAGGTATCGTCCCTACCAAGGACTGGAAGAGGAAACGGTTCAAGGAGAAATGGCATGAGGGCGAGACCTTGTCGGTGGCCATCGGCCAGGGGTTCAACAACATGACGCCGCTGCAGATCTGCCTGATGACAGCAGCCATCGCCAACGGCGGCAGGATCTATCAGCCCCAGATAGTGGAGATGGTCAAGACCACCGACGGAGAGATAATCGAACAGCTCACCCCGAAACTGCTCAGCGAACTGTCCAACCGGGATAAATCATACCTTCATATCGTCCAGGACGGGCTGTTCGGAGTGGTACAGGGCAAAAGGGGTACGGCCCGTAATGTGCGCATCGAGGGATTGACCGTAGCCGGCAAGACCGGTACTGCCCAGGTGGTTCGCCTGGCTGTATACAAAGGTTTAAAAGAGCAGGATATTCCCTACAAATACAGGGATCATGCCTGGTTCACCTGCTATGCGCCGGCTGATAATCCTAAAATTGCCGTAACCGTGCTGGTTGAGCACGGACTGCACGGCGGTTCAGGGGCGGGGCCGATTGCCCGGGTGGTGCTGAAAAAGTATTTCGAGCAGTATCTGTTGGAGCAGGCCAGGAAAGAGGCCGAGGAAGAAAAAGATGGCCAGGCATAAACGACTCGGACATAGAGGGACCGACTTACTAGACGGCCTAAAGAAATGATTCGTTTCGACAGAAGACTTCTGGCCCATTTTGACTGGTGGCTGCTGATTATGTTTCTGCTGGTCTGCGTCATGGCGCTGTTCAATCTCTACAGCGCCTCCTATCCACCGAAACCGGGTGGCATACCTCCTTATCTGAAGCAGCTCTATTTCTTCCTGATGGGTTTTGGGGCTATTCTGGTGCTCCTTGCCGTCGACTACCAGGAGCTGCATTTCTGGAATTATTTCTTCTACATATTCGTGGTCGGCCTGTTGGCCGCCATTCTTATCATCGGCAAAACTGCCGGCGGCGCCCAGCGCTGGATCAATCTCGGCTTTTTTAATCTGCAGCCTTCAGAACTGGCCAAACTCATGCTGGTGATAACCTTGGCCAGTTACTACTCGCGCAAAGAGGTTACCGACGGTTATACCATCAGGCAGCTGGTGGTCCCGATCGGTCTGACTCTGGTGCCGTTCGTCCTTATCCTCCTGCAGCCCGATCTGGGAACGGCCCTGATGCTTGGCTTTATTTTCGTTTCGATGACCGTCTTTGTGAAACTGCGGTTTTCCGTCTATGCGATTTTGGGGAGCACCGGCGTGGCCATGGTTTTTCTGGCCTGGGACAAACTGCTCAAACCTTACCAGAAGCAGCGCATTAAGACTTTTCTCAATCCGGAAGGCGATCCGATGGGGCATGGCTATCAGATCATGCAGTCAAAGATTGCAGTGGGCAGTGGTGGAAGGTTCGGCAAAGGCTACCTTGAAGGTACCCAGGGCCATCTCCATTTTCTGCCCGAGCGTCACACCGATTTCGCTTTTGCGGTCTGGAGCGAGGAATGGGGTTTTTTCGGCAGCCTGTTCTTTATCTCTATCTATTTTCTGATGTTGCTCTGGGGGCTCTACTCAAGCGCTTTCGCCCGCGACAGGTTCGGCATGCTGCTGTCGTTTGGCATTGTCATGCTGATCTTCTGGCAGGCGGTTATCAACCTGCTGATGATCCTCGGCTTTCTGCCGGTGGTCGGGATTCCTTTACCACTTGTCTCCTATGGTGGATCGTCGCTGCTGACCACCCTGCTGGCCTTTGGCATCCTGCTCAATGTCAGGATGCGGCGCTTTCAGATCGGCCAGAATGGCGACTGATAAGGCCGGGGAGACCACCTCTCTGTTTTTTAAAGGTCGGATTGCCTCGATGGACGGATCAGGCCTTACTCAGGGCCTGCAGGACGATGTCTTTCAGGGCTCCAATGAAATCGGCATCATCGTTGAATGATTCGGTGGTCTCAAGACGGATGCCGCACTCGGCAGCCAGTTCTCTATATTCGATGTTTATTTCGACCAATGTTTCTACGTGATCGGAAACAAAGCTGATCGGCACCATGAGGATGTTGGTGCAGCCCTCAGTCCCGAGCATACTGATGGTCTCTGGCGTTGAAGGCGACAGCCACTCAACCGGCCCGGATCTGCTCTGATAACATATTCTGCCCTGCACCCCAGTAATTTTCTCCACCGCACCAATGGTACGCCGCAGGTGATCGACATAGGGGTCTCCCTCCTCGATGAAGGATACCGGCAGGCTGTGGGCGCTGTAGACCAGTTCCACCGGATTGTTGCCGAACGGCTGCAGCCCCTGGGTTATTTTTGCTGCCAGGCAGGAAATGTATCCGGGATGATCGGGCCATGAGCCGATCTCGATGAGTTCTTCCCCAATCGGGTTTTCCAGCAGGCAGCGCTTCAGCTCGTTCAGCGATGAGCCGCTGGTGGCGCAGGAATAATGGGGATAGAGACTCAGAGCAACAAGCCGATCGATGGCAGTGTTTCTCAAACTTTTCAGCGCTTCCTGTGTGGTTGGGTGCCAGTAGCGCATGGCTGTGGCGACGACGAAGTTTCCTTCCTCGCTAAGTCGCTTCTGCAGGGCCTGCTGCTGGTCCCTGGTGATTCTGGAAATCGGTGACCCACCGCCGATCCGACCATAGGTCTGCTCGCTTTTGGGTGCTCGTTTTCTGGCGATAAGCCAGGCCAATGGTTTCTGAAGAAAGGACGGTCCCAGCCTGATGATTTCCCGATCTGAGAAAATATTATAGAGAAAGGGCCTGATATCCCGAGGTTTTTCAGGACCACCCATGTTGAGGAGCAGGACGCCGGTGGAGCTGTTTCGATCGTTGAAATCGTGCTGATCTGATTTCATAATCACCAATCCATAACACATTCCCAGAAGGGTGAAAATAAAAGAATATGAAATCGCAACCTTGGCATTGAATAGGGCTCAGGTGGCAGTAAAAAAATTGACGAAAACTTGATTATGGGCAGGTGGACCATATATTATTAAAACAGGAAGTCAAAAGAATTGATACGTATAAGAGCTTCAGAGAGTCTTTGTGTTGATACCTCGGTTATTTCTTACCAAACCCCAATCCCTGCAAAAAATAGAGTTGTTGGCTTTCATCCGTTTTCATACTGAAATCAGGAGGATTCAGAACAACGGATTTGTCGAGGCGCGTCCATAGGGACGTATGTTTTTGGCAGTAATTGCTGCCTGAAAACCAGATGGAGGAAATATATGGAACTGAAAGTCGAAGCCCGGAATGTTGAGTTGAAAAAAGGCTGGCAGATGAAAATCGACGATGAGAAGGAGAAACTGCTTAAACACTACGCAGGTTTCGTTCTGCATCTCAGAGTGACGATTGAAGCCACGACTCACCATAAAGAGGGTGGTTACGAAGTCAAGGTCGTGGCTTCGGTACCAAACGACACAGTGGTAGTAACCAGAAAAGGGGAGATGGTGCGCCCCTTGCTCATCGAAGCATTCGATGTTCTTTCATTACAACTCAAGGAAATTCTCAGAAAGAAGAGAAAAAGTAAGAAGCAGGCTGAAGCTGCCGCCGTCAGCGACAGTGTCGGTGTCATAAACAAAGTCTCCCCGCATGAATCGTATGGATTCATTACCACCTTTGACGACCGGGAGATCTATTTTCACGAAAACGCACTGAAAAATGTCGAGATTGACGACCTCGTCGAGGGCGACAGCGTCATCTACGGAGAATCACTGGGGGATAAAGGACCCCAGGCATCCTGGGTGAGAGTGGCCAAGTAAATCTATCTCAACTGAAGAGTTCAAAGCCCCCGGAGCAGTTTTTGCTTGGGGGCTTTTTTATTCCGGGGACACAATACCTATCGTGTCCCCGCCCATACAATGGGGACACGATAGGTATTGTGTCCCCTCAAGACAGCTAATATTTCCTGAAACAGAACTGGTCGCTCTTATAGAGTTCAGGGTCGGCATCAGGATAGTTGACTTCCTCGCCGTTCCACGGCTTTCTCAAGGTGTAGTTGTTGTTTTCTTCAGTGACCACATTCGAGCGGTGCAGTGGAATCTTTCCACCGGCGGTGGCGATATATCGGGGAATTGCATCACCCGAGATATTGCCGTACATCGACTCAACGATGTCCCGGCCGACCTCGAGCGGAACCCGGAAATGGGTGAACTGTGGATTACGATAGCTGCAGTTGAAGATGTAATAGGGCCTGACGTAAGCTTCCTGGATTGTTTCGCAGAGCTTCCACATCTTCACCCGGCTGTCGTTGATGCCCTTGAGCAGGACGGCCTGGTTGAGAACGGTGAAGCTGCGTTTGGAGAGGCGGCGGAAGCTGTCGCGTGATACCGGGGTTATTTCCTGGGCGGTATTGATCTGGGTAACCACCCTGATCGGTTTTCTGTCGTTGCTCTTTTCGATAATGTCGAGCAGCTCGTCATTGACCCTCATCGGCACGGTTACCGGCACCCTGGTGCCTAGGCGCTTAACTTTCACATGGTCGATTTCGTCGAGCTGTTCGAGCAGCCAGTCGAGCATCGAGTTGGGCAGCACGAAGGCATCGCCGCCGGTGACCAGCACATCCCTTATACGTTCATTGGCCCTGATATAGTCGAGTGCTTCTCGATACGCTTCTCGTGAATAGATCTTGTCCTTGCGGCCGATGTGGGCGATGCGCAGGCAGTGGGTGCAGTACATGGCGCACATATTGGTGGCCTTGATGGTTACCACCCGGGGGTAGAACTGATCGATGAGTCGGGCCGGAGAATGATCGGCAGCCACAGGTGGAATTTCGATGCCGGCATTGTCGATCATTTCCCCGGTGGGGATTGACTGGAGCATTACCGGGTCATTTAATCTACCAGGCATGATCAGGCTGGTGTAATAGGGGGTCAGCCGCATCCGGTATTCTTTGGTGACCTGGGCAACCGAAGCCGCTGCCGCGGGGGGCAGGTCAATCAGCTCAGCCAGGGTCTCAATGGAGTCGACGGCATGTCTGATCTGGCCTGGAAAAGAATTCCAATCCTCATCCGACATCTTCAGCTTTCGCTTGATTCGGGCCTGGTTTTCCAGGATGGTTTCCCACAATTCAATGCCGCTGGGAGCGGCCTCGTCCTTTTCTTTCAGGTACGAATCGACCCGGTTGTTGGCTTCACCCGCAATGGGCAACGCCTGGGTCAGCCGCCCGCCTATGCTGACCATATGCTCGTCGATCTGCTGGTGCTTAAGGGCAAGGCTCTCAAGTGTTTCCGGGCGGATGCCGAAGGCCTCCGGGGAAAAGCGATGCTGCCGCCGGCAATGCAGCAGAAAGGTGAAAAGCTCGACGATCGGCTCGGTCAGTTCCGCTTCGCTGGCCCTGGCCAGCAGTTCATCAGCTCTGAGGCGGGCTTCCTCTCCCGGGTCTCCGATCTGCTCACCCGAAGGCTGCAAGGCTTCCAGCAGTGTTCTCGTATAGTTGTCCAACGCCGGCTCAGATGAAGCGGCGCCATCATTGTAGTTCATTGTTTTCTGCCTCGATTACGGTTTGTCTGATAAAGCCGACCCCCTGGCACAGCCCTTCGTCAACGTCATCCCTGTTTTTGGCCACCGACACAACCCGGGCCAGAAAACTCCCCGGCATGACCAGAAAATTGGTGCCCGGGTGTTCGAGTATGACAAAATCCTTGATCAATTCACCGTTCGCGACCTTTCTGAAGGTTTCCCGTTCGTAGGGATTCTGAGGGATGTAGCCGGTAGTCAGTTTCTTGGCCTCTATTTTGTAATTATAGGTGCCCCAATGAATATTTCTAATATTGCCGTTCATTTCCATGAAGTGCGGTGGAAAACGATTTTCGGTCACCGCATAATATTCCAGCTCCGTCAGCATGGGCGAGCCTTCGGGGAGGGACTGTTCCAGGGTGAAGCAGAACTCCAGGGTGGTCTCCTGTTTCCTGGCGTTTATCTCAAGAAAAAATACCTCGCCGTCGTTGTCGACCAGGTAATCGCAACCGAAGATGCCACGATATCCTTTCCTGCCGAGCATCTTGCCGACCTCTATGGTGTAATCGTAGAGTTTCGTGCGTTGCTCATCGTTGACCGTTGAAGGAAATTTAGAGCCGATGAAGCGGTTGCCGTCGACAATGACCTGATCGGCCACTCCGGCGATGTAAACATCGTCTTCGTTGGCGACGACGGCCAGCACCGTCGGGTCGAGTTGATGCGGAATGAAACGGGAGATCAGGTAGACATCGTTGGTGTTGCCGAATTTCAGGTCACCGGTCCAGGGTTTACAACAATTCGCATCCCGCCGCCTGTCTTAAAAATATGGGGATGCTGAACTGGTCAGATTAGGCTCTGATTACCTTCAGGATCTGTCTTTGTCAAGCAAATGGTTGCCCCTAACAGAAGTTTAAGAATTTTTTGCAGAAGATGTCAAAATGATTATGGTTTTATTTGTTAAGCGGTCTCCTCGAGTCAGTGCTCTCCGAAGGGAAATGGCTTGACTTATGGGGTAAATTTTGTGATTTATATTTACACCTTAGTGCTTTTCCGATGGAGGTGTGGAGATCTCAATTGGAAACAGGTGAAGGCAATCGATGCCGTTCACTGCGGCATTTCGTCTTTCAGCCACTATTCAAACGGTTCAAATGGTCACCTTTGGTGGCCGACCAGTGTCTCTTGGGTATCTAATTGAGAGATAGTCTTTAAAATCAAACAGGAGGGAGTATGAGTATGAAAAGAAAAGCATCATTATTGGCGGCCCTGACCCTGGGCTTTGTCATGGCGTTCAGTTCTGCTGCGGTCAGTGAAACCACCTTTGTAACCATCGGTACCGGCGGTGTAACAGGTGTTTATTATCCGACCGGTGGCGCCATTGCCCGTCTGGTCAACAAGGGTAAAAAAGAGCACGGTATTCGCGCTTCTGTCGAGAGTACCGGTGGGTCAACCTACAACCTCAACGCCATTGCCTCAGGTGAGCTGGAAATGGGTGTTGCCCAGTCAGACTGGCAGTATCACGCCTGGAACGGCACCTCAAAATTCAAGGAAAAGGGACCGAATAAAGACCTTCGGGCCGTATTTTCCGTACATCCCGAACCTTTCACCGTCGTTGCCCGTGCCGACTCCGGCATTAAGAATTTCGAAGATCTCAAAGGCAAGCGTGTAAACATTGGTAACCCGGGATCTGGACAGCGCGGAACCATGGAAGTTGTCATGGAGAAAATGGGCTGGACCAAGGACGACTTCAAACTCGCTTCTGAGCTCAAGTCTGCTGAGCAGTCAAAAGCTCTGTGTGATAACAAGATCGATGCAATCGTTTTTACGGTTGGCCATCCCAGCGGCTCGATCAAGGAAGCTACAACCTCCTGTGACTCCGTTATTGTTAACGTCCAAGGCGAGGTGATCGACGCACTGGTTGAAGAAAATGATTACTACAGGACAGCGACCATTCCAGCTGGAATGTATCGCGGCAACGATCAGGACGCCATGACCTTTGGTGTCGGGGCTACCTTTGTAACCTCCGCCAAAGTTCCTGAGAATGTTATCTATGTGGTAGTTAAGTCGGTTTTCGAGAATTTCGATGACTTCAAAAAACTGCATCCCGCGTTTGCCGTTCTGAAAAAAGAGGAAATGGTCAAAGACGGTCTTTCAGCTCCGTTGCATGACGGTGCTGCCAAGTATTACAAAGAAGTCGGCCTGATCAAATAGTTCGAGGCCGATCATATCAGGGTTGTGCACACTCGTATAAAGTGTGCACAACCTTTTCTTTTTTGTCCGGCCGGACAGGGGACTTCAAAGAGTTCATTGCCTGCCGAGCCTGGATTGCGGCAGGTGACTCACTGAACTTAAACCGCCCCACAAGAATTCTCATGGTGATCGTTGGAATGTAACTCACTTCACTGAACAATCGTTTGCCAGCTATGGAGAACAGGAGTCGATCATGACTAAGCCCACTGAAAAGCCCCTTAGCAACGATAACGTGCATGATATGATTGCCGAGGTCGATACCGGGGCTCGCAATCCCAAAGGAGCGATTCCTAAACAGGTGCTGTTCTACGTACCACTTATCTGGACTATGTTTCAGTTGTGGTATGCCTCACCACTTCCGTATATATTCAACTTGTTCGTGCTCAATTCGACCGAGGCCAGGGCGATTCACCTTGCCTTTGCAATGTTCCTTGCCTACACCGCTTTTCCCACCTTCAAATCTTCACCCAAGAGCTACATTCCGATCCAGGATTGGGTGCTGGCACTGGTGGCCTCGCTGAGTTCGGCCTATATTTATCTCTTCTACGAAGGTCTCTCAGAACGACCCGGAGATCCGACCAACCTAGATCTGGTGGTCGCCGTGATCGGTCTGGTCCTGTTGCTGGAAGCAACCAGAAGGGCACTGGGACCGCCGCTGATGGTGGTTGCCTCGATTTTTATTCTCTACACCTTTGCCGGACCGCAGATGCCCGAAGTAATCGCCCACAAAGGTGCCAGTCTGGTCAAAGGGATGACCCACTACTGGCTGACCACTGAAGGTGTGTTCGGTGTCGCTCTGGGTGTTTCCACCGGTATGGTGTTTATGTTCGTGCTCTTCGGCTCACTGCTTGAGTCGGCCGGAGCGGGCAACTACTTTATCCGGACGGCTTTCGCCGGTCTGGGCCACATGCGTGGCGGTCCCGCCAAAGCTGCGGTGGTGTCATCGGCAATGACCGGGCTGGTGTCAGGGTCGTCGATCGCCAATGTGGTGACCACCGGCACCTTTACCATACCGCTGATGAAAAAAGTCGGGTTTTCCGCGGAAAAGGCCGGTGCGGTAGAGGTTGCCTCATCGACCAATGGTCAGCTTACTCCGCCGGTTATGGGGGCGGCCGCATTTCTGATGGTCGAATATGTAGGTATTTCCTATATCGAGGTCATCAAGCATGCTTTTTTGCCGGCCATCATTTCCTACATCGCTCTGGTCTATATCGTTCATCTCGAGGCCTGTAAAATGGGACTCGAAGGGCTGCCCAGGCGGCAGACCAAAACTTTGGCTCAGAGCCTGCTCTCTTTTGTCGGGACCATTGTCTTTCTGATCGTTATCGGCGCGGCCACTTATTACGGGCTGGGCTGGATCAAGACGGTGGCCGGTGGAGCAACCATCTATATTGTCTGTGTACTGCTCTTTGTCGCCTACCTGGCGCTGCTTATGCTGGCCTGCCGGGTTCCCGAACTGGAACTGACCACCGAAATCACCGAGCTGCCACCACTGGGGCCGACTGCCCAGGCCGGTTATTATTTTCTCTTGCCCATCGTGGTGCTCATGTGGTGCCTGACGGTCGAACGTTTGTCACCTTCTTTGTCAGCTTTCTGGGCAACAGTACTGATGATTTTTATCGTTTTGACCCAGCGTCCGCTGAAGGGCTGGATGCGGAAAATGTCCGGCGACGACTTCAGCATCAGAAGAGGCTGGCAGGATCTTATAGATGGCATGGTCTCCGGGGCCAAGAACATGATTGGTATCGGCGTGGCCACGGCGGCGGCGGGTATCGTCGTAGGCACCGTGACCCTCACCGGCATCGGCCTGGTAATGACCGAATTCGTTGAATTTATCTCGGGAGGCAATCTGGTTCTGATTCTTCTGTTTACCGCCGCCATCAGTCTGCTGCTGGGTATGGGGCTGCCGACCACGGCCAACTATATAGTTGTCTCCACCCTAATGGCGCCGGTCATTGTCGCGCTGGGCGCCCAGAACGGCTTGATCGTGCCGCTCATCGCCGTCCATCTCTTTGTCTTTTACTTCGGTATCCTGGCTGATGATACCCCGCCGGTGGGGCTGGCTGCCTTTGCGGCAGCGGGGATATCGGGCGGCGACCCGATCCGAACCGGTATCCAGGGCTTTACCTACGACATCAGAACGGCGATTCTTCCCTTTCTCTTCATCTTCAACACAGAGCTGTTGATGATCGGGGTCAGGAATCCGCTCCATCTGATCATCGTCATTATCACAGCGATTATCGCCATGCTTGTCTTCGCTGCCGCCACTCAGGGCTACTGGCTGACCAGGAGCAAAATATGGGAGACTGCAGCCCTTCTGCTGGTGGCCTTCACCCTGTTCCGACCTGGATTTTTCTGGAATCAAGTTTATCCGGAGCTCAACGAGCAGCCGGCTGACAACCTCGTCCAGTTGGTCGAGGAGATGGAACCTGGATCGCAGTTGCGAATGACGCTTAAAGGTGAAAAGCTCGACGGCACCGAGTTTACCATGGCGGTGATGCTGCCGGTCGGCGATGAACCAACCGGAGCCGAACGTATCCAGGCGATTGGCTTTGAGATGCGCGAGGAAGAAGGCAAAATACTGATCGACAACGTAATGTTTGCCAGCTCTGCAGAGAAGGCCAATATCGATTTCGATCAGGAAGTGCTCAATGTCCAGGTGCCCAACCCGAGGCCTCCGAAACAGTTGATGTTCATACCGGCCCTTATGCTTCTCGTTCTGGTCTGGTTCCTCCAGAAAGGCAGGATCAAGAAGCAGCAGACAGCCGCAGCCTGACGACCAGGCAGAACGATAATGAGTTGTTCCTAGTAGTTTCAGAGGAGAATAGGATGATAACCAAAATAATGGTTCCCGTGGCCTTTTCAAAGTATTCCCTGGGTATTCTCGATTTTGCCGCCGAAATTGCCAAACCGCTGGGGGCCGAGCTTCAGGTAGTCAACGTTATCAGCGACAGGGACCTGGAAGCGGTCAACAAGATCACCGAGTTTGGCTACAAAGTGGACAGCGACAAGTACCTCAAAACCATCAAAAAGGAACGGCGCGAATCGATTACGGCCATGGCCGATCACCTGACCCTGCCGGATGACAAGGTTTCCTTCACCTTTCTTATCGGTGATCCGACCTCAGAGCTGCTGCGCTTCGTGGTTGAGTCAGAAGTTGATCTGGTGGTCATGGGAATTAAAGCGCGGGACCTTAAGCACATGTTCGCCGGATCAGTGGCTGAGCGGATGTTCAGAAGATGCCCGGTGCCAGTTCTTTCCTATCGCGGAGACGATATTGCCGAACGTTTGCGTAAACGGGTGTACAGGCATATTGGTGATCATTGATCAGTGCTGAACATTGAAGGAGTAGGAGCGAAGGAGAGGCGCCGCCTCTCCTTTTTTGTGTGCAGAATATGAACCTGGATGATCACGGCGCTGATGGTCACTACTTATACAGAGGTGCAAGGTGGCAGATGAGATATATCTAATTGACGGCAGTGCCTTCATTTACCGGGCCTTTCACGCCGTCGCACCATTGACCAATGCGGAAGGGTTCCAGACCAATGCGGTGTTTGGCTTCATCAGTATGCTCAATAAACTGCTGAAGGACAAAACTCCCTCGCATCTGGCCGTCGCTTTCGACAGCAGGGGCAAAGTGTTCAGGCATCATATGTACCCCGAGTACAAGGCCAACCGTCCACCGATGCCCGATGAACTGGCGGCCCAGCTGCCCTATATAAAGGAAGTGGTAGAGGCCATGGGCCTGGTAAGTTTTGAGCAGGCTGGAATCGAGGCCGATGACATCATCGGCACCGCAGCCCTGGCTCTTGGCGGCAGGGGTAACAAGGTGGTCATCGTCTCCGGGGACAAGGACCTGCTGCAGCTGGTGGATGAAAAAATCACTATGTGGGACCCGATGAATGACCGGGTGATGGATTCTGCCGGGGTGGAAAATAAATATCAGGTGGGCCCCGACCGGCTACTCGACTGCTTCGCCCTGATTGGCGACAGCTCCGACAATGTGCCCGGTGTCCCCGGTATCGGCCCTAAAACTGCTTCAAAATTGATCGTCGAGCACGGCTCCCTGGATGGGCTCTATGAACAGATTGGCAGCCTGAAGAAATCAAAGATGAAGGAGCGGCTGATCGAGAACAGGGAAGCGGCTTATTTGTCCAGGGATCTCATCCGGCTCAAAACCGATGTGGAGATAGAGTTGTCACCTGAGCGCTACACCGTGGGTGAGAGAGACGAGGAGGCACTAAGGCGGATCTATACCGAGCTCGGTTTTACCTCGCTGCTCAAAGAGCTGGACGGCAGTGGTCGGGCAATTCCAACAGACCATTTTAGCATCGTTACCAATCAGGATGAGCTGAAGAAGATGCTGGTGGAACTCCGCCAGGCAAAGCTTCTGGTCATCGACACGGAAACGACCTCGCTGCAGAGCAGAAGTGCTGAAGTGGTGGGGATCTCAGTCAATGGCGGCACCGATGACTGCTGGTATATTCCCCTCGGTCATGTCGACCAGGATGGCAGGCTGGTCGAGTTCCAGCTTCCCGTGGATCTTGTCAGGCAGGAACTTTCTGTGCTTCTGGAATCAGAGACGCTGCCCAAACTGGCCCACAATTTCAAATATGATTTATCGGTACTCAAGCATGGTTTTGAGGTTGAACTCAAAGGTCCGTTGCTCGATACCATGATCGCCGCCTATCTGGCGGAGCCCTCACGACGGTCGTTCAAGCTCGATGATCTCTGTCTGGAACTTGGTCTCAAACTCACCTCATATAAGGAAGTGACCGCTGGCGACAAACGCCAGGATGGCTTTGCCTATGTCGACATAACCCGGGCTGGCCATTACTCTTGTGAGGATGTATTTGCCACCCTGCAGCTCTGGAACCATTACCAGCCACTGCTTGAAGAAGGAGGGCAGGAGGCGCTGTTCAGCGGGGTGGAGATGAAACTCGTGCCCATCCTCGAGGAAATGGAGGCAGTCGGCATCAAAGTTGATCCGGTCCATCTAGAGAAATTGTCGGTGGAATTTCGCCAAAAGCTTGATCAACGCGAGAAACAGATATATGAGCAGGCCGGTCGCGAGTTCAATATCAACTCACCCCAGCAGCTTGGGACCATCCTCTTCGAGGAGCTGGGGCTGCCTCACGGCAGAAAGACCAAGACCGGTTACTCCACCGATATAAAAGTACTTGAAAAACTTGCTCCGCAGCATGATCTGCCAGCCCTGATCATCGACTACCGAAACCTGGCCAAGCTCTTATCGACCTATGTCGACAAGCTGGCACAGCTGATCGATCCCCAGACCGGTCGGGTTCACACCTCGTTCAATCAGACGGTAACCGCCACCGGCAGGCTGTCGAGTTCCAATCCGAATCTTCAGAATATTCCAATCAGAGGGGAAGAGGGGGCTCGAATCCGGGAAGCCTTCGTGCCCGAACCGGGGAAGCTCTTTCTGTTCGGAGATTATTCTCAGATTGATTTGCGGGTACTGGCCCACTACTCTCAGGACCCCGCGCTGATAAAGGCCTTCAAGGAAGGAGATGATATTCATACCAGAACGGCGGCTGAAGTGTTTTCGGTATCACCGCTGCTGGTGACATCGGAAATGCGCAGGGTCGCCAAGAGCATCAATTTCGGCATCGTCTACGGCATGAGCAGCTTCGGTCTGGCCAACCAGCTCCAGATAAGCAGAAGAGAGGCATCGCTTTTCATCGAGCGCTACTTCAACCTCTACACAGGGGTAAAGGAGTTCATGCATGAAATTGTCGAACAGGCGAGAAAAGACGGCTATGTGACCACCCTGTTGAACCGCAGGAGATACTTGCCGGAGATTGGAGCATCAAACAAGATGCGTCGCGAATTTGCTGAACGGGCCGCCTTGAACACGCCCATTCAGGGGACCGCAGCGGATATTATTAAACTGGCTATGCTCCGGGTTGATGAGCTGCTGAAAAGGAACAAGAGCTCCTGCAGTATGCTGCTGCAAATCCATGATGAACTGGTCTTCGAGTTGACAGAGGAACAATGCCTGGAGCTGCAGCCGCAGATTAAGCAGACCATGGAGCAAGCCATGAAACTCGATGTTCCCCTGGTGGTTAATATGGAGACGGGGACTGATCTGGCTAAATAATATGGAGGGGACACAATACCTATCATGTCCCAAAAGGGGACATGATAGGTATTGTGTCCCCGTATAACCACCTGTCAGGGGCGTTCCTCTATCGGTGCAAACGACCGTTTGGCCACTCCCTGATAAATCTGGCGCGGTCTACCGATGCGGTTGTTCTCTCTGTCCATGTGCATCTCCTGCCAGTGGGAAATCCAGCCGGGTAGGCGACCCAGGGCGAACATCACAGTGAACATGTTGGTTGGAATGCCCATGGCCCGATAGACGATACCCGAGTAAAAATCCACATTGGGATAGAGGTTTCTGGAGACGAAGTAGTCGTCTCTGCCGACCCGGTATTCCAGTTCCTGGGCAATATCCAGCAGCGGATCCTCGATATTCATCGTTTCCAGGATCTCATGGGTGACCTCTTTAATTATCTTGGCCCTTGGGTCGTAGGTTTTATAGACCCGGTGCCCGAAACCTGTGAGCCGGTATGGATTGTCCGGATCCTTGGCCATCTCGATATACTTATCGAAATTCATTTCGTCGGCGTAGATCGTCTCCAGCATCCTGATCACGGCCGCGTTGGCCCCCCCGTGCAGAGGTCCCCAGAGGGCCCCGACCCCGGCCGAGATCGATGGATAGAGCTTGACCCCCGAACTGCCCACCAGCCTGACCGTGGAGGTGGAGCAGTTCTGCTCGTGGTCAGCATGTAAAATCAGAAGCTTATTCAATGCCGCGGTCATCAGCGGTTCGATCTTGTAAGGTATATTGGGACGCTCGAACATCATGTTGAGAAAGTTGGAGCAATAGTTCAGATCAGCTCGGGGATAAACCAGCGGGTGGCCGATACTCTTCTTGTAGGAAAAGGCGGCGATGGTCCTTATCTTGGAAAGCAGCCGGGCAGTGGCGGTGGTGATTCCGCCGTAGGGATCTTCATCGAGATCCATTTCCGGGTAGAAGTCGTGCAGGGAACCGACCATGGTCGACAAAATCGACATCGGCGAGGCATTCGGCGGGAAATGATCGAAAAAGTGGATCATATCCTCATGGATCAGGGCGAAGCGGATCATGTCCTTTCTGAACGTTTCCAGCTCCTTTTCATTCGGCAGTTCACCGGTGAGCAGCAGGTAGGCTACCTCGATGAAGGTACAGTTTTCGGCCAGATCGGCGATATCGTAACCCCGGTAGCGGAGGATGCCGTTTTTGCCGTCGAGATAGGTGATACCGGACTCGCAGGAGCCGGTGTTCATATAGCCGCTGTCGAGGGTGATGTACCCCGTATCGCGCAGCAGGCTTCTTATATCAATCGCTTTTTCTCCGGTGGTACTCTTGACAATAGGCAGATCGTAGGTGTGTCCATCGACGTTTAATTGGGCTGTCTGGTGGGCCATAATATCCTCGTAATTGGGTTTTCTCTGCCGCCGTTGGGTCCTGTTCAGTAATGTCGGTATTACCGTCCGTGATGTGCCGACCTGCAGATTGCTGGTAAGCGTGCAGTTCAGCGACAGGACCGGGCCTGGTAGAACCAGAAGATTGATCGCCTAACAGGATTTGTGTCGTACAGCGGTTGTTGCAGACGGATGACTGGAGCAGGAGTGCTGAAGTCATATCGTAAAACCATCACAATATAGCCGAAAATCGTATTTTCGGCAATTTCTCTTTTGTTAATTCCCCAAGGCCGCCGTAATTCAGCGGTATCGATTGTTGCACCGTTTAAAATTTTGCCTCAAGGGTACAGAGTAATTATAGGTGAGAAAAGGCAATGGTGAGGCTTGCTGTAACTTCGGAGGGCGATGGTTCAGCAGGCCGATGCACGATGGAGCAATACTGGCTATGACAGAGTTGAAAGAAGAGATGGCTCAATTGGAACTCCCGCTGCTGATCGAGTACGGGGTGCTTACTGAAGAAAAAGAAAAGGCGCTGGCAGTCTATGAGAGATACCAGCACAGTCCCGCCGCCGTGTCACTTTTGCGCTGCTATTATTCGGATCTGCCCGAGGCCCGGGAAGAGATGGCAGTCGACCTCAAAATCGTTGCTTCGAGGCAGGGCAGTGATCTTGTCGTCCTGCAAGCGACCAGCCACGATTATCTCTACCTCCACTCGGATAATCAGGTACTGCTGCTGGGAGAGTTCAAGGACGGAGTCGAGGATGAATCGATTCTGCACTATTTCCAGTTCAAGAATCGAGAAGATTTCTGGGAAAAGACCGGTGCCCAGGCGGCTGATCTGCCTTCCATGCCTGTCCCTGAAGCCCCTGCCTCGCCGGTAGTCTGTGTGGCCTGCGGCGTTGGCATCGGCGATGTTCATATCTTGGGATGTCCGGTCGAGCAATGCCCCTGGTGTGAGGCCCAGTTGAACCGCTGCAACTGCAGGTTCGATCAGCTCGGTATAAGCGCCATCGAAGAGGAGGAACAGCTGGAGCGTTTCGAACTACTTCTCGAACGCAAGGGGCGCATACCTTTCAAGGCCGGACATAATCCTTCCTATCCAACGGCTGGAGACGATCCGCTGCCTTTCTCGGAACCGAGTTAAGGGGACACAATACCCATCATGTCCCTTAAGGGAGACGATGGGTATTGTGTCCCCAGAATGAAAAACCCCCGGCCGCACCGAATGGCGCCGCCGGGGGACATTGGCTCAATTTACAAACCGGCTGATCTTAGTTGGGATCCACCTTTTTCAGATATTTGTAGATATCCGAATCGGAGGAGATGACCAGAGAGGTGTTATCACCTACTATTGTATCGTAGCTTTCCAGAGTCTTCATAAAAGAGAAAAATTCTGGATCCTGGTTGAAGGCCTCGGCGTAAATCCTGGTGGCCTCGGCGTCTGCTTTACCTTTTATTTCAAGAGCTTCCTTGTTTGCCCCAGAGGTAATTTCCCGGAGTTGCCTGTCAACGGTACCAAGTATTCTGGCTTTCTGGCCCTCACCCATCGAGCGTTTCTCCGCGGCTATTCTCTTTCGTTCCGAGATCATTCGGTCATAGACCCGCAGCCTGACCGATTCAATGTAGTTGACCCGGCGGAACATGACATCGACCAGTTCGATTCCATATTGCGGCATGGCCCTGGAAGATATCTCAAGAACCTGATTGGAGATCACGTCTCTTCCCCGTATGGGTTTAGTTCCCGGTTCCTGATTGGAAGGCGTCATGGTATCGAGTGACCAGTCGGAGCTCCTGATGATCTCGATCAGGTTGTTCTTGTTGACCATATCACGAACGGTACCGCCGATGATATCGTCGAGAAGCGACTGGGCCCGGGATTCCGTTCTCACGGCCTGCATGAACCTGAGAGCGTCGACGATCCGCCAGCGAGCAGTGACATCGAGATAGACAAAGGTCTTGTCGTTGGTGGGGATCTGATTTGGATCGCCGTTCCAGATGACGATCCGCTTGTCGAACTCGTTGACCTGCTGCAGAAAAGGCATTTTGAAGTAGAGCCCTGCCTCTGTTTTCGGTTCACCAATTGGTTTACCGAACTGGGTGATCATCACCTGCCGACCCTCCTGGACAATGAAAAAGCCGTCGTAGACAAGCACGATACCGAGCAGGACAAGACCGATCAGGAGAAAATTTGCAATTTGTTTCATGGTGTATTCCTCTCGTAAACTATTGTCCTTGCGGGACCGGTTGATTGTTCTTGCGGAGGTTGAGCAGCGGCAGCGGTCCCTGCTGTGCTTCATCCATGATGTAAATGGTTTCTACCTGCGGTAGTATGGACTGCATTTTTTCCAGATACATGCGCTGCCGGGTGACATCGGGAGCGTTTTTATATTCGCTTAAAATTTCGACGAAACGGCTCGTCTCACCCATCGCGTTGTTGATCCGCTCCGTGGCGTAACCGCGTGATTCCTCAACGATCTTCAAAGCATTACCGCGGGCGGCGGGGATTACCCGGTTATAGGTTTCCTCGGCTTCGTTTACCAGCCGTTTCATATCCTGGTCGGCCTCGTTGACTTCGTTAAAGGCAGGCTTGACCTGCTCCGGCGGGTTGATGTCCTGAAACTGCACCGTGACAAGACCGACGCCAGCTTCTAGAAAATTCAGCTGTTCCTGCAGCTCCTGCTTGACGTTTGCGGCCAGAATCTCACGGTTACTAAGGACGTAATCGAAATCCATGTTGCCGACGACCCGCCTGGTAACCGCTTCTGAAAGGTCATGTACCGCCTGCTTGACGTCCTGGACCTTGAACAGGTAATTGATTGGATCTGCTATGCGATACTGAACGATCCAGGCCACGTTGATAACGTTTTTGTCAGCGGTCAGCATCAGCGACTCCATGTCGTAACCGCGACTGTCAAAAGATGTTTTTTGGCCGGGATTTCGGGTCCTGAACCCAAATTCCTGTTTCTGAATCTGGAGAATGTTGACTTTGGCCAGCGACTCCATATACGGAATTTTCAGATGCAGACCCGGTTGGGCGGTACGGTTGTATTTTCCAAAGCGCAGCACCACGCCGACTTCGTTGGGAGCAACCTTGTAAAATGATTGGTACACCCCTTGGAAGAGGATGATGATCAGCGCTAGGATGAGCACTTTGGAGATGATCGAAAAGGGACTCGTCGGCGGCCGCTTCGAGGGCGACTCACCATCGCCGGAATCCGGCTTTTTCTTATCAGTGAATAGATCCTGTAGTTTCTTGATCAGTTGAGCGACAATCTCCTCTGGTGTTTGAGGGCGTTTCTTGCGCCCCCACGGAGGTTGTTGATCTTGGTTAGACATGTGGGGCTCCAGTGAGTTTAACTTAAATAAAAACAGACCGCCGCTGAATGCCAGCCTGCGAATCTGAGCGTCTGAAATCTGACTACAGAAGTAAGTATTAATGCTTACAAATCAAGCGCTACAAAGTAATTCATAGAGTTAATAAAGACAAGCAGAAGCTGTCAGGCGGCCAGAGCCATGTTCCAGCAGGTCAATACGGTGAAGATCGAGATCAGCAGGCAGCAGGTCTGCACGAAAGACGAAGTTTTGAACCGGCGGGTCGGCAGCAGGCCGAAGAAAATTCCCAGGATGAGGCCGGCAATGAGACCGAACAGGTGGGCGCCGAGGTCGGTTCTGACCCCTGAACTGCCAAGCATGGCCAAAAGTCCGGCGCCGCCCATCAGGGGGACGAGCATCCTGACGCCTGGAACCCGTTTGTGTTCAATAATCTGATGGGCACTCAGCAACCCTATCATTGCAAAAACGGCGGTGGAAAAGCCGATTGAAATATGGCCGGGGCCATGGATCAGGGCGTTGATATAGTTGCCGGTCGCAGCGCTGAGCAGCAGTGACAGCATGCCGATGCCGACGCCGCTGATCTGCAGAAAGAAATGAAGCAGAAAACCGCCGATGAGTACATTGCCGGCCAGGTGGGAGAAGTCGGAATGCAGACAAAGGGCGGTAACCAGACGGAAATATTGACCCTGCTGGAGCACCGCCCCACTGTTGCCGGCACCCCCCGAAAACCACACCGACTCGGGATTGTAGGGACCGGTCACCGAGTAGAAGAGCGCCAGCGCCGCCATGGTCAGGATCACCGGCAACCCGGTCGATAGCGGCTCGATCCGATTGTCGACCAGCAGCGGCGGCCAGTTCCGGTTTTCCCGAAAATAGGCCCTCAGCTGTCCTGCGGCTTCCTGCTGCTTGTCAACCGCCACCGATATCGAAGCCGATCCATCAGCGCTGCGCTCGATACGATGGGTGATGTTCTTGGCCGAGAGAACCAGCGAACAGGTATCGACCAGCATCATGTCGTCTGAGGTATAGACGACCGTTTCAGTGCCGGACTGCGATTCAGTTTCCATAAAATAAAAAAGGCCGCCCACAGTTCAGGCGGCCTTGATTCCTCAAAAAGCTGACTGTCAGCTCAAATCGTCAACGCTGACCACCGGCCCGTATTTCTCTTTGAGGGCCAGAAGTTCGCTTTTCTGTTTTTCATAAACAGCAAACAGCTGGGGCGGAATATCGTTTTCCTTTTCATAGGCCTCGGTCTGCATATCGATCCGGTTCAGGATGTTGTCGACGTAGAGGGCAAATTGCATGTCGTAAAGGGATTTGGGATATTCTTTGTCGATGCCGCCAAATAGTTTTTTGAGATCCTCGTAGTAAGGCAGCCAGCCGATCGGTGAGTCGATGGCCTTGACATCGCCGTTGGCAAAAAGCTCGAGCCAGCCGAGCCACACTTTTACATCTTTTTTCTCTCCCAGCAGGCCCGATCCGGAGCCACCGCGATTCTCGTAGGTGAGAAAGTAGTTGAGACCGGCCATTATCGGTCTGCCCTGGTCCGAGATCTGCTCGGAATTGAAAAACAGGAACTGGGCATCCATATAGTCGGCCAGCGCCCCGGGGATAAAGGGAGCGTTGGCCCAGGGCTGCCTGCGAACACCGGTCACGCCAATTTCGGTGGCCGTGGCCTGGGAGACGATCGAGGCGCCAATGACAACGCCTTCGTCCATGGATTTTGCCGCCCAGACTGGAGGCATGGTGTCGCTGTCCCGGCCGGAATAGGTGATGACCTTGACAGGAACGCCGGCCGGATCCTCGGCCGCCTCGGTGTTGTGGTTGGCGATGGCCTCGGCCAGCAGCGTACAGCGAGAGTTTTTGTGTGACATGGGCACCAGGTTGCCGTCGGCATCGGTCTTGCCGGTCCACCATTCTCCCTGAAAGTTCACACCTTTTTCGGGTGGGGTTTCACCGTTGCCCACCCAGTGAGGAACGTCATGTTCATCGATCAGCACGTTGGACCAGATCACTTCGGTGCCGTCACCTCTGAGGCAGTCCATCAGATAGGGATCACCCTCGCGGTTGACGTCCTCGACAATGCCGAAAATGCCTTTCTCGGGGTTAATTGCCCGAACAGTCCCGTCGGCGGCAATCCACAACTGGGCGAGATCGTCGCCGATGAAATCGGTACCGACCATTGCCGTTGTCGTTTTTCCGCAGCCGGAAGGGGCTGCGCCGGCCATAAAGGTTTTGCGGCCGTCCAGTCCCGTCATTCCAGTGATGAACATATGCTCGGAGAGGTGTTCACCAGTCTTGTAGTAAGTTGCATAGTCGACGCAGAAGCGATGGTTGCCCTTTTTCATCAGCAGGGTGTTGCCGGCGTAGGTGCAGTAGCATGAAAAGGTGGTCAGCCAACTCCGGTCCATGAAAATTCTGGCGTTGGGCACATCCTCGGGCCGGTTGGCGCCTTCCGAGTGGACATTGGTAAAGAAGACCCCGACCCGGTCGGCCTCGCTGTCAAACTTGTCGTAACAGTTGCGGTACAGTAGTTCGGCGGAGTGGAGCACGTAGGTGGAGGAGGAAATCTCGATGGCCGGTATGGAGGCTTCGGCGCCGACGGGACCGCGACTGTAGAAGCCGATCATCATGGTCAGCCCCTTCATGATGCCGTCCATATAGGTGCGAACGTAATCGGTGCCCTCGTCTCGCAAAATGGATTTTGCCAGTGAACTCATTTTCTCGCCTTCATTGATGATATAGAAGGTCTGGTTCACCAGCCGAGCCTGATCCTGGGGCAGATCAAAATGAATGGTGTGGCCGTCTTTGGCGAGTTTTCGCTCTTCACCTTTGTCGAGACTGTAGTGCCTGATCCAGTCAAGATCTTCTGCGCTGCCACTATTTAAGAAGACCGAGTCCGGTTTGCAGTGGACGATGGCGTTGGCGATTTTGATCAGGGCGTCAGCATTGGTGATGACTGACAGTTTTTTGAGATTGGCTTCATCAAGGTTGTCACTGAGGACGTTCTGCGCCTCGGCAAGTGAACTGATTCCTCCGACCACAGCCAGGATGTCGGAGCCTTTGGATAACTCGAGCATGCTCTACTCCTTGGTTAAGTTGATATGCGGAAAACACGGTCTTACGGTGATTTCCAAGTCAGGAAGCTGGATTATTGATCGCGCAATGATAAGTATTAATTAAAACTCAGTCAAGGATGCCCGGATGATGAGCTTTTTCAAACACCGTCCGCAAATCTACTTTATTTTCATGCGTTTTCAAGGAAAATGCCGTAAGCTTTGGAGCGATTTTATCTCACGCCTTTAGGGCGCGTATCATCATCTATAATTACTGCCTGGCAATATAAGGAGGAAAAACATGATTCATGTCATTGCATCGGTGTCGATCAAGCAGGGTAGTCGGGGCGAATTTCTGGAAATATTCAAGGCCAATGTGAGAAAAGTCCTACAGGAGCAGGGCTGCATCGAATATCGGCCGGCTGTGGATTTAGCCACCGGGCTCGATCCGCAGGTTCTCGATGAAAACCTGGTGACCGTCATTGAAAAGTGGGAAAGCCTCGAGGATCTTCACGCCCACCTGTCGGCTCCGCATATGCTCGCCTACAGGGAGAAGGTCAGTTCCATGGTTGAAGGTGTGAACTTGAAGGTGCTCGAGGACGCCTGAGAAAAAGGAGTCGTCGCCCTTCTTTTCCTAAAAACCTGACTTAATATATCGCTCAACGTGAAATGCTCTGCCGGGAAGGCAGCAAAAGGAAATCAAAGAGGAATGCAGATGAGATGGCTTGTGGTGCTCGATCCGCTTGACGGGTTGATCTCGAAGACCGATACATCGCTGGCGGTGATTAACAGAGCTCGGGTGGAGGGAATCGAGGTCGATACCGCCACCATTGAAGAGCTCTATTTCGAAGAACAGGCAAGGGTCCTGGCCACTGGTGCCGACGGCTCGACTGAGCCGAAGGTCCTGGGCGGCTACGACCTGATCTTCATGCGCAAGGAGCCTCCCTATGACATGCGCTTTCATTACGCCACCCACCTGCTCTCGCTGAGCAATACGCTGGTACTCAACAGTCCCTCCGCCCTGCGTGATTTCAATGAGAAGTTGATTGTTCTGCCGTTTGCCAAGTATATGCCGCCAACACTGGTGGCTGCAGATCTATCGGTAATCGGGGGGTTTATCAGCCGCCAGGGGCGGGTGGTGGTCAAATCCCTGGACAGTTTTCAGGGTAAATCCGTACAGCTGCTCGCCGAAAATGATACGGAGCTGCTGCAATCTTTTACCAACGGTGGGACCAAGCCGGTGATGGTGCAGAAATTTCTTGAAGATGTTTACGACGGTGATAAGCGGGTAATCACCATTGGAGACCAGGTGGCAGGGGCCGCCTTGCGCAAGCCGAAACAGGGCTATCACGCCAATTTTGCCAACAGCGAGGCGCTGAAAAGTCCCCTGAGCGCACGTGAACAGGCTGCTATGGATGAACTTTGCCCCTGGATGGTTTCCCAGGGCATTCATTTTTCCGGGCTCGACTTCATCGGCGGCTATCTGACTGAGATTAACATCACTTGTCCAACCGGAATCGTCCAGATCTCCGAACTCGAAGGCAGGGATCTGGCCGGCGAAATCGTCGACTATTTCTCACAACTGGTGTGATGCTCCTACTCCGATGAATGCTTTATCGATCAAAGATCTGAGAAAAAGATACAACAGCGGCCTCGAGGCGCTCAACGGCATCACCCTCGATGTCAAAGAGGGCGAGTTTTTTGGCCTGCTCGGTCCCAATGGTGCCGGAAAAACCACGACCATCGGTATTATTACTTCGCTGGTGACTAAGACGGACGGTAAGGTTACCGTGTTCGGCATCGATATAGATGTGGATTTTTCCGCAGCCAAGCGAATGATTGGCGTTGTTCCCCAGGAATTCAACTTCTCGATTTTTGAAAAAGTTGAGGATATTGTCTGCCAGCAGGCCGGCTATTACGGGATCGGCCGTGATCAGGCAGCGGCGAGCAGCGAAAAATATCTCAGACAACTCGGTCTCTGGGAAAAACGGCGAACCACCGCCCGGGAGCTTTCGGGAGGAATGAAGCGCAGACTGATGATCGCCCGGGGTCTGGTCCATGAACCCAGGCTGCTCATTCTCGACGAGCCGACCGCCGGCGTCGATGTTGAACTGCGGCGCGGCATGTGGGATTTTCTTGAAAAGCTGAACCGGAAAGGCAGGACAATCATCCTGACCACCCATTACCTCGAGGAGGCAGAACGGCTCTGCTCTCGAATCGCTATCATTTCCGACGGCAGGATTATCGAAAATGCCAGCAAGAGGGAGCTGCTTAAAAAGCTCGATAAGGAGACTTTTGTTTTGGATGTCAGGGACAGCAATAGAGAAATTGCGCCACTGGAAAAGGTGAGCTTCCTTGCCGTAGACGAAACCACCCTGGAGGCGACCATCACCAAGGGGCAGTCACTCAACCTGGTGTTCGAGCATCTCGGCCGTCATGGGATAGAGGTCGATTCTATGCGCAGCAAAACGAATCGACTGGAAGAAATATTCATGGGGATGGTCGAGTGATGCAGGAAAGCCTGATCTGCCTTTATACAATTGCCCGGCGGGAAACCACCAGGATTTTCAGGATCTGGGTACAGACCCTGGTGCCCCCGGTGATCACCATGACGCTCTATTTCATCGTTTTCGGGACCTTTATAGGTTCCCAGCTTTCCGGTATCAATGGCTTTGAGTACATGGCCTTTATCGCCCCCGGCCTGATCATGATGTCGATTATCACCAACTCCTATACCAATACCGTATCGAGCTTCTTCTCTACTAAATTTCAGAAGAACATCGAGGAAATGCTGGTCAGCCCGACCCCGAACTGGGTAATCGTTCTGGGGTTCGTCTCCGGCGGTGTAGTCCGGGGACTGAGTGTTGGTTTTCTGGTCTCCATGGTCAGTCTCATATTTATCCGGCTGCCGCTCTACAGCATCGTCATTACCTCACTGTTCGCCTTTCTGACCAGTTTCGTCTTCGCTCTGGCCGGTATGATCAACGGTATATTCGCCAAGAAATTCGATGATATCTCTATCATCCCAACCTTCGTAATCACACCGCTCACCTATCTCGGCGGGGTCTTCTACTCGATCTCGCTGCTGCCGGATTTCTGGCAGATGATCTCCAAAGCCAACCCGATTATTTACATGATCGATGGGTTTCGCTACGGATTCCTGGGCATCGCCGACATGAGTGTGATGACCGGTCTGGGCATGCTTATATTTTTTGCAGTGGTATTATTCTCGATCAATATCTATCTCCTCAAAAAGGGGATCGGTATAAGGACCTGAAAAAAATGGTAGAACTCTATGTGACTTCAACCTGTCCGTTCTGTATCAAAGTGATACGGGCGGCCGAAGCAATAGGACTGCTGGAAGGACAAGATTATCTCATCGTCGAGGCCGGTCATGGTACGCCAGGACGAAAGAAAGTGGTCGATACCGGCGGCAAGTCCATGGTACCGTTTCTCCTGGACGGTGACTCGTGGATGTATGAAAGTGATGATATTATCGACTATCTCAGAGACAAATTTTCATCCTAGTTTTAAGACAACAATTTCCAGTCTTTTACACACAACTATACTGCAGCAATTTCATGGTTCGGCAGGTTATTACCAGCCAGTGCTATTTTGATCCCTTTGATCGAATATTCACGCTTGATAAGACTGCAGGTGCATGAGGGCCGGTGGCGGTCGATTGTCAATGGGTTGTAGGTTGAAAGCGGGTCTTCGAGATGCGGGAATTGGTCAACTGAATCTAGCTGCCAATCAACTCCAGAAACTCATCCTCGGAAAGAATTACCTTTCCGGCTTCCCTGGCCTTGGTCAGTTTCGATCCAGCCTTCTGGCCGGCAACCACGTGGGTCACTTTATTAGTCACCGATGAGGCGATAGTGCCGCCGTGTTCTTTCACCAGTTTTTTGGCCTCGTCCCGCGAGAGCCTGGTCAGGCTGCCGGTGAAAACCAGGGTTGCTCCCGAGAGGGCCAGGCCATCTGCGGCTTGTCTCGCCGCAGCAGGGGAAACTCCGGCCTGGTTGAGACGGTCGAGCATCGCCACAATTCGCCCGTTGCCGAAATAATCCACAAGACTGCGGGCCGCCTGATCCCCGATCCCGTCGATTTCGAGGAGCTCGGCCTCGGCGGCTGCCGCAATCTTCTCCAGTGAGCCGAAGTGGCTCTCAAGCAGGGAGGAGGAATTTTCGCCGATGAAGCGTATGCCCAGGGCAGCGATAAAATCAGCCAGTGGAGGAGTGCGGGCCTGCTTGATGGCAGTCAGCACGTTGTCGGCCGATTTTTCACCCCAGCCTTCGAGGTTTTTCAAAACCTCTCTCTCCATGGTGTAGAGATCGGCGATTTCCCTGATGAGACCTTCCCCATAGAGCTGCTCGACATAGCGTTTGCCGAGGCCTTCGATATCAAGTCCTGCCTTGGAGCAATAGTGTATCAGGCCTCTGAGCTGCTGGGCTGGACACTGCATGTTCGGGCAGCGGGTCACCGCCTCGTCCTCGGGTTTTATCAGCTCGCTGTCGCAAGCCGGGCAGCGGGTCGGCAGGGTGATCGGTGTCTCTTTTCCGGTGCGTTTGGCAACCATCGGTTTGACCACTTCGGGAATCACATCGCCGGCCCTTTGGACCAGGACCGAATCACCGATACGCAGGTCCTTGCGGTTTATCTCATCCTGATTGTGCAGGGTGGCTCTGCTCACAGTGGCGCCGTCAAGGTTGACCGGGTCCAGCAGGGCCACCGGGGTAATGGCGCCCGTCCGGCCGACCTGAAAATCGACGCCGCACAAGGTGGTGGTGGCCTGGGTGGCCGGGAATTTTCTGGCTATGGCCCAACGCGGGGCCCTGGCTTTGACTCCCAGTCGACTCTGCAGCAGCAGTTCGTCAACTTTTACCACCATACCGTCGATCTCATAGGGAAGATCATGACGAATGGAGCTCAGTTGGTCGTAGTGGCCGATGACCTCCTCGATGCCTGGACAGAAGCGGTTATGAGGGCAGGTGGGAAAACCGATTCTGTTGAGGTAGCCGAGCAGTTCCGTCTGGCTGGTGCAGGTGGTGGACTGCGGTTCGCCGACCCCGTAGGCAAAAAATTTCAGGGGTCTCTGGGCGGTCACGGTGGGGTCGAGCTGGCGCAGTGAACCGGCAGCCGCGTTGCGGGGATTGGCGAAGGGCTGAAGTGCTTTACTGAGCTGGTGCTCGTTAAGCTCGGTAAAACCCTGCTTGTCCATATAGACTTCACCTCTTACTTCGAGCAGTTCTGAACTTTCCTGAACCAGTCTGAGCGGAATGGTGCCGATGGTTTTGAGCTGGGCACTGATGTTTTCTCCGATGCTGCCGTCTCCCCTGGTGGAGCCGGTGACCAGCCGACCGTGCCTGTAGACCAGCTCAACCGCGAGTCCGTCCATTTTCGGTTCGGCGGAGAAGCCGCTGACCACCGGTTCGTTGAGGAACCGCTGCAGCCGCTCGGAAAAATCTCGGAGATCCTGGTCGGAAAAGCCATTTTCGAGGCTTAACATCGGTAGGCGATGCCGGGCCTGCTCAAACTTGTCAAGCGGTGCTCCTCCGACTCGCCTGGTGGGTGAGTCTTCGGCAGATAGAGCCGGGTAGGCCTCCTCCAGCTTCAGCAGTTCCTGAAAAAGCCGATCATACTCGCTGTCTGAGATAACCGGATCGTCGAGGACATAGTAGCGGTGGGCATGGTCATTGAGCTGCCTGGTGAGCTCTTCGATCCGCCGGGCGGCTTCCATCAGGCTCAGGTATCGCTCAGCAGTTTCCCTGATTTGGCGACATTGTCGCGTTCCATTTCATCGATGAAGATGAGTACCGCCTCGGGAGGTTTGTTGGCTTCTTTGCTGATGACCTCGGTTACACCTTTGCTGATGTTCTGTTTCTGTTCTTTGGTCAGGGTTCCTGCGACCCTGATGCTGACATAGGGCATAATCTCTCCTTGTGGGTCTGATTTTTTAATCTTGCCCGAAAATGCACATCGGACTAAGGTGCGGCGTACGCCAGCGGATTTGCTGTCAATCATGCGTACTGAAGCAGAATAATTTTGATTTCCACCCGAGTCAATGACTGAAGGAGTATTTGAGGATGAAACATATACTGGTGACCGGCGGGGCAGGGTATATCGGCAGCCATACCTGCCTGGAATTGCTCGAGCAGGGATATGAGATTACCGTTGTCGACAACCTCGGCAATGCCAAGAAAGAATCGCTGAAGCGGGTCGAACGTCTGAGCGGCGGGCGGATAAACCTGGTCGTCATCGATGTGCGTGACCGGGAGAGGCTGGCTGCAGTCTTTGCTGGGGCCGAACGCCCCATTGAGGCGGTCATCCATTTTGCCGGTTTAAAGGCGGTGGGTGAATCGGTCCAGAAACCGCTGCTCTACTATCAGAATAATCTGATTTCAACCCTGGTGCTGACCGAGGTGATGCTCGAGCATGGCGTTCATAATCTTATCTTCAGCTCTTCGGCCACCGTCTATGGTGATCCGGAAAATAGCCCCATTCCTGAGGAGGCGCCTCTTTTTTGTACCAACCCCTACGGCCGCACCAAACTGATGACCGAGGAGATCTTGCGCGACATCAATCGGGCCCACCCGCAACTCAATGTTGTTCTGCTGCGCTATTTCAACCCGGTGGGTGCTCATCTTAGTGGTGAGATTGGTGAAGATCCCAATGGCATCCCGAATAATCTGGCGCCCTATATCACCCAGGTGCTGATCGGCAAGCTTGACGAGCTTTCGGTGTTCGGTGATGACTATCCAACCCCTGATGGTTCAGGAGTCAGAGACTACATCCATGTCGTGGATCTGGCTCGGGGTCATGTCAAGGCCCTGGACAAACTGGCTGAGAATCCCGGAGTCGTGGCTTATAATCTGGGAACCGGACGGGGCTATTCGGTGCTTGAAGTCATTCAAGGGTTTGAAAAGGCCAGCGGCAGAGCAGTGGCCTACCGGGTCGCTCAGCGACGCCCGGGAGATGCGGCAAGCTGTTATGCAGATCCGGCCAGGGCCGAGCGGGAATTGAACTGGAAAGCCGAGTTTGATCTCGATCAGATGTGTATTGACAGCTGGAACTGGCAGCGGAAAAACCCGGAAGGCTATTAATTACAGCTGGTTTGATGTGCTGGAAAACAGTATTTGAGGCGTTGGATCTGTCCTGGTTCCAACCACTCCTCTACATTGTCGTACCTCCTCTTTTCTTTGGTGATTTCAGACGTTTGATTGCTATTCATCAGATTCTGTTTAAAAAACAATAAATTTTTCTTGAATTCGACTGGTCCGGGTGCTAGTTTTGTGCCTTCGTTTTACGTTATGCAACTTTTGCACAACTCGACCAGGTATGAGTTCAACGATAATTTTTGGCTGTGGTAACACCCTCATGGGCGATGACGGTTTTGGCCCTGCAGTGGTTGACAAATTGAATGGTGGGGGCACCCTGCCCGATGGGGTTGAAGCCATCGATGCGATGACCGGTGTCCGTGAGTATTTGTTCGACTACCTGCTCAGCGAAGAAGGCCGCCCTGAGCATATTATTATTCTTGATGCGGTTGATTTTGAGGAACGGATTCCCGGTGAACTGTTCTGCATCGAATCCTCCTCGATCCCGGCCAAAAAAATCCATGACTTTTCCCTCCATCAGTTTCCCACGGTGAACCTTCTGCAGGAGTTGGAAGCACACACCTCCATCCGGGTAACCATACTGGCCGCCCAGGCCGAGTACATCCCGGCGGAGATCGAGCCGGGGCTCACGAAGTCGATGAAATCAGCCGTTACTAAGGCATGCGAGCAGATATTGCACATTGTTCAAAATCAGCAAAACGAGGTGACCATCAATGATGTATGAGTTTAGAGTCAGCGAAATGGCTGAAGAATTTGGTGTTCATCGAAATACCATAAGGAACTGGATAAATTCCGGTACCCTTGCCGCCAAGGAAGGGCCCGGCCGCAAGTACCTTATGAAGTTCGAGGACTACCAGCTTCTGTGCGAAAAATTCGGGCGGCAGGCGCACATAAAACCATCGAGCTATGTGGATCCGGATAAGGTTCGCAAGCTCGAGGAAGATGCTCACCGGCCAGAACCGATGGTGCTCGGTTTCACCGAGAAGACTATCTGTGCCGACACCAGTTGGGCCGATACCTGTCTGACCTGCGGAACCTGTGCCAGCGCCTGCCCGATCGCCGGGGTTGATGGATTGGATCCCAGAAAAATAGTCAGGATGGCTGTGCTCGGACTCGAAGATGAACTCAAAGACACCAACTGGCCATGGAAGTGCACCATGTGCGCCAAGTGCGAAAATGCTTGTCCGGCCGGGGTTGAGATCATGGCGCTGATGCGGCGACTGCGTGGTCTCAGAGATCGCGACCTGGTACCGGGGCCGATTCACAAAGGTGTGGTAACCTGCCTGGAGCGGGGTAATAACTTAGGCATTCCCAAAGACGACTTTGTCTTTCTCTGTGAGGAACTGGGGGAAGAACTCGAGGAAGAAGGACTTGAGGGCTTCAAGACCCCAGTCGATGTGGTCGGCGCCAAAGTTCTGGTGACGGTCAATTCCAAAGAGCCCTTCGCTGAACCGGACGATATGAAATACTGGTGGAGGATTTTCCACGCCGCCGGTGAGTCCTGGACCATTTCCTCGGAGAATTGGGAGGGGGTCAACTGGGGGTTGTTTTCCGGTGACGACGAATCCATGAAGACGGTGGTCGGGCGCATCGTCGATAATATGAGGCGCTTGAAATGCGAGGTGCTGCTCTTACCCGAGTGAGGCCACGCCTACTATGCAACCCGGGTCGGGTTGAACAAATGGTACCCAGAAGCGCTGAACGAATTCAAGATTGTCTCGGTCTTCGATCTGCTGATGGAATACGTCGAAGAGGGCCGCATCGAGCTTGATAACAGCAGGCATCAACTGCGTGCCACCTATCACGATCCCTGCAACTACGGGCGCAAGTCCATGAAGGCCTTTGGCGTAGCCTATTACGAGGAAGGCCGGATCATTACCCAGAAATGCTGCACCGACTACAAGGAGATGGAGCCCAATCGGGAAAGCAATTATTGCTGTGGCGCCGGCGGTGGTGCCTGGGCCATGCCGTTTGCCCCGGAACGGGTCTTCTACGGCCGCATCAAGGCCCGGCAGATCCAGGAGACCGGTGCTGAGCTGGTGATTGCCCCCTGTCACAACTGCAGGGACCAGATGATGAAATCTCTCAATCAGGAATACGATCTCGGTATTGAAGTAAAGTATCTCTGGGAACTCGTTGCCGACTCCCTGGTCCTCCCTGGTCAGAAGCAGAAAGAGATGGAAACCGAGGAGGCCGGTGAGTAACCGGACCTAGAATCAGGACTACAAGGAACTGGTTCCGGAGAATCCGGAATCTCAAGAATTTATAAGAGGAGACACCCACCATGCTGGATACGAAAAAAGTCGGGTCGGTGATGATAGTCGGCGGCGGTATTACCGGTATGCAGGCAGCACTGGATATTGCCGATGCGGGCTATTACGTCTATCTGGTCGAAAGGTCCGGAGCCATCGGTGGAGCAATGGCCCAGTTGGATAAGACCTTTCCGACCAACGACTGCTCGATGTGAATCATCGCGCCAAAACTGGTTGAGTGCGGTCGGCACTTAAATATACAACTGATGACCCTGAGCGAGGTTGCCGCTATCTCTGGAGAAGCAGGCAATTTCGAGGTTACCGTAAAAGAACATCCACGTTATGTGGATATGGAAAAGTGCATTGCCTGCGGAGAGTGTGCAGCCAAATGCCCGAAGAAAATCGACAGCGAGTATGATGCTGCCACCGGCAAGCGCAAGGCCATTTATGTCAAATACGCCCAGGCGGTACCGTTAAAGTATCAGATCGATGCCGACAGCTGCATCCGCTTCAGAAAAGCGGGAGCTTGCGGTTTCTGTGAAAAGGTCTGTCCGGCCGATGCCATCAATTTCGATGACACCGAAAAGATGCACAACCTCAACGTCGGGGCCATCGTCATGGCGCCCGGGTTCGAACCTTTCGATCCGGCCACGGCCGCTGTCTGGGGGTATGGCCGATATCCCAATGTCATAACCTCCCTGCAGTTCGAGCGTTACATGTCCGCCTCGGGCCCCACCGAGGGACATCTTATCCGCCCCTCTGACGGCAAGGAAATAACCAAGGTCGCTTTCCTGCAATGCGTCGGCTCGCGTGATGAAAATAAATGCGGCAACGGTTACTGCTCATCGGTTTGCTGTATGTATGCGATCAAGGAAGCGGTGATGGCAAAGGATCATGTGCCGGGACTGCGTACCTCGATTTTCATGATGGACATGAGGACCCATGGCAAGGATTTCGACCGCTATTATCAACGGGCCAAGGAAGAATCCGGCGTACGTTTCGTCCGCTGCCGGGTGCACGGGGTAGAACCGGAAGGCGGTAGCGGTGATCTGCGCCTGCACTATATCAATGAAGAGGGACGTCAGGTGGAGGAGTATTTCGACCTGGTGGTGCTCTCTGTTGGTCTGCAGATTCCCGAGCACGTCAAAAAACTCAGCAGTATGGCCGGAGTCAGACTGACCAGCGACAGCTTCGCCGCCACCTCTGACTTTTCTCCGGTGTCGACTTCCAAGAAGGGGATCTTCACCTGCGGGGCGTTTGCCGGTCCCAAGGATATTCCCCAGTCGGTACTCGAAGGGTCCGCCGCTGCCGCCGCCGTTGCCGATATACTGGCCCCCGCGCGTGGAGAACTGACCCAGGAAAAGAGTTTCCCGGAAGAACGTGAGATTGGCAGTGAAGATCCCCGGGTGGGCGTTTTTGTCTGTCATTGCGGTTCAAATATTGCCGGAGTCGTCGATGTCGAAGCGGTTGCCGATTACGCCCAGGAACTGCCGGGAGTTGTCCACGTGGAGCGAAATCTGTTCAGCTGCTCCCAGGACACCCAGGAGCAGATGATCCAGACCATCAAAGAAAAAGGGCTGAACCGGGTGGTGGTCGCCGCCTGTACACCACGAACCCATGAACCGCTGTTTCGGGAGACCCTGAAATCGGCGGGCTTGAATGAATATCTGGTGGAAATGGCCAACGTCAGGAACCAGAATTCCTGGGTCCATGCGGCCACCCCGGATACCGCCACTCTCAAGGCCAAGGATCTGGTGCGGATGGCGGTGGCCAAAGTGGCCAGACAGTTTTCACTGCAGCCTATCTCGGTGCCGATCAAACAGAAGGGTCTGGTGGTTGGCGGTGGCATCGCCGGCATGACCTCGGCGCTGAATCTGGCCGAGCAGGGCTTCGAAGTGCATCTCGTCGAAAAGACTCAGGCGCTGGGCGGCAATGCCATCTTTCTGGGCCATACCTGGTCCGGTGAAGCGATCTCTGCCCGGACTGTCAAGATCATCGAGGAAGTCGCCAAAAATGAAAAAATCATCCTTCATACCGGATTTGAAGTAACCGCTGCCGAGGGGTTTGTCGGCAACTTCCGCTCCACCATCGGCACCAAAGACGGCCTGACCAAGACCATCGATCACGGCATTGGTATCGTAGCCACCGGCGGTCAGCCGCTGCGTCCCAAGGAGTATGGCTACGGGCGAATCCCCAATGTGGTCACCTCCCTGGAATTCGATCGGCTCTTCAAACTCAAGGAACAGCACGCGGTCAAAGCAAAGTCGATTGTCTTTATCCAGTGTGTCGGTTCCCGTGAGAAGGAGAGGATGTATTGTTCGAAGGTGTGCTGCACCCATTCGGTACAGACCGCCATCGACCTCAAACAGGAAGATCCGAACAGGATGATATATATTCTCTACCGCGACATGCGAACCTACGGTCAGCGGGAGGCGTTGTATAAAAAAGCACGTCAACTCGGCGTCATCTTCATCAACTACGAGCTGCACGGTAAACCAGAGGTAGACGTCAAGCACAAAAAAGCGCTCATCGAGGTCTGGGACCATGTCCTGCATCGTCCGCTGGCAATAGAGGCCGACATGGTGGTGCTGGCTACCGCCATCGTGGCTAATCCGGACAGTGATAAACTCCACAAGCTCTATAAGGTGTCAGTTGATGGTGACGGCTTTTTTCAGGAAGCGCATGCCAAGCTGCGACCCGTTGATTTTGCCACCGACGGCATGTTCGTTGCCGGCTTGGCCCACTATCCGAAACCGGTGGAGGAATCGGTCGCCCAGGCCCTGGCTGCTTCGGCCCGGGCGGCGACCCTGCTGTCGAGGTCCGAGGTCAGCCTTGATGCGGTCAAGGCGGAACCCGATCTCGACTATTGTGATGGCTGTGCTCTGTGCCTGGACGTCTGTCCCTATCACGCTATAACCCTGGTTGAGGAGAGTGGCGATGAGGGCCGGATTTCTAAATATATCACGGTCAACAAGGCGCAATGCAAGGGCTGCGGACTGTGCCAGGGAACCTGTCCAAAACGTGGTGTCGTCGTACAGGGTTTTACGATGGATCAGATCAGCGCTCAGATTGAAGCGGCGCTGGTCGTCTGAGAATTCGGGTAAAAGGGAATTGTCCCATAACTACAGAGGAATCGAGTAATGAATTTTGAACCCAAAATCATTGCATTCTGCTGCAACTGGTGCTCCTATGCCGCCGCCGACCTGGCCGGTACTTCGAGGATGCAGTACCCGCCCAACGTCAGAATCATCAGGGTTATGTGTTCGGGCATGGTGCATCCGGAGTTTATAACCAAGGCCCTGGACCAGGGGGCCGACGGCGTCATGGTTCTGGGCTGACACCTGGGTGAATGTCATTACCTGGATGGTAATTATAAAGCACTGTCGCGTTCAGATATGATCGTCGAGTTGCTGGAAGACTACGGCTATGAACCAGAACGATTTGCCATAACCTGGGTATCGTCGGCCGAACCCGATAAATTCGTCAAGGCCGTCACTCAGATGACCGAGAAGATCAAGAAACTCGGTCCCATTCAGGACCAGGCTCAAGCCGTATAGAGGAGGTAGAGATGGGAGTTACGACTGCTTTAGAATGGCTGAGTTCCTGCTCCGGATGCGAGATAGCCATCCTCAATATAGGAGAGGATCTGGTAGAGCTGCTGACCGAGCATCTTGACATCGTCCATGCCCCGGTCATCATGGATCATAAATATTTCGGCCAATGCGGGGATGAAGGTACGGAGTTGGAGATCCCCGAAGCGGCAGTCGGTATCGTTACCGGAGGTGTGTCGAACGAGGAACACCTCGAAGTGCTCGAGGAAATGCGCAAGAAATGCAAGATCCTGATTGCTCTCGGTTCATGCGCCACCCAAGGCGGCATCCCGGCCCTGATGAATGGTCAGGATTCGGCCCGAAGTTTCGACGAGATTTATCAGACCCCGTCGACTGATGAAGGGGCGACGCGGCCGGACCAGGGTGTTCCCGATCTGCTTGATCGCACCTACGCTCTCGATGAGAAGGTCAAGATCGACTTGATGCTCCCCGGCTGCCCGCCGAATCCGGCCCATATCGCCGAACTGATCACCGCTCTGCTCGAGGACAGAGAGCCTGACTTGCCGACCAAGAGTGTCTGCGACAGCTGTCCCACCAGAAGGGAAGGCAAGGGCAGTGTGTCCACGGTCAAGCGCTATACCGAGAATGCGGAGTTCGACCCGGAGAAACCGGTCGGCGAAATGCGCTGTCTGCTCGAACAGGGGTTCATGTGCATGGGGCCGGTCACCGCCGCCGGTTGTGCCAAGCGCGGCGCCCCGAGCTGCATCGAGGCCCGGGTTCCGTGCCGCGGCTGTTTTGGTTCGGTTATGCCGAAAGGCAACCAGATGCTTGATATGATGAATGCGCTGGCCAGCAACGGCATCGATTTTAAATCTGTGGTGGATCGCCGGTCCATGCTGAGGTTCAGCGGCGCCCATGGTAATCTGCGGCCCCCACGCAAGGTCGCTGTGAAGGAGGAATAAGATGGGTAAGGTATTGCAAATTCAACCGGTTACCCGAATCGAGGGACATGCCCGAATCTCGGTGCATCTCAGCGACGACGGTAACGTCGAGGACGCCTACATGAGCCTGATGTCTCTGCGCGGCTTCGAAAAATTCATAGAGGGGCGGCCCGCCGAAGAGGTGCCCCGGATCGTCAACCGGATATGCGGGATCTGTCCGTGGATGCATCACACCGCCTCCAATAAAGCAGTTGACGGCTGCTTCGGTGTGACGCCGACACCGACCGGCCATAAGCTTCGGGAACTGCTACAGGTGATGGCACACATCAATGACAAGATCCTCCATTTCTTTTTCCTGGCGGCTCCCGATTTTGTGCTGGGTCCCGATGCCGACTACTCGGTGAGAAATGTGATCGGGGTCGTCAAGGCTGCCCCGGAACTGGCTTCGAAGGTCGTCAAGATGCGCCAGCTCGGTCAGATGATGATCGACCGCTTTGCCGGAAAGGCGATTCATCCGATCGCCGCGGTCGTCGGCGGCTTCTCCAAACCGATGCTCGAGGCGGAGCGTCAGGAGTTGCTCAATGATACCCGGACATTGCTGGATTTCTCTCAGTATGCGCTCGAGTTCGCCAAGGAGAACGTGTTCAGCAAATACATGGACGTAATCGGCGAGCTCGGCGTGATCACCACCGGCTTCCTCGGCACCGTCGATCGTGCGGACGGCTCCTTCAGAATATATGACGGTACACAGCGTCTGATGAAGGCCGACGGCAGCTACGTCGACTTCGAGGGGGAGGATTATCTCGATTTCCTCGGCGAACATGTCGAGCCGTGGGGCTACGGTAAGATGCCTTATGCCAAGTCCTGGGATGAAGGGTTCTCCCTGAACCTGGATGAGCCCAAAGGCATCTATCGGGCTAACACGCTGGCCAGACTCAACGTCTGCGAACAGATGTCCACCCCCAAGGCTCAGGCAGCCTTGGAGGAGTTCCGGCAAGCTTTCGGCCGCCCGGCTCAGGCAACCCTGCTCTATCACTATGCCCGCCTGATCGAGCTGGTGTACGCCTGTGAGCGGACCATCGAACTGCTCGAGTGGGACGGCATTACCGACACCGATGTGCGAGCCAAGGTGAATCCTGGGGCCGGTCGGGGCGTCGGAGTGGTCGAGGCGCCTCGCGGCACGCTGATCCATGATTATACCACCGATGCCAACGGCTGTATCGAATCTGCCAATCTCATCGTCGGTACTACCCACAATATCGGGCCGATGAATATGAGCGTCAAACAGGCCGCTACCTCACTCATTAAGGATGGTGTCTACGATCAGGGGATACTCAACAAGGTGGAGATGGCCGTCAGGGCCTATGACCCGTGAATGTCCTGCGCTACCCACCGCCTGGATGGCGGAATCCCCCTGGCTTTGGAAATCATCGACTCGGAAGGAAAACTGGTTGAGACGATAACCAATTGATGATATCGGACGCTGACGCAGACTGCGGTGCCGTCCGATACTCTTGACGGCGGATATAATTTTGAGTATCACACTAGTGGCTGAACCCCGGAGCAGTGGAAAAGGAGTTCTGCTGCGATTCTTGGAAACGGAGTTGCTATGACTGCAAAAGCAAAACGGTCTGCCAGATCACGGGTGCGAGCGGAAAATCCCAGCGGCGCCTGTGGAAATGTGGATCACATGACAATAGACGAACTCAAGGCCCGAGCCGTTGATGAAAGTTTCGACGGCAGCTGTCCCTCCTGCGGAATGTTTCATTTAACCAGAGCTGATATAGAAGCGATTGAAGCAGAAAAAATCAGCGAATCTAAATATTACACTGAAATGAGAAAGGAGGCTGAGCAAGCCTGATAATTCTTTTCCTTTTTGTGTGTCCCTGCCTCGCGACTATGTCGCTGCAGGGTGCAGAGGTGAGCCATGGCAAGTCCTCAAAACCTGAGTGAACTGCAATTTCCGATAGCCCTTGTGGATGAACTCCACGAACTGGTGGATCGGCCGATCCGGGTGATGGTGATCTGCGGCACTCAGACCCGAGCGCTGTTGAAGTACAGTGATGAGGATATCCTGCCGGAGGATCTCGAAATCGTTACCGGTCCCGGTTGTTCAATCTGTGTCATGCCGGCTGGACATATTGACGCTTTCGTGAAAATTGGCAGGCAACCGGATGTCATCACCGCCACCTGCGAGGATTTGCTGCGGGTTCAAGGTACCAAGGAATCGCTGGGGACCATAAAAGAGAAGGGAGCTCTGGTCGAGGTTGTCGACTCGCCAATGGAAGCGCTGGATCTGGCGCGTAAAAATCCTGGGAAAATAGTGGTCTTTACAGCGGTCGGCTTTGAGGGAGCGGCGCCGGATGTGGCTGAGACCATCCTCGAGGCGGCCTCGGAAGGGATAGACAATTTCTGCGTAATTCCATCCATCAGACTGCTGCCCCCGTCGCTCGACTCTCTGATGAGCGACCCCGAGCTCAATATCAGAGGGCTCCTCTGCTCCGCCCATATTCAGAGTATCACAGACAGTCAGGCCTATGCCGACCTGGCCAGGCAGCACCACCTCTCCTGTGCCGTTGTAGGTTTCGGCATCAGAGACATTCTCGAAGGCCTGATTTCCATCGTAAAGCAGATCAGATCTGAAAAACCGGTTACCACCAACCCATTCAACGGTGTAGTCCAGACCGAGGAAACGATCCGCAACAGCAGAATGATGTCGGAAGTGTTTTTTGCGGTGGAGACTGACTGGCGAGGGCTCGGCTCTATTGAAGGCAGTGGGTTCGTGATCAGAGATGAACTTTCGATCTATGATGCCATCAAGCGATTTAACGTCAGATTTATAAAGGGACAAGAGGAAATTAAGTGCCAGTGTGCCGACGTCCTCTCCGGACGCCTCACTCCAGATGAATGTCCCTCATTCGGTATTTCCTGCACCTCAAAGCATCCGATCGGGCCCTGCATGGTCGCCCAGGAAGGACTCTGCGCCTCATATTTCCGGCACATCTTCGGCAGATTTTAGGCGAGCTCTAATAACTCTCTTTTGTGGGGGCTTTTCTAGGCGGTGAGCTCGTTGGCGAGGCTCTCCTGACGCATGACGAACTCGGTCCAGGTCCAGGGACTGTTTTCAATCCTGGCCCCGATGGTTTTTGAGATTCCGTCATTCTGTTCCCATATCGGCCTGACCAGAAGCTTGAAATGGTTGCCGGGTCCGTCCAGGATCACCGAATAGATATCTGAACTGTTGTCAAGATCGATGGGGATGTCGGTAATCGACAGCCCGAAGCGGGAAAGATTTTTCACCTCTCCGCTAAAAAATCCTTTGCCGTCAGATACATCAGCCTGGATATGGGGAATTTCCAGGCGTGGGTATTCCCGATTCTGCATCCTGATTCCTGACAATTTAAGTTCGTCCCAACTGCCAGCTCTCGTACATTAAGGTTTCTGCGACGGAGCTGCTCTTTGTCACAACATAATTCAGAAAGGCAATTATCGTCAAGGTCGATTCTTGTTACCCTTTTGATCGCTTATTATACCAGTCACTTAGGGAGCAGCAGCAGATGCTGTTTTTTAGGGTCGGTAGAGGATATCTCTCTTCGATGAATAGATTGAATCCTGTGCCGGGCTGAAATGAAGAGCGTTGCTACCGCCCTGCAGCGCTTCAGCATAAGGGGGTTAAGGTATACCGGAGTGTGGCACTGAGCTTGCCGAAGGTGCGTCTAGCTGAATATCTTTCCAGGGTTCATCAGTCCTTTGGGATCGATAAGATCCTTTATTCTTTTCATCAGGATGAAGCTCTCTCCGTGCTCCATCGCCATGAACTTGCGCTTGCCGATTCCGACCCCGTGCTCACCGGTACAGGTGCCGTTCAAGGATATCGCCTTTTCAACGACCAGATGATTGACCGTTTCAAGTCTGCTCCACTCTCCCTGATCCTCGGGATCTCCGGCCATCACCACATGTATGTTGCCATCGCCTGCGTGGCCGAAAACATAGCCGTCGACTCCCTGCTCTCTGACCGCCTGATTGGCGAAAACAACGACTTCTGGATAGCGGGAGATGGGTACTGCGGCGTCGACGATCAGCGTGTTCTTGCCGGGATGGGCCCGATTTATTGTCTCCCAGGCGTCGTGCCGGGCCCGCCAGAGGTTTCGGCGCTCATTGTCATCTGTCCCGTAGTGGAAAGAGAGTGCTCCGCAGTCCTCGCAGATCTCACGTGCCAGGGTAGCCACTTCCTCGAGACTGGCGCGGCTGATACCGTGGAATTCGCAGAACAGAGACGGCATGACGTCAAGATTAAGCCCGTTTTCCACGTTCATCAGCTCGATGAGGCCCTCGGTGAGCAACTCGAGTGCCGCCGGCTCCAGCCCGGTACCGATTATCATGGCCACCGCATCAGAGGCCGACCCGAGGTCGGGAAAGGTTACGGTAGCCGCCAGCTGATTTTCCGGTACGCCACTGAGTCGCAGGGTCGCCTCGGTAACGATTCCCAGGGTTCCTTCAGAACCGATGAACAATTTTCCAAGATCATAGCCCGATGAGGATTTGTGAGCCCGATTGCCGGTGGTGATGATCTCGCCGTTGGGCAGGACGATGGTCATCTGCATCACGTAATCCTTAGTCGCCCCATACTTCACCGTTTTTACTCCCGAGGCGTTGTTGGCGATCATCCCTCCGATGGTGGCATCGGCGCCCGGGTCGACTGGGAAGAAAAGACCACTGCCGCTGAGCTGCCGATTTAGTTCTCGCCTGAAAACACCAGGTTCGACATCAACCTGCAGGTCCTCAGGGCGAATGGCAATGATCCTGTTCATTTTGGTCAGGTCTAGCACCAGCCCCCCCTCAATCGGCAAAGGGTTGCCTTCGGTACTAGTGCCGGCCCCCCAGGGGGTGATGGCAATCTCTTCCTGATAGGCCCAGGCCATTACCTTGGCAACCTCTTCGGTGGTTTTCGGCCAGACAACCCCCGAGGGCGGAGGGCAACGGTGCGGGGATATGTCATGAATGTGCAGTTCGCAGGCGGAAGCGCCGGTGGAAAATTGGTCCTGACTAAACCACTCAAGCAGCTGGTTTCGTTGACTTTGCGTAAGTGGTTTTCCCATTTTCATGCTCCTCGCCGGCTGCAGTTCGGCGTCAAAGTTGACTGTCAAACAAGGCTGAGAATTCAAAATGATCCAGCCCTTATCATCAGTGGTTACTCTTGATTTACCTGATCATGTACTGCCAGCGCAATTCGTTTTTTATGCCATTTCGGATTGCCTGGCACCCACACTCATAGCCCTTGGTCAACTTGGCCTGGGTCAGTGATTCATAGGCGTTACACTTACTGCCGGTCCAGGTGGGGGTGCTGCCCTCGATTACCATCGGTTCGTGGATATACATGTCGTCGATAAAGCAGGTTTCCCATATCTTCCTGAAAATCACCACCAGGTCTTCGATTGAGTCAGGCCGCTGAATGGTCCGCGATTCAAGCAGCATCAAGGTCGTTTCTGAAAAATCGTTCGTTGGCCTCGAGGTTTAATCTGCTGGCTATCTCAGGGCCAATTTTTCAAGGTAGCCTTTAGTTATGGTTGCATGCCAGTAAGAATCATGCAGCCACCAGAGTTTTTTGGTCGTATTGAGCTGTTCTTTCACGGTGTCCCTCTTCCTTAATCCCATGGCCTGATTCATAAAAAACTCCCGGATTGTCCTCTTCTGCTCTGCAAACTGGCTGCAGAGGTGCACTATACGTCAGCGAATCATTTCTGAGTGATGTGAACCAAGTAGTGTGGTATCTATCCCAGTAAAGTTCGCAATTCTCGACCACAACAGCAAGTTTCCCTAACTCAACCTGGTGGGGCTCAAGCCCATGCAGCTTATTGTTCAGACCTTTCTCAACCCGGTCTTTCCCGTTTTTGCTATCATGCTTCTGGGCATCGTACTGGGGAAGCGAAAGGTCTTCGATTTCAGAGATGCGCAAACGATAAACAGGTTTGTTTTTTACGCGCTGGTGCCTCCTGTAATCTTTTCTCTGATTGTCTCGGCGCCGCTGGGCCAGATTAACTACACCGTTATTACTCTCTGGGCTATCTCTGAAGCAACCATTTTCTCCATAACGGCTTATACCGTGAGAACCTGGCTGAAGCGAAGTAAACTCGAATCGATGCTGCTCGGTATGGCCGCCTGTTTTGTAAATCATGTCTTTTTTATTCTCCCCATCGTCACGGTGCTCTATGGGGAACGCGGCGTTCTTCCTTTGTCGGCGATCATTTCCATCGACACGGTCATCTTCTTCTGCGGCATGGTCATGGCCCTGGAGGTTGTTGCCCACCGGGGGGACTCCTACCTCAAGGTGGCTGCTTCTTTTCTGCGTAATCCGGTTCTGGTTGCCATGGCCCTGGGTCTGGTTGTCAATCTCGTGGACCTGAAACTGCACGACGGCGTCAAAACGTTTCTCTCTTTTACCGGCAGCGCCGCCGCCCCTGCCGCCTTGTTCTCACTCGGAGTCATCATGGCGGATGTGAAGATCAGCCGGATTGACGGCGCCGCCCTGGCGGTCACCGCCATAAAAACAATTGTCCATCCTCTGTTCATATGGTTCCTTTTGTCCTCGACGAACGGCCTCGACAGCAATTGGACCAAAACGGTACTGGTGACCGCGGCGGGACCCTGCGGAGCAATGCCCTTTGTTCTGGCACTGCAGTATAAGATCAAGGCGGACAGTATCGGTACGGCCATTATCTATTCGACGGTTGCCTCTCTTTTTACAATTTCAGTGCTTGCCTGAAAGAAGTGAGCATCGTCAAAGAACTTCAATGGAAAAAAAGGACAGAAGGAAACAGCTGAGATCGAGAAGTTGAAATGGTTTATCAAAACAGAGCGAGATGACGATGGAAGGAGAGACGAACCAACCTGAACTGAAAATTATCGGTATCGTTGAAGGCGATATTCTGAGTCTGGGTGATGCACCAAAAGGTTACGGTGAATCTGAAAGGACGGGTTATCTGGAGATCTTTGCCGAATTTCACGAGGGTTTGGACGGGGTGGAAGCGGGGCAAACCATCCTGGTGCTGTTCTGGCTGCATGAATCGTCCCGGGATATACTCAAGGTACACCCCCGTGGTAAAAAAGAGAATCGCCTCAGAGGGGTGTTTTCAACAAGAAGCCCGGTACGCCCAAATCCCATTGGGGTGTCCGAACTGAAAGTACTTGGTATAGATGGCAACCGTCTTCATGTGCAGGGCCTCGATGTACTCGATAAAACCCCGGTCATCGACATCAAGAAGAAAATCTAGAGGATGGAGCACGGCAATTCCGTTCCTACCTCAAGGTGATCACCGAAGAATAGAGGCGTTGAGCCCTGTCCATAGCGTCCCGGGACTGCAGTGCGGCCTGATAGGCCTGGCGCCAGCGGTTCTGGTTCCAGAGGTTCTTGGCCCGGCCCAGCAGAGTACTGGAAATCTCCATCTGAGCTTCCATGCCGAAAGGGAACCTGCTTCTGGTTCGAGCCCAATCCAGGCGCGCTTCGATGTCGAGAATCGCATCTTCATATTCGTCCTGAATCTCTTCCTGCCGGCCAAACTGCACCAGTAAGTAGACAAGCAATGCGGAAAAAACAAGTGCCAGAAAGACGTGCATACCATCCCCTTTGTGTTTTATCCCGGAACACTTGGAGTCCGAGGTGAAGTAGTATGGATGGGTTCTGGATTGGACCTGTGGGCAGGGCAGGCAGAAACCTTTCACCAGTACCCATGTCGCAGATGGGCGAACAATGCCACTCCGGCTGTCACAAGCTTTCTCCAGAGAGCTATGGCGACAGAAGGGAATGGGTTGAGGCCCAGCACCCTAAATTACATCACTACCTGCACTCTTGCCACTAAAAGAACTTTTTCCTCAATATATCCGAATGGCAATGTGGAGGAAAGAGACCGATCCCGCCAGTTTCGATATGGGTTATTAAATATGACTCGGCCGATTTCAAGCGCATCCTCGCGGCGGTGGATGTGGGAGCTGACAATGAAGAAACCGCTGCTCTTAACAAAAAAATCATCGAACTGGCCCATCCTCTATCTGCGCGATGACCTCATTCAGGTGAAAATAGTATTGGCCACCGTCCTGATGGCGATCGCCAGAAAGGTGATAATTCTCAATTACCAACCACTCGAACCGATGTATATTTTTGCCGCGGGTGTTGTGCTGGTTTGCCACCGGAATCACCTATTATTTCGTTCATAAATTGCCCCCTAAATCGCAGAGCGAACCGCTGGAGCAGCAGCAAAGCTGAATTCCCATAAACAGGTGTAATTGACCAGTCGGAGACCGAGTTTGCTAGGGGGGACAGGCTCAGCGGTGCAGGCGCTAATAAAGCCTCTGTTTTTTCCTGCGTTTGTCCAGGATCAGGTGAATGATGCCGATGGCGGCCAGGTAGGTGAGAGCGGCGCTGATCAAGCCAACCACGACACTGCCGATCAGCAGCGGAATGGCCATGGTGCCGGAAAGTCCAAGCATGATTTCAAACTGTCTGCCAAATTCCCAGAAATCCATCTTGACCAGTTGGGTACCTATGGACACAAAGGTTTTGTAGACCTCGGCAACCGGCGGGCCGGACCAGAACAGACTGCCCACCCAGTAGTTGAAGGTGTAAATAGGTGCCATGGTTGCCAAGTTGGTAATCCATACCGTTATGACGGCTGCAGGCCGGTTGAGATTGAGAAAGGTGGCCAGGAAAATGGCTATCACTATCTGAAATCCCATGGTTGGGGTGAAGGCAATAAACACACCCAGGGCAAATCCTCCGGCCACCGCCCGGGGGGATCGCCTGAGACGGACAAGCCATTTGAATAGCGCCCGAAAGGGAATGATGATGCGTTTTTTTCTACCAGGCGTAGAGTCGTTGCCCTTGGATTGAGAATTGTTGTCGGAGGCCATGTGGGTAGGCTCGGGAAATCTTTGCTGGGTCTACGGACAACACCACAGAGAGATTTTCTCTGCCCGCTCTATCAGTCCAGTGGTCGTACCGCCGGCTAGATGCATGCGCTTCAGGATTCCCTGATCGATACCTTCGAGGCCGACGGCAATGGCGGCAAAACCAGATTTCTCCGCATAACTGGTAATCGTACCAGCAACATTGAGCCCCCAGGCCGTTTCTTGGAGAATGCGCTCGTCCACAAGCCGGTGGTCATGCAGAAGACGAGTGGATTTCTGAAAAATCAGATCACTGTCGAGGCCGGCCCCGTTTTCCACATGCAACAGGGTGACCGTATGCTGGTCCTGGCGGGAAAGGATATAGCCGACATGGTCCACCGCCCGTAATGATCCCTCTGAGCCATCGACACCGATGACTACATTTTTTCTGCCATGTTCGGGCTCCGGGCAGATCCATAAGGGAGAACTGAGGGAACTGTCCTGGATGATCGCCTTGGCAGTCTCCTCCGCCGGTCGCTCGAAAGCCCATTGGAGGGCATAGCTCGCCCGTTTGCCGAGTACGATCGCGTCATAGAGCCCGGAGGCAGCCTCCCGGAGTATGTCGTTTATTTTGCCATAGCGCTCCGGAACGGTCTTGGTGATCATCTGGTCGACTGACATGTTCGATTTGCCCAACAGGCTTCTGGACTTTTCCAGCGCTTTCCTGGCGCCGACAGTGAGGGGACCGGTGACCCCTTCTTCGGGCTTGTCCCACATTTTCATGAGGGATTTGTTCATGTCGGCGGCGTCCAGTCGGTTGATATGCAGCAGGGTAATTTGGTGCTCTGAGAACTGCTTGAAAAACGAGCAGATAAATTCCACTCCGGTGAGGTGGTCGTAGTCGTTGCTCACGGTAACCAGGAAGTGCTTGTTCATTGTTACGGGCCTGTTTTTTTTGATTAATCATATCAGTTAGATAGTTGTAGCAGATAATAACAACTATTCGTCGATGAGCAATGCGATGTCACTGATTTAGACGGGAAGGCTCCTCTCTAAATAATAGTTCTGGCTGAGCAGTGGCGCTGGGTAGAAGAGGGAGAGGAGCGGCCTAGACCAACTTCTGGGACTGGATTTCCATTTCGCCGACACACCGTTCACAATCCTGGTCGGTGCAGCCGTGTTTGCAGTAATAGCCGAATCCCGATTCCCAGCTTACCCCGCCTCGGGGGCAGTGGTCGACATACTCTGCGTACTTGACCAGACGCTCGATAATGGCCTTGGGGACATGGTGTTCCATCTTGCAGGCTGCCGCATCGGCATCCTCACGTTCAATACCCAGGACCTTGACCAGGAATTTTTCCAGGGCACGGTGCCGATAGACTATCTCCTCGGCGATCACCCTGCCCTTGTCGGTGAGGGTGATGAGATCGTAAGGGGCATAATTTATCAGCTCATGTTTGCCCAATATGCGCAGCGCGCCAGTAACCGATGAGGCCTTGACATCGAGATACTTGGCAATGTCTTTGGCCCGGGCGGCCATTTTTTCTTCTGAAATATGAAAGATTGCCTCCAGGTAGTCTTCCTGGCTGGCGCTGAGATCGTCTATTGAAACCATTAGAATTATTGTAAAAATTAAAATATTGATGATGTCCTAAAATTTTACGGCATAACTAACAAAAGTCAACAACTCTTTTTAAATCGACGGGTACAGGCCGATGGGATGGCTCGGCCGTCGAGAAGTTCACTACGGGGTATTTTTTTAGGCACGCCTTACTTATTATGTTGCATCATACTTTCTTCTCATTTATAATCGCCACTGTTCTAGGAGCGCTTTTATAAAAAACGATGCCGTCTGTCCATTATCCTGGGTAGGTGGCTGCAGATACAATATTTAGGTACTAGAGAAATTCATGGTAAGAAATATTAACCTGGCTGATATCAGCAAAGGTATCTCCTACGAAGTTGTCGGCTTCGAGCCTGAAAATTCACCGTATGCCGAAAAACTCTACAAGATGGGATTTGTCAAGGGAACGCCCGTTGAACTGGCCCCGGTCAAGTTGTCCGATCCGATGATCGTGCAAATCAGGGGCAGCAGAATAGCTCTGAGAAAGAATGAAGCCCAGGGGATTCTGGTAAAGGAACGCTAAAGTGCACAAGGTTGAACGAATCGCCATAGCCGGAGTTCCCAACTCAGGGAAGACCACTCTCTTCAACAGCCTCACCGGTGCCAGGCAGAGGGTGGGTAACTGGCCTGGCGTTACGGTGGAAAAAATCGAGGGCTCTTTTCCGCTCGGCAATATCAGGGTGGAACTGGTCGATTTGCCTGGAACCTATAACCTCAGTCCTGACACCGAAGACCAGAAAGTCGCCGAACGGGTAATAAGAAGCGGTGAGTATGATCTCATCGTCAACGTCATCGATGCGACCAACCTGTCCCGCAATCTTTACCTGACCATGGATCTGCTCGAGCGGACCAATCAGATCATCGTCCTGCTCAACATGCTCGACGTGGCAGAGAAAGAGGGGATAAAGATAGATATCGACCGTCTCAGCGCAGATCTCGGCGTACCGGTAATTCCTGTCATCGGGGTCAACAAGGCGTCGGTAAGAAGAGCGGTGAAAAAGATCGAAGAAGCGATCGAACACCTGCCCGAGCACGATTCCCACGTCTCCACCCAGGAGGTGATGGACACTGTCCAGAAATACTCCAATATAGATGAGATTTACAGCCGCGTAGCGCGAGAAATAAAAGACCGGTCCACCAATTTCACCAACCGGGTCGACAATATCGTTATGAACCGTTTTGCGGCGATCCCCATATTTATGGCATCGATGTTCGTGACCTTCTGGTTCGCAATTGGCTTGGGATCGGTGTTCATCGATTTTTTTGATATCATCGGCGGTCTGCTTTTCGTCGATATTCCCACCCACCTGCTCGAGGCGGCGGGCAGCCCGGACTGGCTGATTGTGATGATCGCCGGCGGCATAGGGGTGGGCTGCCAGACGGTGGCGACTTTTATTCCGGTGGTGTTTTTCATGTTCCTGGCTCTGGCTATTCTTGAAGATCTCGGCTATATGGCCCGGGTTGGAGTGGTGGCGGACAAGTTCATGAGAAAAATCGGCCTGCCCGGCTCTGCCTTTATCCCGATGATCGTCGGTTTCGGCTGCACGGTACCGGCGGTCATGGCCGCCAGGACGTTGAGCAACCGGCGGGACCGGTTCATGACCATTTTCATGGCCCCGTTCATGTCCTGCGGAGCCCGGCTGCCGGTATATGCCCTGTTCTGTGCCGCGCTTTTTGGCGCTTACTCGGGTGTGGCCGTCTTTTTGATTTATCTGATCGGTCTGTTCATGGCAATTCTCACGGGTTATTTTCTCAAGAATACCCTGTTCAGGGGAACCCCTTCGAACTTCGTCATGGATCTGCCGCTCTACCATACTCCCCGCCTGGGCGCCGTCTTCAAGAACGCCTGGCTGCGCTTGCGTTCTTTCATCAGGCGGGCCGGCATCATCGTGGTTTCAGCGGTTTTCGTGCTCTCGGTGCTTAACTCCATCGGCTATGACAAGGGCAAAGTAACCTTCGGCAATGAGGATTCTGCCTCATCCATACTGGCCTATGTCGGTAAAGCTGCGAGCCCCGTGTTCGAGCCTATCGGTATTCCCGAGGATAACTGGCCGGCTTCGGTGGCCCTGTTCACCGGACTTTTCGCCAAAGAGGCCATCGTGGGTACAATCAACGCGCTCTATGCCGCCAATGACATGACCGGGCAGCCGGCAGCCGCCGGAGAAGAAGCTCTAGTGCTTGACGTCGGCGGTGCTATTACCGAGGCCTTCACTTCGGTGGGCGAGGGGCTGGCCTCCATCATCGGTACTTTCGACCTGCTCGGGATTGGATTGGTGGCCGAGGATCAGGCCACCATATCCGAAGAGATCGGAGCGGACACTTCGGTTTACAAACACATAGCGGCAAATTTCACGGTATTCTCAGCCTTTGCCTATCTGCTCTTCGTGCTCATGTATTTCCCTTGCCTGGCCGTGATCGGAGCGGCACGGCAGGAAATGGGCGGCTATTACGCAGTGGTGATGGCCGTCTATTCGACTTTGCTTGCCTGGTCGGTGGCCACCTTTTTCTACCAGGTAACCGAAGGGCATAATCTGTTCTACATCTTTGTCTCACTTGTCGTTCTTGTGGGAATCTACGGCTGGCTTCACATGCTGGGCAAGAAAGAACAGACAGAAGTTCCCATAATCGTCCCCCCTCCGGTGATCAAGAACTGCTGACGATCTCAACGCTGCCAGCGTGATCCGTCGTTTCCACCCGCACTTATGGCCAGGCCCGGTGATTCGACGGTGGGCCTGCTGGGAGTAGTCAAAGCCCTTTAGTTTTGGTCGGCCTGCTGTTGCAGGCCAAGGGTTCTTGCTGTTTGGCTGGATTTTGATCATCAAATACCGTATTTTACAGACGCCGATAATTGAATGTTCCGAGTAACTACCCTCTTATTCAAGGAGAACTATCATGCCCGTTTATGACCGGGGCGAGTTCAGAGATAATTGCGGATTTGGGCTGATTGCCCATATGGACGGGGAAGCCAGCCATCGTCTGGTACGAACGGCCATCAGTGCGCTGGACCGTATGGATCACCGCGGCGCCATCGGCGCGGATGGAAAAACCGGTGACGGCTGCGGTCTGCTGGTCCAGAAACCGGACAGTTTTTTTCAGGCCGTGGCCCAGGAGCAGGGCTGGAACCTGAGTTCCCGGTATGGTGTGGGCATGGTATTTCTGGGCCATGGGGCGCAAAAGTTGGCCCAGGTTCAGGAGGTTTTTGAAGAAGAGATCGCCGCCGAGACCCTGTCGATCGCCGGCTGGCGTGAAGTGCCGGTGGATCCGTCGGTTCTCGGAGAAATTGCCAGAGACTCCCTGCCGCTTATCATGCAGGTCTTTGTCAACGGTCAGTATGGCTGGGGACCGAGGGATTTTGAGCGGCGCCTGTTCATGGTGCGCCGGCGTATTGAAAAGAGAATCATCGATGATCCGGATTTCTATATTCCCTGCCTTTCGAACCTGGTGATGATCTACAAGGGGCTCTGTCGGCCCGGAGATCTACCCCAGTTTTATCGTGATCTCGGAGATCTCAGGATGCAGGCCTCGATCTGTCTGTTTCATCAGCGCTTTTCCACCAACACACTGCCGCGCTGGCCGCTGGCCCAGCCGTTTCGCTATCTGGCGCACAACGGGGAAATAAACACCATCACCGGTAACCGCCAGTGGGCTCAGAACCGGTCTTATAAGCTGCAGTCACCGCTGTTGCCCGATATGCAGGACGCGGCGCCATTCGTGAGTAGCGACGGCTCCGATTCCGCCTCGCTTGACAATATGCTGGAAACCCTTTTGGCCGGCGGCATGGATCTTTTCCGGGCTTTTCGCCTTCTGATTCCGCCCGCCTGGCAGAACCATCCACAGATGGATGAAGATCTGCGCTCCTTCTATGATTTCAACTCGATGCATATGGAGCCGTGGGATGGTCCCGCCGGTATCGTCATGAGTGACGGCCGCTTTGCCGCTTGCGGACTTGACCGCAACGGACTTCGACCGGCCCGTTACGTCATCACCAGAGACCGTCTGATCACCCTGGCTTCTGAAATTGGCATCTGGGACTACACTCCCGATGAGGTGGTTGAAAAAGGCAGGGTCGGCCCCGGTGAACTGCTGGTGGTCGATACCCACAACGGACGCTTGTGGAGCTCATGGGATATCGACAACGAACTTAAAACCAGGCATCCCTATCGACAATGGCTGCAGCGCAACTGCCAGTGTCTGGTCCCCTCCGAACAGCTGGACGAGGAGAAGACCGGCAGGCGGGCCTTGACCGATGACAAGCTGTTGACCTATCATAAGCTATACGGCTACTCCATCGATGAAATCGACCAGGTGCTGAGGGTTTTTGGAGAGACCGGCAGGGAACCGGTGGCTTCGATGGGTGACGACACCCCGATAGCCGTGCTGTCCCACAAGCCGCGGCTGCTGTTCGATTATTTCAAGCAGAAATTTGCCCAGGTTACCAACCCTCCGATCGACCCGCTGCGGGAGCAGCACGTGATGTCGTTGGCCACCTGTATCGGCAGGGAGCAAAACGTTTTCAACGAAACCATGGGGCACGCCAACCGAGTGTTGTTTCAGTCGCCCGTGCTGGTGTACAGCGACCTGCAGCAACTCAAGGAACTGGACGACGAGCATTACCGCCACTGTATCATCGACATCAATTACCAATTGTCCGAGGGGCTCGAGAGTGCGCTCAAGCGGGTGGTGGCGAATGCCGTGGAAGAGACCCGTAACGGGGCTGTGCTGATCATTCTTTCCGACCGTAACATTGGACCGGATACACTCCCCATTCCCGCCGCTGCTGCAGTGGGCGGCGTGCAGACCGGGCTGGCGGAAAACAACCTGCGCTGTGACGCCAACATCATCATAGAAACGGCCGAGGCTCGAGATCCCCATCATTTTGCCGTACTGATCGGTTTCGGCGCCACGGCGGTCTATCCCTATCTGGTCTATGAGACGCTGGCTAAAATGGTTGATGACGAAGCCATCAAGCTGCCCCTGCGCTCGGTTCTGATCAATTATCGGACGGGGATCAACAAAGGGCTGCTGAAGATCATGTCGAAAATGGGTATTTCCACCATTGCCTCCTACCGCTGTGCCCAGCTTTTCGAGGCTGTCGGCCTCTCCACACCGGTGGTGGAACTATGCTTTCGCGGGGTAACCAGCAGAATCGAGGGAGCCGGTTTCGAGCATATCCAGACTGACACCAAACGGCGGGCCCGGTTGGCCTGGAAGCCGCATCTTGTCCTCAAGGGCGCCGGCCATATCAAGTACATGCACGGCGGAGAATATCATGCCTACAACCCTGATGTGGTTACCACCCTGCAGCAGGCTGTGAGAAGTGGTGCGCAACAGGACTATCAGCGCTACGCCGACCTGGTGAACAAGCGGGAGGTGTCGAGTTTGCGAGATCTGCTCGCCCTGAAAATTTCCGATACCCCCATCGACATTGATCAGGTAGAGCCGGAGGAAAACTTCTATCCGCGCTTCGATTCGGCCGCCATGTCCATTGGCGCCCTGAGCAGTGAGGCTCATGAGGCGCTGGCGATCGCCATGAACCGCCTGGGCGGCTTTTCGAACAGCGGGGAGGGCGGTGAAGATGCGTCGAGGTATAACACTGAGCGCGTGTCGAGGATCAAGCAGGTCGCCTCGGGTCGTTTCGGGGTGACCCCGCACTATCTTATGAATGCCGAGGTGATCCAGATAAAGATAGCCCAAGGCGCGAAACCGGGCGAGGGTGGACAGCTTCCCGGTCACAAAGTAACGGGGATGATTGCCAAACTGCGTCACTCAATGCCGGGGGTCACCCTTATCTCACCGCCGCCGCATCATGATATTTACTCGATAGAGGATCTGGCCCAGCTCATCTTCGACCTCAAGCAGGTCAATCCCGAGGCGCTGATTTCGGTGAAGCTGGTGTCGGAACCGGGGGTCGGCACCATTGCCACCGGCGTGGCCAAAGGCTATGCCGACATGATCACCATTTCCGGCTATGACGGCGGCACCGGGGCAAGCCCTCTGTCTTCGGTGAAATATGCAGGCAGCCCGTGGGAACTGGGGCTTGTGGAAACCCATGCCGCTTTGGTGGAAAACGGCCTGCGTCACAAGGTGCGGTTACAGGTAGACGGCGGCCTCAAGACCGGCCTCGACATTGTCAAGGCGGCCATTCTTGGGGCCGAAAGTTTCGGCTTCGGCACCGCCCCGCTGATCTCGCTGGGCTGCAAATATCTGCGCATCTGCCATCTCAATAATTGCGCAACCGGGGTGGCGACCCAGGATGAGACCTTGAGGAGGGATCATTTCAAAGGACTGCCGGAAATGGCAATGAACTATTTTAGATTCGTTACTGCCGAGACCAGGCAATGGCTGGCCAGACTCGGGGTAAGCAGACTCACCGATCTGATCGGTCGGGTCGATCTGCTGGAGATCGTCGAGGGGGAAAATGACAAACAGCGTCAACTGGCACTCGACGGCCTGCTCATTCAGCCAGTCGTACCGGATGGATCAGCCCTGTTCAACCAGCAGCGCAACCAGCCCCACGATGCCGGCCGACTCAATCTCAACCTCGTCGCTCGCTACGGCGAGGCGGTCGCCAACAAGAGCGGCGGTCGGGGCTATGTCGTGGTTCGTAACACCGACCGATCGGTCGGGGCCACCCTCTCCGGGGTCATTGCCCGCAGTCATGGCGACCGAGGTATGGATGATGCGCCCTTGACCATCGAGATGCAGGGAACGGCAGGGCAGAGTTTCGGCGCTTTCAATGCCGGCGGTCTCAAGCTGGTACTCACCGGCGACGCCAATGATTATGTGGGCAAGGGAATGGCCGGCGGCATGCTGGTAGTCAGACCTCCGTTGGGGGTGTCCTACAAGTCGCATGAATCGGTGATCATCGGCAATACCTGTCTGTACGGGGCCACTGGCGGCAGGCTTTATGCCGCAGGGCGGGCCGGCGAACGTTTTGCCGTGCGAAACTCAGGTGCCAGGGTGGTGGTGGAAGGGATAGGCGACAATGGCTGCGAATACATGACCGGCGGCGTTGTTACCATCCTCGGTGAGACGGGTATTAATTTCGGGGCCGGCATGACCGGTGGATTCGCCTATGTGTTTGATGAATTCAACCGTTTTGAAGAGCGGGTCAATACCGAGTTGGTCGATGTTCTGCCGATGAAGGACCTCAATCTGCTCAGAGAGCACCTGCGTGGCATTGTCGATGCCCATCTCAATGAAACCGGCAGTGAACGGGCGGAAATCTTTCTGGATGATTTCCCGAGCTACTGTGAACGGTTTAAACTGGTCAAACCGAAGGGACTCAGAGTCGAGGATCTGCTCGGCAAGCGGGGCCGTTCGGCCAATGAACTCCTGTTGACTACCCAGTAAAAGGGTCAGCGGGACGGCAGGTAATTCTGCAAGGAAGCATTTATGGACCAAAATGTTTTTCAGTTTCTGGAAGTCGAACGGGTTGAACCCCAGAAGCGTTCGATCAAGACCAGAAAGAGCTCTTTTGTCGAGATTTACCGACTGTTCAACGAGAACCAGGCCCGCATGCAGGCCGATCGCTGCCTGGGTTGCGGGAATCCTTATTGTGAATGGAAATGCCCGGTGCACAACTATATACCGGACTGGCTGAAATTGGCCGGAGAGGGGAGAATCATCGAAGCGGCTGAACTCTGTCATCTGACCAACACCCTTCCCGAAGTCTGCGGTCGGGTATGTCCGCAGGACAGGCTCTGTGAGGGAGCCTGCACCATCAACGATGAATATGGTGCCGTCACCATCGGTGCGGTAGAGAATTACATTGTCATTACCGCCTTTGAGATGGGCTGGCGGCCGGATTTATCCAAGGTCGAAGCGACCGGTAAAAAGGCCGCGATTATCGGTGCCGGGCCTGCCGGTCTGGGTTGTGCCGACGTTCTGGTTCGCAACGGTATCGGTCCGGTTGTCTTTGATAAATATCCTGAGATCGGCGGACTGCTGACGTTTGGCATTCCTGATTTCAAGCTGGAAAAAGAGGTGATGATCAGGCGCCGGGAGATATTCAGCGACATGGGCATCGAATTCCGGCTCAACACCGAGGTCGGAACGGACATTTCATTTCAGGAAATAGTTGATGATTACGACGCCGTATTTATTGGCACCGGAGCCTATCGTTCGATCCGAGGCGGCTTTGAAAACGAGGAGGCCGAAGGAGTCTATGAGGCACTTCCCTATCTGATTGCCAATATCTGTCACGAAAGGAATTTCGCCTACGACAAATATGAGTATGTCTCCTTCGGCGACCAGCGGGTGCTGGTCCTGGGCGGCGGCGATACCGCCATGGACTGTGTAAGAACAGCGGTGCGGCAGGGCGCGGCCAAGATCACCTGTGCCTACCGGCGCGACGAGCGAAATATGCCGGGGTCGGCGAAAGAGGTCGCCAATGCCCGGGCAGAAGGTGTTGAGTTCCTGTGGAATCTGCAGCCGATGGCCATCGAGATCGACGCCAACAACCGGGTCAGCGGTGTGAAAATGGTAGAGACCAGGATGGGCGAGCCCGATGATACGGGGAGATCGAGGCCGGAGATCGTGGCCGGGAGCGAACAGGTGCTGGATACCGATGTGGTGGTTATGGCCTTCGGGTTCAGACCAGATCCGGCGGACTGGGTCAAAGAGGTGGGTATCGAGCTCGATGAAGGCGACCGGATCAGGACATCAGACCGTGGACCTTATCCATTCCAGAGCTCCGAGCCAAAAATTTTCGCCGGCGGCGACGCAGTCAGAGGGGCGGACCTGGTGGTCACCGCCATAGCCGACGGACGCACTGCAGCAGAGAGCATTATCGAATTTCTCGAGGTCTGAAAGATGAGAGGGTGAGGAGCGTGCCCTCAGCAGAAAAATTTCTTGAGCTGATCGATTTCGTCCAACTGGCCGAACAGGGTAAGCACGTCGCCCGCCTCTATATGATGGCGCCCCCTTGGGATGATCATCTTAGCCCCCCGTTTGATGGAGACCAGGGTGACGTGTTCCGGCAGCGGTAGCTCTTTAACCTGTGAGTTGCAGCACGAATGCTCTTCGTTTATGGCAATGTCAACGAAGCCGGTTTCGGTGGAGGAGCGCAGGGTGATCTGCTCTTCTTCCAGCTGGCCGCGCTGCTTGCGCA
>CAJQNS010000073.1 GCA_905479735.1 uncultured Desulfofustis sp.
CGACACCCCTTTGATATTTACCTGCCGGATAGATCTTGAAGGCGGGATGAAGAAGTTATCCCGTCAAGTCAGATTAGAGTTGAACAGTGCGGTTATGCAAACCGGCGATATTGACCTGATTGATATAGAGCTCTGCAACGACCGAGAATTTATCGATATTATCAAAGATATGGCCCAGAAAAATGGGGTAAAATTAATTCTTTCCTTTCATAATTTTGCAGAGACACCCAGTGAACACTTCATCTATTCCAAGCTGGTCGAAGCGCAGACGGCAGGTGGTGATATTTCAAAACTTGCCGCTATGCCCAAAAATTACGGAGATGTCCTCACCCTTCTGAACGCTACCCAAAGAGCAAGAAATGAGGCGGTGCAGGTGCCCATTGTGGCAATGTCCATGGGGCCTGAAGGGGCGGTGAGCAGATTGGCTGGTGGGCTGTTTGGCTCCGACATCACCTTTGCCATCGGTATGCAGGCTTCAGCCCCCGGTCAAATACCCATCAAAGAGCTGAGAAATGGTATGGCCCTGCTCTACAAAGGGTAAATCCAGAAATTCCAGCTATGATTCTCTCATCAGAGGCTGGATATCGGGATGATTGCTGAGCAATTTTAACAACAGCTCGGTGCGCATATCCAAACGTCTTTTTACCATATGCAGCAGCCGATGCATGAACCTGTACCCCATACTGTGATCCTCTTCAAGCATAGCAAGCATTGTTTTGGCTCGAATGCTCAACACTTCGCAAGGTTCGCCGCAGACTGTATCCAAGGTGAATTTCTCATCCCCCAGCATTGACGACCAGCCGAATGAGTATCCCGGCTTAACGGTCCCCATCGAGATGGTGACCTTCTCAGAAATCCTTTGTTCCAGCAATATCTTGCCCCGTTTCAGCGAATAAAAGGTGGCAGCAGGTTCGCCTCTGCGAAAAATGATCTCCCCGCTTTTAAAACGAAGGAGTTCAATTTCCGGCAATAACTTCTGGATCATATCTTCGGTGAAATAACTCAAGATAATTATATGGTTGACTTCACTTAGTGATACCATTTATCTCTCTCCCTAAAGTATGTTTACGCATCAGATCGCGGCGCTGTTCCGTTGGTGCTGAGTTACCATCAGGGCGTGGACATTGGCTGCTGCTTGCTCAGCAAACTGGGCTCAAGTTTTGCTCAATGGAAAAAAAACAATCCCGACAGTAGAATTGCTGCCCCCGCCACGCTGATGCCGATTGGTACCGCACCGTCCCGCAGCGCTTTGTCGATACGACTGCTCAACTGGGTCCGCCTCTCTTCCGAGAAATTCATCGTTTTCCACACTGGCAACATCAGGAGTATCACCAGGCGGGCAGCTCCATTCTCCATCTGGGTTGCCAGATTACTGGTTAATTTCTTAGCGAAAATCCTTTCACAGGTCTGGTTCAAGCTGTTGAGAATTGTTTCGGAAAAACGATAGAAATAAACCCCAAGTCTGCGGTAGAACCAGTCCGTATCCAGATTGATCGCCCGCATTTCAGCCGGGTAAAATCCGGAAAGAATTAGCAGGCAAAAAGCCAGCGCCCCGAACATGAGAAGCTGAAGCTGACCTACCACATGGGCTGCCGTGTAGGGTATATAATCCACCGGGTTTGGCAGGATTGAGTAGAGAGGGTAGGGGTAAACTCCCAGAAACAGGCACAGTCCTGCAGCAATTGCCATCGCGAGCAACATGTTTAACGGCGGCTCCTTGGCCCGTATTCCCGAATCATGGCCGAAAAACATGAAAAATGGCACCTTGATTCCGGCATGATGAAAAACGCCGGCCGAGGCGAACTGAAGCATCAGCCAGACGATAATCAGCTTGTTATGCGCCGCGGCGCTGATGATCATCGATTTACTGACAAAACCGCTGAACAGCGGAAAGGCAGAGATGGATGCGGCTCCAACGATGCAGAACAGGCAGGTCAGGGGCATGGTCTTGTAGAGCCCGCCCAGATCGGTGCAGCGGATTTTTCCGGTAACCTGCAGCACAGAACCTGCCGCCATGAATAACAGGGCTTTGTAGAGGATATGACAGAAGGCATGGGACACCGTGCCATTAATTGCCAGGGCCGTTCCTATGCCGATACCGCACATCATAAAGCCCACCTGATTGATCAGGCTGTAGGCCAGCACCCGACGGATATCGTTCTCCAGTACCGCGTAGAAAATCGGAATCGCCGTCATCACGGCCCCCAGCCAGATCAGAAGCTCAGTTCCCGGAAACATTCGAGCCATCAGGTAGACCGCACTCTTGGTGGTAAAGGCGCTCAAGAAGACTGCGCCGGCAACGGTCGCCTCCGGATAGGCGTCGCTCAGCCAGGGGTGAAGAGGCGGGATGGCAGCGTTGACCGCAATACCCAGAAAGATAAGGTAGGAATCGATTCCCGAGAGATGCATGAGGCCGAATTGTGTCGTCCCGGTTCGCTGAACGTACAATATTATTCCTGCAAGCAGGCACAGTCCGCCAAAGATATGGACCAGGATATAGCGCATTGCAGCAGCCTGGGAGGCCCTGGTTCGCCTGGCCAGAATCAGAAAAGTGGAGGCCACGGCCATGATTTCCCAGAAGATATAGAGAGAAAAGACATCCCCGGCAAAGGTTACTCCCAGCGCTCCGCCGGCATAGGCAAAAGCGGCGCAGAACTGCAGGTCATCGTCGATGTTGAGTGCAAAAACAACACCCAGAAAAGTGACGATGCAGAAGATGTA
>CAJQNS010000074.1 GCA_905479735.1 uncultured Desulfofustis sp.
ATCATTGATCTTCCTGCGGCCAAAAACAGGAGGGGAAAAGATGGCTGAACCATACCGAAATTACCCACTTATCTCGATGGTACTCTTTGTATATACCCTCATACTTGCGGCTCCGTATGCCTTTTATCGTCAGCTGCAAGCACCATCGCTGGTCTGGACGCTGACCGGAATCGGAGTGTTGTTTGGTGTGGTGCTCTATATCATCATCTGGCTCCACGACGATCAGAACCGGAAAAAGCTTGCCGCCCTTGAAGAAAGCCTGGCCGAAGCCGAAAGAAACAAGGTGGATGCGGAGCACGGCCATGACGAAGTTTTGGAAAAGAAGCTCTTTGAGATAAATATCATCAATGCCTCGCTGAACAGGGAGATTGCCGAACGAATGCAGGCGGAAACCGAGAGCAGAGAGCTGCAGAAAAAGATGGAGCTGATACTCAACTCGGCAGGCGAGGGGATTTTCGGCCTCGATATCACCGGCAACGTCACTTTCGTCAATACCGCAGCTTCCCTGATGACCGGCTGGGAACGGGATGAAATGCTCGGCAAGCCACACCACGAGCTCGTCCACCACAGCCACCCCGACGGTTCACCGCATCCACCCGAGCAGTGTCTGATCACTCAGGCCTGCACTGACGGTCAGGTCCATATCAGCTCTGAAGATTGTTTCTGGACCAAGGAAGGTGAGAGCTTCCCGGTCGAGTATGTGAGTACGCCGATTCTGGACAACAGCAGGCTGTGCGGAGCAGTAGTGGTATTCAGGGACAAAAGCACGTTCAGTTGATGCGGCCCTTGAGGAGTCGGATCACCCAATGGAGACAGACCAATGATGCCCAATACACCCAGTGAAGGATCCATTCTGGTCGTCGACGACGAAACGAGCCTGAGGGAGACCTTCCATTTCTTTCTGACCAGAGAAGGATACGCTCCTGTTCTGACCGCCGCCGGATACGAGCAAGCCCTGGCGCTGATCAGGACCGAGAAGATTGACCTGATTATCAGCGATATCGTCTTAGAAAAGTCTTCCGGGATAGATCTGCTGAAATATACCCGGCAAAACAATATCGACTGCCCCTTCATCATCATTACCGGTTTTCCCGATGTCAGCACCGCCGCCGAATCTCTGAGATTCGGCGCCTTTGACTACATCGTCAAACCAGTCGATAAGGAGGCCCTGCTGCGTTCCGTCCGCCTGGCCCTGCAGCAGAGAAATCTTGAGTTGAGTCGCCGGCAGGCTGAGGAAGAAAGAGAGCGCTACCGAATTTTTCTGGATGCGGTATTCAAGAGTGCCGGCGATGGAATCATCATCATCGACGAGCAGCAGAACATCGTCAAGATTAACGAGGCGGCCCAAAGTCTTTTTGACACCCTGATACCGGGACTGGGAGTAGGCTCCCAGCTCGGATCCGAAATTGTCGATTCCGAATTCGCTTCTCTGGGTGACGACCTGCTCCGGGTGCTGCGCACTCAAAAAGAGGTGACAGAGCATCGTTTCGAATGCAGAACATCCGACAACAATTTGAAAATTTTAAGTATTTGCGCATCCCCACTGATGATGGACGGCGACACCTTAAACGGCGCGGTAATCGTCATTCGTGACATGTCTCTGCCCCCTGGGGCGCCCCATGGCAACAGGAACAGATTCCACCGGTTCATAGGCGGCAGCCTCTCCATGCAGGCCCTCTATACCCTGATCGAAAACGTCGGCAGAGTCGACACCACAGTTCTGGTAACCGGAGAATCGGGAACCGGTAAAGAATTGGCGGCTGAGGCGCTGCATCAGGAATCGCCCCGAAGCAGCCGTCCGCTTATCAAGGTCGATTGCACCTCGATTCCCGAAAATCTGCTTGAAAGCGAACTGTTCGGTCACAAAAAAGGTTCCTTCACCGGGGCCGATAAGGACAGAAAGGGGCTCCTGCTCCAGGCTGACGGCGGCACCCTGTTCCTAGATGAGATCGGCGAAATATCACCAATGACCCAACTTCGACTGCTCCGTTTTCTGCAGGAACGAACCTTTTATCCGGTGGGCAGCGACACCCCGATTGTGGTCGACACCAGAATTATTACTGCCACCAATGTAGACCTCAAAGAGAAGGTGCAATCAGGCAGTTTCCGTGAAGATCTCTACTTCAGGCTTAAGGTGATAGACCTGATCCTGCCGCCGCTGAGAAAACGAATGGACGACGTACCGCTGCTGGTCAATCATTTCATTAAAAAATACAACAGCGCTCTGGAGAAAAAGATCTACGGAATCTCCGATAATGCCCTGTCCCTGCTAAAGAGCTACCACTGGCCCGGAAACGTCAGGGAATTAGAGCATCTGATCGAGAGGGCCGTTGTTCTCTGTCCGGGTACAACCATCAGCACCAGTGAACTGCCCCATGATCTGATCTTGTCAGGATTTCCGGTGAGCGAAACAAAGCCCGCACCAACGGCAGCAAGCAGTGAAGAAACCGATCTGCTGAAACCCCACGCTATCTATACGGGAGAACAGCCCAACGGTGAAGCAGCCAGAATTTTAGAAACGCTGGCAAAATGCGGGGGCAACAAAGCCAAGGCTGCTCGCCTTCTAGGTATGGATCGGTCCACCCTATATCGGAAAATCCGGGATCTTGACCTCGATCTGTCGGTCATCGCTCTTGAGTAAAAGCTACACAAGTGTTGTATCACTTTCGTTTCCCCGCAACACTTGTGTGGTGTCCTGCAATGACAGCTGTTCTTCTCGGGTGTAGTTCCTGCCCTCTGACGCCCTCCGCCACCTGCCGATCCCTTCCTTTGGCAACCGGAAAATCCGATCCAGCCGCCAGGCATAAGCGTAACTATCTGAATAAATAATAAATTTTTCCTTTCTCCTCAGTGTCCCCTCATATCCTTTTCATGGCACACTAATCGTCGCAGCTTAGAGCCGATTGGGCATCCTACATGCATTGCAGTTTGTAAAAGGCGATTCCAGACGAACCCAAAGACCTGTGAGTCGAGATGACTGGATCAATCATCGACAGAAAGAAGACAGCCGCTGAGCTGGCTATCCGGCTTGAGGATGAATCCTGGTGCACTTCATATGCTTTCAGGACTAGGTGGCCGCAGGGATTTGTCTGCCCGGCCTGCGGCGCCTGTCACCCTGAGTCCGGGTTCCAGAATAAAACTCTCTGCCGGGCCTGCGGTCGCTGCAGTTCCATAACTGCCGGAACCCTGCTGCACGGTAGTAAGAAAAGTCTCAGTATCTGGCTGCGAGCCCTCTGGTGGGTAAGTGGCGAGTGCTCATCGTTCAGTATCATGAAATTGAGGAACTATCTCGGTTTCTCCAGCTGCCAGACGGGTTGGGCCTGGATGAAAAAGCTGCGCCAGATCATAGAACTGGTCAACCGGAAAAAATGCCGGGGAATCACGCTTGTCGATGCTGCGCCGGCAAGGGGGCCGGCGCAGGGAAACCAGCTCCTTGTCGCCGTTGAGTCTATTGCCCGAGGTAGAACAACCGGCAGGCTGCGAATGAAGCTCTACCAGTCGTTGAACCAGAAAATTATCTCCCAATTCTGCACCGACGGTGTAGCAGGAGGCAGTATTGTTATCTTTCCGAGGCGCAAACCATTCACCTCCATTCACCTGCAGGAGATACTCTGCACCGTTGACGAATCATCATCTTCTCATGAGGATATTGAAAAAATCTGTGCCTCCTATCGCCGCTGGCGGCGCCAGGAGAAATCTAGGTGGTCACACCTCTGCTGCAGCCAGGATCTGGTGGAGGAGTTCTGCTTTTTCCATAACGGGGCACTCACTGCGGACCGGGTAGATATTTTCGAAACCCTTGTTATTGCAGCACTCACCAGCCAGTCGGCCGGTTTGGGTGACCTCACAGAGATGCAGGCCCACCCTGGAGCTGCGCCATGAACCTCAGCCGACCCGTCCTGATCATCATCAGCGTCGCCTTATTAAGTCTAATTGGCATCGGTTTTTTCGAGGCCAGCAGGAAACTACCGGAATCGGCCTACAGCGAGTTCCTCGCAGACCTTGAAGCAGGCCGGCTGCAGGAGACGTCGATCAAGGGCAATACGATTATTGCGACCGATCGGACCGGCACTCAATACACCACGTTCTCCCCCGATCTCACCTCTTTGATGCCCCTCCTCCAAGCCTCCGAGGTGACCATCAGAACCCACCCGGCTCCGGTGTTGACCCCGCTCCTCAGGGACATGCTGATCATTGTTCTACTGCTGGGAGGCTGGATGATATTGAGCAGAGGAGCCCCAAGCTCTTCGAAACGATTTCTTCATACCGGTACTACGAGTAAGGCCTCTAAGACAAAGACCGGGGTCACTTTCAATGATGTGGCCGGTATCTCGGAAGCACGCGATGAATTGAAAGAAATCATCGATTTTCTGAAACATCCCTCCAGATATAGCCGGCTTGGCGGACAGATACCCAAAGGGGTGCTGCTCGAAGGCCTTCCGGGCACCGGAAAAACACTGCTTGCCAAAGCCATCGCCGGGGAAGCGTCGGTGCCTTTCTTCTCCATGGGTGGGTCGGACTTCGTTGAAATGTTTGCCGGCCTGGGCGCCTCGAGGGTCAGAAAACTTTTCGAAGAAGCCAAAAAACAGGCGCCCTGTATCATTTTCATCGATGAAATTGATGCCATCGGCGGTAAACGCTCTGCCGATTATCGTAACGGTTCCAATGACGAGAGGGAACAAACTCTCAATGCCCTGCTCGTGGAAATGGACGGGTTCGAAACCAGTGAAACAATCATCGTCGTCGCTGCCACCAATCGCTCCGATATCCTCGATTCCGCCCTGCTCAGACCCGGCAGGTTCGACCGGCGGATTACTCTAAACTTGCCCGATATCAGGGGAAGATTAAAGATTCTCAAAGTCCACACCGCAGGTACCGCAATCAGCCCAACTGTCGACTTGACCACCATCGCCCGCTCCACCCCGGGATTCACCGGGGCGGAAATTGCCAACCTTGTCAATGAGGCGGCCCTACTCGCCGCCAGAAAAGGAAAGCAGCACATCGAGCAGGCAGATTTCGAAGACGCCCAGGATAAGATATCCATGGGGCTCGAGCGCAAAAACCTGGTAATCGATCAGCGGGCCAGAAGGCTGACGGCTTACCATGAGGCCGGCCATACCGCAGTCGCCAAGCTGCTGCCTGAGTCCGACCCTCTGCACAAGACCACGATAATTCCCCGCGGAAGATCACTCGGTCTTACCCAGCAACTGCCCATTGGCGAACATCAGGCCTATACCAGATCCTACCTGTTCAACCGGATCAAAATCCTGCTCGGCGGCCGATTAGCCGAGGAGCTTATTTTCGGCCGCTTGACCACCGGCGCCAGCAACGATCTTCTGGGTGCAACCCGGATCGCCCATCGCCTGGTCTGCGAATTCGGTATGAGCGAGCAGCTCGGGCCGGTCTCCCGAATGGGCAATGGGCCACCAGATGGCGACGGTGCCAGTGGCGGTTTCTGGCAGCAGAGCGAGCAGACCCGGCGGGAGATCGATATGGAAATTCTGAGGATAGTGCAACACTGCTACGAAGAAGCCAAAGAGCTGCTCAAGGCGCACGACGAACTGCTGCACATGCTGGCAGAGTCCCTGCTTGCCCATGAGACACTGGACGGCGAGGAGGTCGATATCGTCTATCGCTGTTATCTCAACCATCGTCACATCGAAGAACATCAGCGCCAAGATGAGGGAGGAAATTAGCATGAGAATCTTATTGTTCCTGCTCTGTGGATGGGCCTCGGCGGCAGCATTTTCTTTCGCTGCCGGCGTTACGCTGCCTTCTGGAGAAATGATGGAGGCGCCGGACTCCCTCCTGCTTAATTCGATAACTGGTATTTATGAGGAGGTACGCTTCGATCATGTTCTGCATGACTCTTACGCCTCCTGTGTCGAGTGTCACCATCATCTCACGGGCAAACCTTCCGCCGAGCCTGGCTGCAACTATTGCCATCGCTTCGGGACCAGCGCTAGTCCGATTGACTGCAAGAGCTGCCATCTCGTCGACCGTTTTTCAGAAGAGTCGCTTTCGGCGCAGAGAAACCAGACCAACTACCATATCGATATCGCTGGTCTGATCGGCGCCTACCACTTGAAATGTGTGGGCTGTCACCTGTCCATCACCGCCGGTCCCACCGGCTGCCAGGACTGTCACCGCAAACAGGAGAACAGCGTTTCGCCTTGAGACGTGGCGGCCGCAAGAGGCAGGGTAACGGAACATTGAGAAAGGAGAAGAATATGGGAGCCAAATTTTCCAGACGGACCTTGTTGAAAGGAGTGCTCGCCACAGCGGCTTCAGCAATATCGATGCGGCCCTTCAAAAAAACCATGGCTCATGATTTTCAGGGTTACCAGTCAAACCGGGGGGTGTTGGTCGATCTCAGCAGATGTATCGGCTGCCGCAGTTGCGAAGCGGCCTGCAGCCGGGAGCATGGACTTGCCCCCCCCGATGAACCGCCCGAGAACTTTCAATTACTCGAGCAGCCGACGCAGGGGGTGCGCAGGCCCGATCAGAACGCTTTTACCGTGGTCAACAGCTATGAATCAGCACTTTCGGACCACCCGTTGTTCAAAAAAATTCAATGCAACCACTGCCTGGAGCCGGCCTGTCTGACAGCCTGTTTCGTCAATGCCTATACAAAAACGCCGGAGGGTGCGGTGATTTATGATGCTGATGTCTGTGTAGGCTGCAGAACTTGCATGGTTGCCTGTCCCTTTTCAATCCCGGCATTCAGGTATGACAGTGCCTTCGAGGCCCGGATCATGAAATGCAATTTCTGCTTCGACAGCCGCCTCAGCAAGCACAGACCGCCGGCCTGTGTCGAGGCCTGCCCCATGGAGGCACTGACCTTCGGCTACAGAAATGAGCTGCTCCGGGTTGCCAGAAAAAGGATACGGGATGCTCCCGGCAAATACCAGAACGCCATCTATGGGGAATTCGAGGCCGGAGGTACCTCCTGGCTCTATATTTCCCCGGTGCCTTTTGAACAGGCTGGGTTCGACCTGCAGGTTCCCCGGCAGCCAATTCTTAATTACGTCAAAGATTTTCTGGCAGTAGTGCCAATGGTTCTGACCATCTGGCCTGGCCTTTTTGCCGGACTATACCTGTTGGCCCGAACCAGAAAGATAACCGATGATTCTTCTAATCATGAGGATATGAGCGATGAAACCATTGAGCGGTAACCTTACAGATGCGGTAGGTCGAGCCCCCGTCATTTCCGGAGGTGAGCAGCGCTTACTGGACAAACTTTTTCTGGGGCTGTCGGGCCGTGACTACTTGACCCGGGTGTGGACAAATCCACTGAACTGGGTCATATGCCTCATCCTTGTTATCGGCATTCCTTTGCTCTGCCAACGCTATCTCTATGGTCTTCAGGCTATCACCCACGGCTCCCAGGATTACCCCTGGGGGGTTCTGCTCGGCTTCGGTCTTTTTGGCATGGTACCGCTGTCGGCCTCCGGTTTTCTCCTGAGTACAACCGTGGAGATTTTCCAGCGGGATGATTTCCGTCCCATTGAGAGGCTGGCACTGCTCAATGGGCTGCTCGGCTACTTCTTTGCCGTGGTCTTTCTGCTTGTCGATCTGGGTATGCCCTGGCGGCTGACCTATCCGATGGTGGTGTCGTTTGGTCCTGCGGCGGTTCTCTTTCTCGTCGCCTGGCACGTTGCCACCTACCTCTCAGTCCAGGTTGCGGAGATACTGCCAGCCGTTTCAGAATGGGCCGGCTGGCCTGGAGTCAAGAGGTTCATCCTGAGAATCACCCTGGGACTCACCATCGCCGGCATCATCCTCTCAACTCTGCACCAGGGTGCGCTCGGCGCCCTGTTCTGCTATGCACCTGCCAAAATTCATCCCCTCTGGATCTCCCCTGAGTTTCAGTGGCTGCATTTTTTTGTATCTTCTATTTTTGCGGGATTATCCATGGTCATCATCATTTCCTGGCTGGTCACAAAGACCATGTCCTGGCGTTGTGATCACCGTTTTCTCAGCTCTCTCGACAACATCACCCTGGGACTGGCAAAAGGCGGTGCCACGGCGCTGATCACCTATCTGGTGATTAAGGTCGTCGCCGTCGCCCATGAACAGGAGTGGCTTTTGCTGATCTCCGGCTGGGGTTTCTATTATCTGTTAGAAATCGCCTTGGGTACCCTGGTACCGCTGGTGGCCTTTGCCTACGGCGTGCGCCACCGGCGGGTCGCCCTGGTGCGCTGGGGAGCCCTTCTGGCAGTTGCTGGTATTATCTGGAATCGTCTTAATACGGTCATGATCTGTTACAACTATCGTCTGCACCAGGAAGTACCGCACTGGAAAGAGTTGTGGGTGGTGGTCACGCTGCTCTGTTTCTATTTTATTGTCTATCGATTTATCCTCTATCGAATTCCAGTACTGTTCCGTTGGCGAGAATAACTACCGCAGACACCTATCCAGAACGGCCGCCGACACAAGTGTGGTAAATCATGCGACGGTTCTAGCTCTGCTGAAACATTGATGGCGGATTTCCGAATCGATTGTTCAAGCCGTTTCCCACCCACCTTGATCACTCCAATCAAACGACATGATTACAGATAGTTAAGCAAATCAATGGTGATCTTTATCCAGGCTGCAAACTGGCATCCCTGATGCAGCTACCCAGGTAAGCGCAGGATCTGAATCCTGCGGCAGCAATCTCAACAAGCGGAGGATGTCATGAAAACCGTAGTTGAATCGACCAGAACCACTGAAACGGAGGTAACCCACGACGTACTGAGCATCTTGATGACCATGGTGTCAGCCTCGGCCCTGATCATCGGAGTTTGGGCCATTGCCTGTTTTGTCGCCGCGCTCGCGAACCATGGCCTGACAGCACTGGTAAGAGGTTATATTAGTGCCATTACCGGCTTCTAAGCCAGCGCCACAGGAGACCTCTATGAAAACTGCCATCAAAGCCTCCCTGTTTGCTCTGCTGCTCATTTTTGGAGTCGGCATCGGCTGCTGGTCGCTGCTTGCCTTTACGGCCGGTCTGAAGCAGGCCGACTGGCAGCTCGGCGAACTGCTGAGACAATACCTGGTCGCCACCGGTGTGGTCAAACCCACACACACCCTGGTTGACTTTTACAGCCACATCAAAGGCGTCGAATATTTGATCTGTGTGGGATTTTTTGTGGCCTTTCCACTGTTCTATAAATATGTGAACAGTGATGTGAAAAAGTTAGAGACCAGGGGCTGAAAGCGGGGCTGAGGGTCTCAGGAGCTTGCGGCTCTAAGCGCCTCGAGATCTTCAGCGGCCCGGGTGCCCAGAGTCAGGAGCGTACTCATTTGTCTGTCAACCGCCGCCGCCTGCCCGTCATCTGGAGTGTAGACCATCAGGGCTGTCGATTTTCCTCCAGACTTCAGTGGTATGCAAATCATCGTCCTGCCGCCCAATAAACTTCCCAACTGTCGGTCACCAAGATTGAGCGTCGACTCCCGATGCAGATCACCTATCAGCGGAGTGCCGGTCGTATAAACTTTGCTTATCAGGCTGGAACTGCTGTCCACCGGGATGACGATATTTTCCAGATATTCAGCGCAGAAGCAGCCGTCGAAACCGATTGCGGTGAGGTGCTTCTCACTCTCATCTGCCACCAGGCAGATAAGGTGCCTGACCCCGGTTAGCAGCGTACAGCTCCGGTGAAAATTGCGAACCCATTCCTCCAGCGTGGAGGGCCGGCTCAGCGGTGACATGATGGTCCGGGTCAGCAAATTATCGAGCAGGTAGCCATAGAGGCTATCGCTTTTCTGGGCCGCGTTCTCAATGGCGGCAGCGGTTGAAATATCGAGGTCGAGCCAGGCTGCTGTCCGGGCTGTTATCTCGTTCACTTTAGCCAGTAGTTCAAGGGCCTGCTCTTTGCTCAAGTCGATTAGCCCGTCCGGGAAGTCGATTGTTTCAGGCTGTTGATCACCAGGTTCAGCGCCATAGACCAGGGTGTGTGCCGCGTAGACGATTCTGACCAGATTGAAGGCGGTGCTCACCTGAGATGGCGGATGATGATGAAAGCGCACCGCATCGCAAATCATCGGGTTGAGACCCAGGGACTGGAGCAGCTCGGCCCCCAGGTCGGCATGATCAGCCGTCTCCTCCTGGCCTTCCCCCCCTGCTGTCTCCGGGCGAGCGATATCGAGCAGCAGGCCGCCGAGGTAGGCCTCGTCCGGAAATCCAAATGAAATTGCCTGGCTTATTTCGCGGGCCAGAACAGCACAGCGGTAACCGCCGAGCCATCGACTCAGTGAAGCGCCACCCTCCTCATCCTTAGCCGCTGCTCCGCCACTTCTGAGCGCAGCCTTGAGCAGCATGGGTTGAATATCCTCGTCGTTCAAACAGCCGATCATCTCCTCCAGGCTCTCGATATGGCTCTGAGGTGAAATTTCTTCGACATTCAGCAGCCGCAGAGCCTGTACCATCAGGCCCGGATCGACGATGATGAGCTGCCGCAGTTCAGCGGCAGAGATCCCCCCCTGATTCAGACGCTTGAAAATGGGAGCGAGAAATGCTGGAGCACTGAAGCCGATATCAGGAAAAGCCTCGGCCCGAAACATCGCGGCAGCAACGTCGCCTGGTTTGACAGTTCCCGGTTGATCGAAACGAAGCGGAGAGACCTGAATTGAACCAGTAACCGATCCTGGGGCTGTCTCGGAAGCGGTGCCTGCACTCTCATCTGCAGGCCGGCCTGCAGAGCCGGTTTCGATGATCTGGTCCAGGTAGCGCTGCCAGAATTCAGAGAGCCCTTCACCTCCCGGGCCAGGCCCTTTTTCGCCGACCAGGTTGGCAACAAATGCTCGAATGCACTGGGCGCCGATCGAATCGGGGTAGAGTTCGAGCAACGGTTTCTGCTGCACCACCGCCCGTTCAAAGTGATCATCATGCAGTACGATCCCAGCCGGAGTAATATGTATATCGAGGTGCTTATCGACCACCTTTTTGTATCTGAGATAGGTGCTCTTGGCCTGGGGTATAGACTCGCAATCGTTGATCAAAACCCTGACCATACCCTGATAATTGTTAACGCTGAGAATTTTCAGCAAGGCGTAGGCGTCGGTCAGAGAGGTGGCCTCGTGAGTGATGACGATGATCGTCTGGCGGGCGGCCATACAGAAAGAAATGACGCTTCTGGAGATTCCCGAGGCAGTATCGATCAGGAAGTAATCGTAATCATCGACACTGGTCAATGCCGTGATCAGGGTATGGAGCTGGTCGGCGCTAAGGTCGGCGATCTGTTCGACGCCTGAGCTGCCCGGAATGATATCGAAACCGTAGCCGGTCTGGACCAGTATCTCATCGATCGTTTTGTTGTTGAAAACGACATCATCGAGGGTGTATTCCTGATCGATGCCCAGCAGAATATTGACATTGGCCAGTCCCAGATCCCCATCGAAAAGACAGCTCCGGTACTGGAGAGCAGCGAGCTGCAGGACGGTATTGAGGCAGAGATTGGACTTGCCGACTCCTCCCTTGCCGCTGGTAAAGACAATGACTTCAGACATCTACCGACCCGCTCCCGAATTATGTTATAAAACAATCACTTGCCAAACGTACAAAAGTTTAAGGCCCCGAACAAGGAAAAACAGAAGCCCCGCTGTTCACTTCACAACATGGCGGCGAGAACCCGTGCCGCTTTTTCCGCCCCACCCAGATTGACCGGGATTTCAAACGGATCATTGCCGGTTTTCATGAGCTCGGTAAGCATGGTGTAAAGCTGCTCAACGCTGCATTCATTTTCCATGACAACACTCAGCCGGTTGCCTACAGACCGGCTCAGGGCCGCAAGATGGTCCTGCTGCTCTCTGTCCTGCATATCCCGCATCACCGCCAGTGCAGGAATCCCCATTGAGAGGACGTCAACCAACGAATTATAGCCGCCGAACACGAGCGCGCTTTTGGATCTGCACAGCGTCTCGACATATTGCGGTCCGAAGCGTTCCAGGGTGCAGAAATCGAGTCCCTCCAGTTTCTGCCCATAGGGGAAGATATCATCACCCCCCAGAAAAATCCGGAATCGTCCGTAATCGGGACCCATTAATCCCAGGGCCTCTATCAGCCGTTCGAAAAAAGTATCGGTGTGCTCCCCAAACCAGGGAATCGACACAGTGCATCCATAGCGGCGGACACCTGAGGGATGAGCCAGGGAGATCAGCTCGATCAAGCGGGAGACGTAGCCGCACTCTACGGGTTCACAGGCGAAGCGATGGCCGAGTATCTCCAGGTGGTCTGGGCCAAGAACCGAACTGTCGCCATACCAGAGCAGTCCGTTGTAGTAGCGCTGAAAAAGTTCAGTCGCCAACTCGGAGCCCGCCTGGGAGACCGAACCGACGACACCGCGCATTCCCAGTATCCATTGAGGACGCTCTACAGTTTCGGCAGTCAGAGCTGGTACCAGTTCCCGATGTTTTCCCTGGGGGGTGTGATCGGCCAGAATAAGCCGCGGTCTATAGAGGGCGACAAGCTGCCGGATCTGTTCGGCCCGCAAATGTCCGAGTTCTTTGTCCTCGAACCCGCACGGGCCATCTGTTCCCGTTGACCTGCCATCGATCACCACCGTATCGTAGGCCGGCAATTTAAGCCAATCCAGTGGGACATCGCCGATCAGTTCCTGGGTCTGACGGCAGCCGGTGAGAAGGCATACTTTGAGATGAGGATAGAGCCGCCGCAAAGCCATGCCGATGGCCGCCGACCTGCTCACATGCCCAAGTCCCCGGCCGTCATGGCCGTAGATCATAATGTCCAGTCTAGATTGCTCCATTTTCAGGGACACCTAATTAAATACTCGCCGCGCCTGCCAGTATCTCTCATACCAGTAAGGATCGGTTATTTTTGAGATGGTCACTCCGATGCTGGTTGAGACATGCAAGAATTTATATTTTTCCAGGTAGATGCCGATATGACGGTCGTTCCAGCCGGTCTTGAACAGAATTAAATCACCCGGACGTAGTCCCGAATTAGTAATCAGGCCGCCCTGGGTTGCCTGTTCTCTGGTAGTTCTGGGAAGTTTCACCCCGAACTTCTGCTGATAGGTGAGCTGCACAAAGGCCGAGCAGTCGATGCCTTTTCTGCTCCGGCCACCGTTGCGATAAGGCACCCCCTGCCAGGTAACATACTGGCTCAACAAACGGGTTTTGACTTCAGACTGGCTCAACCCCAGAGAGGGAAGACTTACCGGCGGCTCTACGGTCTGCCTGCCGCAACCGCCAACCAGGGCAAGCAGAAAAAAAATCAGCAGCAGCCCCCCTTGGAGCCTGCCCCGCCCTGCCAGGTCCGGGTTAAGCGAAGAGCTGGCTGGCCGTACCATTTTTGCTGATCTCAAATGTCATCTCTGGCCGCAACAAGGGACAGGTGCAGATCGCAGACATTGGTATTGGTCGGACCGGTCTTCAGCAGACCATCTATTTTTTCATATAAATGGTATGAATCATTGTTGTTCAGATAGGCTCCGAGATCGAGCTTGGCCACTCTCGCCCTGTCCAGCAACTCCAGGTCGGCAAAAGCCCCTGCGGCATCCGTAGGACCGTCATTGCCGTCGGTTGAAGCGGCCAGAAACGATACCTCCCGGCACAATTCTTGGTGCCGCTCCAGTTCCATCAGATAAGCAAGAGCCATTTCCTGGTTGCGTCCGCCTTTTCCTGCACCCTTGATCTGAACCACCGGTTCTCCGCCAGACAAAATACAGACCGGGGGGCTGGCGATGGTTGACTGAACCGCGCAGTCGACAGCAATTCCCGCCAGGATCTTGGCAACTTCTTTGGCTTCACCGACGATTCTGCTGGTCAGCTTTACCACTTCATAGCCCCTTTTTCGGGCTTCGTCGGCCGCGGCATTCAGGGCCCCTGTATTGGTCCCGATGAGGATGTTCTCGGTCAGCGCCAGCGCTGGATGACCCGGTTTCAGGGTTTCCGGCAAATCGCCCCTGATGCCTCTCTCAAGCACCTGGCGCACCGGTTCAGGTATCCTGGTTTCTATCTGGTATTTCTCCAGAATCCGCCAGGCATCGCCATAGGTCGTCGGATCACTGCAGGTGACCCCTGAAGCGATGCTGCTGAGCGCATCACCAACTACATCTGATAAGATAAAGTTGACCGAGCGGGCCGGCGCCAGCCTCTCTAAGAGACGGCCCCCCTTGATCATCGACAGATGTTTGCGAATGCAATTGATTTCTTCGATATCGGCACCGCAGGACAGCAGCAGACCGGTGGTCTCCTGTTTATCCTCGAGACTCAATGAATCAGGGCCTCCCGGTTCGGAGGAGCTGAAGGGCAGTGGAATCAGGGCCGACCCCCCGCCTGATATAAGTGAGATAACCAGGGTCCCCTCATCGGCCTGGTCGGCCGCAGACATGATTCTCTCAGCCCCGCGACGGCCGTTTTCATCGGGTACCGGATGATCTGCCTCAACGGTCTCGATCTTCTCAAGCTTCTCCACATGACCATATTTCACCACGATCAGACCGCCGTCCAGACGATCGCCGAGTATACGTTCCAGGGCCAGGGCCATCGGCGCCGTCGCTTTGCCCGCGCCGATCACTACTATTTTACGATAGCCCTCCAGATTGATGGAGTGCTGGCTTTCATCGAGCCTGACCTTCATAGTGTCGCCTTCCAGGCTGACATGGTCTATGAGCATGCGATAGGGATCAACCCGTTCCAAACCGGCCTTGAATATGGCGGCCAGATCTTTTCTTCTTGATGAATACACGTAAGGCTCCTTGCAGAGGTCCACTCAGAACTATTTCAATCATTAGTTTGTTGTCACACTATACAGTTATTCTAAACCTTTATCCAGTGAAGGAAGCGGTGCTATTTCCTTCACTTTCGATTTTGGTTGCGGTAGAGTGACCAGGACCGAGCCTCCCGATTGGCGGGCGCTCTCCGGCCGCTGCCGAGCCACTGACGATGAACATAGCCTATTATATGCCTTTTAAGCCGCCCGGCCATGCCAACCCGTCGGGTGATCTGATTACCGGCCGGGAACTGCGAGAGTTTCTCACGGGGCAAGGCCAACAGGTCGAACTTGTCAGCTCCCTGAGAAGCCGCTGGATATATCTGAAACCGTACGAATTTTATCGGCACCGGAAAGAGATAAGAAAAATCTGCAGTTCTTTGCAACGGCAGCCCACCGATCTCTGGCTCACCTACCACACCTACTACAAAGCGCCCGATCTTCTCGGGCCCGCCTGCTCAAAAAGACTACAGATACCCTACGTTATATTCCAGGGAATCTACTCCACCAAACGCAGACGAAGCCTTAAAACCCTGCCCGGATTTCTGCTCAATCGCAAAGCTCTAAGATCGGCGCAGATGGTCTATAGCAACAAAAAAAAGGATGAAAAAAATCTGCGCCGCCTGTTGCCCCAGGAAAGGATACTTTATATCGCTCCCGGTATACGGCCGCAGCTGTTTTCCTTCGATCCGGAGATGCGGCTTGCTTTGCGGAACCAATGGCAGGTGGGAGACAGGCAGGTGATTCTGACCACAGCAATGCTCAGGCCCGGGGTCAAGACGGAAGGCATAAGTCAGGTCATACAGAGTTGTGGCGATCTCCACCGTTCAGGGCATAAAATTCTGCTGGTCGTCATCGGTGACGGCCAGAACCGCCAGCTTCTCGAGGATGAAGCCCGGCAACATCTCGGGTCTGCCTGTCTGTTTGTTGGCAAAATCCAGCGACTGGATCTATTCCACTACTACAGTGCCGCCGACCTGTTCGCCTTTCCCGGAATTCAGGAATCTCTTGGTATGGTTTATCTTGAGGCTCAGTCCACTGGCCTGCCTGTTGTCGCTTACCGTGATTGGGGAGCTTCCGAGGCGGTAATCAATGGACAGACCGGTATTCTGACCCCAGCCTCCAGGCCGGAAGAATTCACCGCTTCGATCAAGCGTTTATTGACTAACCAGGCCCAGAGAACCACCATGGGCGACTCAGCCAAAGTACATATCCGCAGCAACCACGACCTTCTGAAAAATTATCTCTTTCTCTCGGAAAGCTTGCAGGAGATTTCACATAAATATCAAAACGATCTGGAAACAGCGACCTGAACCAATGAAACCACAGATATACCTGTCTTTCGGGATTGCCGGCGCTCTGCTCCTGATGCTTCCCTTTAGCGCCGGGGCCGCACAGTCAGATAACGATATAGCCTGGACCATCCTGATCATGGAGTTGATGGGCGGCCTGGCTCTTTTTCTGGCCGGCCTTGACCAATTGTCTGACGGTCTGAAAAAAATAGCCGGTGATGCCCTCAAGGTAATGCTGGCCCGTTTAACCACTAACCGGGTAAGCGGTGCCATTACCGGTGCGGTGGTCACCGGTATTTTAAACTCGTCGTCGATCACCACGGTATTGGTGGTCGGTTTCGTGACAGCCGGAGTGATGACCCTGTCCCAATCGGTAGGAGTTATCATGGGGGCCAACATAGGCTCAACGGTTACGGCCCAGATACTGGCCTTCAACATCTCCGCCTATGCCCTGCTACCGGTAGCTGTCGGTTTTTTCCTGATCTTTACCAACAAGAGTGAAAAACTGAAATACAGCGGCATGATGATCATGGGCATGGGACTGGTCTTCTTCGGTATGTCGGTGATGAGTGACGCCATGTCACCACTGCGCAGCTACGAGCCGTTTCTGGAAATGCTCAAAAAGATGGAAAAGCCGCTTTTGGGCATACTGGCCGGCGCCCTCTTCACCGGCCTTGTCCAGTCTTCCGCCGCCACCGTGGGTATTGCCATCGCCCTGGCCAGCAAAGGGTTTTTAAACCTGGAAGCAGGCATTGCCCTGGCCCTGGGGGCCAACATCGGCACCTGCGTGACCGCTCTGCTGGCCGCCATCGGCAAGCCGCCAGAGGCGGTCAGAGCCGCCGTGGTGCACATCTGCTTCAATATCGCCGGTGTCCTTCTCTGGTTCTTCTTTATTCCCCAGTTGGCCGCTTTTGCCGCCTGGTTTTCACCTTCGAGCCAGGGTCTCGAGGGCAGTGCCAGGCTGGCAGCCGAGGTACCTCGTCAGATCGCCAACGCCAATACCTTGTTCAACGTGGTGAACACCTGTGTTTTTTTACCGTTTACAACTGCCTTTGCCTGGTTCGCCACCAGGCTTGTTCCTGACCGGCCGGCCCCTCCTGGTCCGATCAAACCCGCTTTTCTCGACCCCTCGGTTCTCGATGTGCCTTCACTTGCTCTCGACCGCGTCCGCCAGGAACTGGCTCGGGCCAGTGAGATAATCCTGACCATGTTTCAAACGGCAGGAAAGGCGTTGCGCAGCGATGATGTCGAGATGATGCGATCCCTGGCTCGGGAGGATGACAAGATTGATATTCTGGAAACGGCCTGTCTCGATTATCTGAGTAAGATCAGACAAAACCAGCTGACCTCCGGAGAAAGCCTCGACCACCAGAATCTTATGGTTTCTGCCGTCGCTCTGGAACACCTGGCCGATGTAATCGCAACCAATCTAGTCAGACTCGGTGCCCAGGTTATCCAGATCAGCCATACCCGCAGTGAAGAAACCAAGAGGCTGACCTACGATCTCTATCTTTCTGTGGAAAACTGCATTTTGCTGCTGGGCAGTGTCCTGAGCGAGAAAAACCAGACCGCCGCCGAGAAAATTCTGCACTATGAGAGTAAAATCAGATCAATCCAGCATGAGCTGATGGTACGCAAATCGAGCAGACTGGGTACGGAAAGCGAGGCGGCTCTGAAAACAGCCCGGCTCGAGGTATCCATGTCCGACAAACTGGCCAGGATGTACAGTCTGATCAAACGGATCACCGAGGAAAATGTAACTCCCGATCAGTCCTCCTGAGCAGGCAGCAGTTATGGCTCTATTACTTCCAGGAGCTAGCGCACCAATTTTTTCACCGCCGCGGAAGCGGAAATCTCCCCACTCCGATAGGCTTCATGCTGTTTTTCGATGGACGGCAGGTCGTAGAGATAGTTCACCATCATCCCCAGGGATTGTTCGACCCCATTATCGGACAGGTTTGCCGCCCAATTTATCTGCTTGATCAAAGCACCGTTGGTCAGGTGAAAGTGGGCCACCCGGTCTGCGACCTGACTGCCTCTTTTGGCCTTGAGAAGATAGGTGGCGCACAGTGACAGCAACTGCTGCTGGAGCCGGCGGGCAAGTTCTGCCCGTTTACTCTTTCCAGCAGTTGAGTTCAGGAGATCACCAATATTGTTCTGCTCTGCCAGAGTCCCGATTACTTCGGCCGCCGCCTTACTGACCCTCGCCTCTTCATCGTCTGAACTCTCTATGTTTTCAGCCTGCCGGTTCAACCAGGAGGTGAACCCGGGTATCGGAGAGAGGGTGGCAAAGTTCTTCAGACCAGGCAGACTGGAGGCCAGGTCGGCCACCACTCTTTTGATCAGGAAATTGCCGAAGCTGACGCCAGCGAGCCCATCCTGACAGTTGGAGATCGAATAGAATATAGCGGTGTCGGCCTTACCAGGATCGATCATTGGGGCTTTCTCATCAAGCAGTTCGTGGACGTCGGTAGAGATACCGTTGACCAGCGCCACTTCCACAAAAATGAGCGGCTCATTGGGCATACTCGGGTGAAAAAAGGCATAGCAGCGGCGGTCTTCCTCGAGACGGTTTTTTAAATCTTTCCAGGATCTTATTTCATGAACGGCCTCATACTGGATAAATTTTTCCAGAAGCTCGGCCGAACTCTTCCAGGTGATTCGCTGAAGATCGAGAAAACCGATATCGAACCAGGAGACCAGCAGCCGATAAACATCTTTGTCGAGATCTTGCAAAGCCTGGTTATCCTTTGCCCAGCGCATAAGTTCAGATCTCAGGTCGACCAGAAATTTTACCCCGCCCTGAAGCCCGTTGAACTGCTTCAGTATTTTTGCCCTGGGAGGTTCCAGGAGGTTACGCAAAGCCATAGATAGCTGTTGCCTGTTCTGGGGATCATCCGATTCTCGCAGGGCCGTCATGGCTACCTCAACCGCCTCGGGGTCCACATCGTATTCCTCAGCCAGCAGGGTGAGAAAACGGCGCCGACCGTTGGCATTGAGAACCAGATAAGCCTCCCCAAGTTCCGCTGCCCGGGCCCGGGCAGAAACTTCACCACCCTTGCCCTCCAGACAAGCTTCGATCTTCCGTCGGACTTTACCCAGATCTCCTTTCGGCAGATTGACGCCGATCACATCTTTCAGGGCCACCGGGTCTCCGAGCGGCCAGTATTCGCGAATCAGCTTTCTGGTTCTGTCCCATAATGGTTCCTGCGCTTCAGCCATGATCGTTCAGCCTCTTTCCATGCTCTTACTCAATGAGTCCTGGCTTCAAGGACATACGTTCAAAGCACCCATCCAGCAAGGCCCGGGCGAGGAGCCGGCGGAGCATCCTGGTAGCGCTGCGAACAACACTACAAGGGGGCAGGATTGAACCAATGTCGCTATGTATAACAGATTGTTTATGCTAGAGAATACACTTTGAAGCCGAGTTTATGCAAGAGGCAAGCGCAACTATGCCTGGCGCAATAGATAGATGAAGTGGTGTGTTGCTGCTGATGAAAAAGGCCCCGCAGATTATCCGCGAGGCCTTTGAGAGGATGAGTAAATTCTGTTACGCTAGATCTGCTTCATAGCCCCCATGTAGCCCCGCAGCTCGGCACCGATCGCCTCGACAACGGTATAACGAATAGCCTCATTGACATCGATCAGATCAAGATTGTCGACGGCACAGTCCTGAAGTTCCAGCCCTCTGCCGATCACATCGGTATCGATCGATTTCATGAAATCACCAAGCAGCGGAACCGCCTTGTGGGAAAAGAGGTAACAACCGTATTCTGCGGTATCGGAGATAACCACATTCATTTCATAAAGCTTCTTGCGGGCAACCAGATTGGCGATCAGAGGAACTTCGTGCAGCGATTCATAGTAGGCTGACTCTTCCTTGATTCCTGAATCAACCATGGTATCGAAGGCCAGTTCAACACCCGCCTTTACGAAGGCGATCATCAGTATGCCGTGGTCGAAATATTCCTGCTCGCTGATATCATCAGCCATCGATTCAGCTTTTTCAAATGCGGTTTCGCCGGTGGCCTTGCGCCAGCCAAGCAGATCGGAATCGCCGTTGGCCCAATCCTCCATCATCGTCTTCGAGAAGGTACCCGACATGATATCGTCCATATGTTTCTCGAACAGCGGGGTGAGGATATTTTTCAACTCTTCTGAAAGGATGTGCGCCTTGATCTTGGCCGGATTGGACAACCGGTCCATCATATTGGTGATACCACCGTGTTTCAGTGCTTCGGTTATCACTTCCCAGCCGTATTGAACCAACTTGGAGGCATAGCCCGAATCAATGCCCTTGTCGATCATCTTGTCAAAGCAAAGCAGGGAACCGGCCTGCAGCAGACCACAGAGAATGGTCTGTTCGCCCATCAGATCTGATTTAACCTCGGCCACAAAAGAGGACTGCAAAACGCCCGCCCGGTCACCGCCAGTAGCGCAGGCGTAGGCCTTGGCGATCTCCAGACCAACACCCTCGGGGTCGTTTTCCCGGTGCACGGCAATCAGGGTGGGAATACCGAATCCTCTCATATATTCCGTCCGCACCTCGGTCCCGGGACCCTTCGGAGCGACCATGATAACGGTTATGTCGTCCCTGATCTGAATTCCTTCCTCGACAATATTGAAACCGTGGGAATAGGAGAGGCAGGCCCCCTCTTTCATCAATGGCATGATCGCCGACACCACCGCAGTGTGCTGCTTGTCGGGAGTCAGGTTGATCACCAGGTCGGCGGTCGGCAGCAACTCATCATAGGTGCCGACGGTGAAGCCCTGTTCGGTGGCATTTTTCCACGACTGACGTTTTTCCTCGATCGCCGAATCACGAAGCGTATAGGACACATCGAGTCCGGAATCCCTCAGATTCAATCCCTGGTTAAGCCCCTGGGCGCCGCAGCCGACAATAACTATCTTCTTGCCTCGCAAGGCTTCAACGCCGCTGAATTCATCGCTCTCCATAAATCGGCATTGACCGAGTTCCTCTATCTGCAGCCGCAACGGCAACGAGTTGAAATAATTTTCAGCCATGATCTATCTCCTTTTGGTTGTGATCTTTTTTGGTAGTGAGGTGTATACAATGCTCAGACACCATATAGATATAAAGTTTTATTGCGTCAAGTGATTTATTTGTGATATTATGTTGCAAATTTTGCAACATAATCTGAGACGTGATGGCCGCATGGATATCCGCTCCTTGAACTTATTTCTGCATCTGGCCGATACGCTGCACTTCGGACGCACCAGCAGAGCCTGTAATATCACCAGATCAGGTCTTACCAGGACCATCCAGAGACTCGAACAGGAGCTGGGTGAACAACTCTTTTTCAGAAACAACCGCTCGGTCCGTCTCACTGAAACCGGAAGACTGTTCAGGGAATATGCTTCGGACGTTGTCGGACGCTATCGCACTCTGCAGAATCGGATCACTTCAGAAAATCGGCTTCGAGGCGAGTTATCGATCTATTGCTCGGTGACGGCAATCCTCTCCATTCTGCCCGAGATAATCAACGAGTTCCGCAACGATTATCCTGACGTCCACCTCAAGCTCTCCACCGGTGACGCCGCCATGGCCCTGGCGCGGCTGGAAAACGGCGAGGCTGATGTGACCATAGCCGCGCTGCCGGAGCATCTGCCGCAGCACATCCGTTTTCTGAAACTGCTGCGGACCCCTCTGATCTTCATTGCCTCCCGCAGTCAGGAATCAGATTTGTCGGTCAGCGTCGACAAGCTGCTGCAGAAAGGAGTGATTATGCCGGAGCGAGGCTTGAGCCGGATACGTTGTGAACGCTGGTTTTCTGATAAGCAGATCAACCCGCAGATCTACTCCTACGTTGCCGGCAATGAGGCAATGATTGCCATGGTCGCCATGGGCTGCGGCATCGGGGTGGTTCCCCGGTTGGTTCTGGACAATTCACCGCTGCAGAATCAGGTAGCGGTGCTTGACGCGACACCCGAACTGGAGCCCTTCGATGTAGGCATCTGTGCGACCAAAAGCAGCATCAGCAACCCGATAATAGAACCTTTCTGGCGAATCACCGAGTTGAAATCCATAGAGAATTTTGGAGATACCCATGTACACCATTCTGATTACCAATGATGACGGGATACACAGCCCAGGCCTCAAGGCCCTGAAAGAGGCACTGGCTCCGCTCGGCAAGGTCGTCACCGTCGCGCCCGACCGGGACAACTCGGCGATATCACATGCTCTGACCATGAACCGTCCGCTGCGACTTACCAAACTCGACGAGGACGTCTATACCCTGGACGGCACGCCCACTGACTGCGTCTCCATCGCCCTGGGAAAAGTGTTGGACCGACTTCCCGATCTGCTGGTTTCAGGAATCAACAACGGCCCCAACATCGGCGACGATATCACTTATTCGGGCACCGTCTCCGCGGCAATAGAAGGAACCATGTACGCAGTTTCTTCCATGGCCGTGTCAATGGCCGGTGAGCCGCCCCTTGACTACGCCCGAGCAGACGACCTGGTCAGGGAACTGGCGCTTCGAGTCATCGACCAGGGACTGCCCGCCAATACCCTTATGAATGTCAACCTGCCGGCTGATAGTAAATTGCAAGGCGTGAGAATAACCAGGCAGGGACGCAGAATATGGAAACAGGCGGTCCAGGAGGTAAAGGATCCCCGGGGCAGGGTCCATTATTGGATCGGCGGCGGTACACCGCTGCTGGATAGCGGCAAAGACACCGATGTCCGGGCGCTGGGTGAAGGCTTTGTCTCCATCTCCCCGATCCACCTCGATCTCACCAACCACGAAGGTATCAGTTATTTCAGAGACGATCTGCAGCTGGAAAAGCTTTTGGGCGGTGCAGACAATTTGTAGCCCCGTGTTTATACCCACCTGGGGACACAATACTTATTGTGTCCCCAGTCCTTTCTATCAGGCAAGGCGCGAGCGAGGAGCCGGCGGAGCAGCCTGGTAGTGCTTTGACCAGGTACCACAGCGAGCAACACAGCATGAGGGGTTGGGGTAGATTGATGTTGTTAGGTATAGTTTCCATCTAGAAACGAGAAATTTTGCTACAAAATCGAGGCGTGCGAGAAATTTACGTAACCAGAGGGGACGAGTAAAGAGAGGGGACATAATAAGTATTGTGTCCCCATTCCTTTCATTCCTTTCTATCAGGCAAGGCGCGAGCGAGGAGCCGGCGGAGCAGTCTGGTAGTGCTTTGACCAGGTACCACAGCGAGCAACACAGCATGAGGGGTTGGATTAGACGATTGTTACTGTCTATTAACAGCAGCCCTTGGATTTGATCCCTATCTTGTTCAGCCACCGGCTGACCACAAGCGAGGCTCAGCCGACACCGGGGTTCACGCTCACCGCCCCCACCGGGCAATTGACGCCGCAGGCGCCGCATTCCATACAGCCGTCATGATCCTGAATGGCTGCTTTGCCACCTTGGTGGGAAAAGACTGCCTGAGGACATACCCGGGAACACATTTTACAGCCGATACAAAGGCTCTGGTCCAGGCAGAGGCTTGATACACCGTGTATATATCTGAATTCTTTCATGATTAATCCTCAATTCAGGAGAGCACCAGCGGCGCTCCCACCCAGATCAGCAGAGCACCAATAGAAAGGCAGAACTGGACCGGGATAGCTCTTCTCATCTCCCACTCGACACCCGACGGCGAGGTATAGGGGGTCGAACCGGTAAAATTCATCCCCAGATAAGAACTCATAACCACGACAAGGGCGAGAAGCGCCCCCGACTCCAGCAGGTTCAATCCCGTCTCTGCCCAGAAGAGCAACAGCAGGCCTGATAGGAGACCGGCGATGGCACCTTTGAGTGCAAAAGAACGACCCGGCAGCCAGGGCAGCAACAGCGGCACCAGGATGAGTCCCGAACCGATCCCGATCAACAGTGCAGAAACCATCCACACTCCCCTGCTCATCAGCCGGCTGGTGAACGCCAGATCTGGTCCTATACCGCTTAATAGAAACAGCAGCGGAAACAGCCACCACATGGATTTGAGCACCAGATGAAATTCGACGGGAATAAGCTCGCTCCGCTCTTTCAGAGTGAAAGTGACATCTCGCATACCCTCAAATTCGCGAGCGCCATTGTCCAACCAGGTGCTGATGTCTGAGGCCCTGATGGGACCATATTGCACCGAGAAACCACTCTGCTTCTTCACCTGGTGGGCAGATACCCCGGTTGCGCCAAGCTGCGGCACGACCAGTCGGCGATGATCCACCAGTTTTTCGAGTCCGCTGGCTTTCACCCGGTGGACCAGCTCTTCGGTGCCAAACGTTCCTTTGCCCGCCGCACACCAGACGTTGATTCCGCAGGTATCAAGGACAAGCAGCCAGACGTTCAGACCAGGCAGCGCAAAACGCAGCGTGTCAAAGCTGAGCTTGTAATTGGCCGTCACCAGTACCGGCGCAGCACGGTCTGGTGCGCCAATGGCGTAGAGTCCAGGGGCGACCAGATAGCTGTCGCGATTCAATCCTAATCGTGCTGCCGCAGCCCCAGCCCAATCATAAACCGACCTGCTGGTCGCCACCACCGGCACCGGTCCGGTTTCGGTGGTTTGTATTTCTTCAACATATCGGCACAAGGTATAGCCGGGTCGGGCATGAGGTGAACTCTTGGGCGGAGGAGGCCCACCGCAGCAGACTTGTTCTGCTTCTTCTTTATAGATGGGAAATTCAACCGAACCGGTGGAACAATCGCTGTCTCAGCCAGTGGGCCGGTTTTCATGTCGGGGTATTGATTCCATCACGGTACCTATCATTTTTTCAGCCGTTAATACTCGGCTAATCTAATAGTAACGCAGGCCCACCTTAATGCAAAGGTCATATCGACAGACTAATCCCAACCTTCTTCTGCACTGGTGCATTATAAAAAGCTTCGTGGTAGTCTAGCGGGCATCCAGCCTCTTAAACCAAAGGAAAATTCCATGCAGATCACCTCACACGGCGCTGCCGGATTTGTCACCGGCTCATGCCACCTTGTAGAAACCGCCACTTGCCGGTTTTTAATCGATTGCGGCATGTACCAGGGTAGTAAGGCTATGAACAGGCTCAATTACGAACCTTTTGAGTTCGACCCCAAGAGCATCGACTTCGTTATCAACACCCATGGTCATATTGACCACTGCGGCCTATTGCCCAAACTGGTCAAGCATGGTTTCTCCGGCACTATATACGCCAGCCCGCCCACCGCCGATCTATTGCCAATCATGCTCGCCGATTCTGCCTATATTCAGGAAAAGGATACCGAACATGAAAACAGAAGGCGGCTCAGAAAGGGGCAGGAACCAAGGCAGCCGCTCTATACCGAGGCAGACGTGGATAAGACCGTCTCGCTTATCCAGGTCGTTAACTACGACGAATCGACGCAGCCCGGCGAGGACGTTACCTTCAGGCTTCGCGATGCGGGACACGTAATTGGCTCTTCAATCGTTGAGTTGTTCTTAGCAAATGAAGACTCCGGTGAAATCAAGACCGTCTTTTCAGGTGACCTCGGTCAGTGGGACGTACCCATCATCGAGGACCCCACTTTCATCCTGAAAAGCGACTACGTGTTTATCGAATCCACCTATGGAGACAGGGTGCACCAGAAAGATCTGCCGAGAAAAGAGGAACTTTTCGAGCAGATCCTGCGCACCTGCGGCAGAGGCGGAAAATTGCTGATTCCCTGCTTTGCCCTGGAGAGAACCCAGGAACTGCTCTACGTGCTCAGTGCTCTGAAAAACGAGGAGCCGGACTTTCCGCCGGTGAACATTTATCTGGACAGTCCCCTGGCGATAAAAATCACCGAAGTCTTCAAAAAGCATCCCGACACCTATGACGAGGAAGCCCGGGCCAGAACTGACCAGCCATTCGATTTTCCCAGCCTGATCTGTACGCCAAGCGTTGATGAATCACGCCGGGTAAACGAAATGGACGGTCCGGCCATTGTCATAGCCGGGAGCGGTATGTGTACTGCCGGCCGCATTCGCCATCATCTCAAACACGGGATCTGGGATCCAAGAAACACGGTACTTTTTGTAGGCTACCAAGCTCCGGGAACTTTGGGACGGATACTTCTGGATGGGGCTGAAGAGGTTAAAATGATGGGATCGGAGTTCGTGGTAAAAGCTGAGATCGCCAAAATCGGCTCTTTCTCCGCCCACGCCGATAAAGACGAGCTGACCAACTGGCTCACAAGTTTCAAGGAAAAACCGAAAACCGTCTTTCTGATTCATGGAGAGCCGGAGACCTTGGAGACCTTCAGCGCCAGCCTGAACAGTCTGGGGTTCACGACCAAAATCGCTGCCAAGGGTATCCCGCTTTTCGACTAGGAAACAACCGGAAAAGAACAACCCGGACGGTTCGGAGCACACCCCAGCCATCCGGGTTTATTATTTTTCTATCTAGTTAACGCCCGGACACCAATCTTTTTATTGCTGGATCACCCACTGTCCCTGATCGGTTCTGCAGGCTGTCGTCATTGTTTTCTGTGGCTGACCATCGATGGTGGCCATGACCTCCGCCTGGCGGCAGACCTGATTGGTACTGCTGTTCTGGTAAGCCGGCTGCGGCACCACCTGGTAATTGGATCCGGAATCGGGGTTCACCCAACTCACCGGCTGACCCGAGGGACCGGTTTCATAGGCCTGGTTGAGCTGCGTTCTGTCATATTTATCCATTTCGTTACCGACGATATAACCGAGCATCGTGCCGACGGCCGTGCCAATCAAAGTTGCCTCGGTATTGCGGCCGATTGCCTGACCAATCACAGCCCCGCTTGCGGCTCCGCCCACCGCTCCCTGCTGGCCCTTGGTGAGATTGGTATTGGCACATGACGCCAAGGCCAGCATCAGCGTACCAATTACCATAATTGTTATAAACCTCATCACATCCTCCACTTGTCTTATGGTTATTTAAAAAGATTTCAAAGCATCTTAAAGCTAACACTAATAAACTATAGAGAGCTGTCAATTATCAGGCCAGGCTCGTCTCCATTTATCGAAATGGTGTTTCGGGGCACAACAACTTTACCCCCCCTCACCGATAATCTCCGCCTGCATCACCTCGATCACTTTAATCGGATCTTCGGATCTGGTGATGGGCCGGCCGACCACCAGATGATCGGCCCCACTCTTCACAGCCCTGCCGGCGGTCACTACCCGCATCTGGTCATCATCTGTTTTGACGTTGGCCCCCGGCCTTATGCCGGGCGTTACGATCAGTAATTTTGTGCCAAGCTCGGATCTCAACTTTTCTGCTTCAAGCCCGGAGGAGACAACACCGTCGCAGCCAAGCTCGAGTGCCCGCCTGGCGCGGAACATGACCAGTTCCTCCAGCGAACCGGTCAACCCCATGGCCCGCATGTCTTCTTCCCCGAAACTGGTCAACACCGTTACCGCCAGAAGTTTCATATCGCCCCTGGCCTCGAGCGCCGCCCGGATGATCGGATCGTTGCCGTGAATGGTCGCCAGGCTTACCCCGCGGTTGTTCACCTGCTCCACCGCCAGCTTAACAGTCTCGGGAATATCAAAAAATTTCAGATCGAGCATCACTTTGTGGCCCCGGTCGAGTAGCCAGTCGACCGTGTTAAAATAGTCGGCCATGAAAAGCTGTAAACCGACCTTGAAAAAACCGATATGTGATTCACAGGCCCTGACCATGGCCTGAGCCTTTTCCCTCTGATCAACATCGAGTGCCACGATAATTCGATCTTTCAGGGCTATTTCTTTTTTCATTCCTGCTCCCTGGTGGTGGTTATCAAGGACCTGCTTTATCCATCTCTGCCGTCACCCTGCCGGTTTGTCTGCAGAGCTCATCGAGCTCCGTATCTTTAACAGGTTCTTTCTGAGCCAGCAATTGAACGATTTCCCTTATCAGCTCCTTGTGGGGTATTTCCATGGTCTCCTCGAACTTGAGCAGGGCTCGCCCCTGTTCCGCCGTGTTTGTCAAATCCACTCCCTGAATCCCACCCGCTTCCCGACTCTGACAATGAGATGAAAACGACTCGAAAAATGCTTCTAACGACTCTTGAAATTTCAGCCCGTCTGCTTTGGCGGAAAAGCCTTCTGCCTCATCCGGCGGCCCAGCCTTCTTTGAGCTTGTTTGAACTTCAAGCAATTCGGCAGGGGCTGAGGCTGGTTTAGGCGCTGACTCAACGGACATCAGCACCCGAGACTCCTCCTTACGGTCTAAAACCACATCGGCTGCTGGTTCAGCAGTGTCGGCTTCTGCCAGCTCTTCAACCCGTGATTTTTCCCTCGGCAGAACGTCGGAGTCGGTAACTGCAACCTGGTTCAGCTCCTCATCCACTGGCGCTTCCTGGGCCCTCTCAGGCGCCGGGGAGTCCGCAACGTTAAAAGTAGCGGGACGATAATCGATGGCCAGATAGAGCATCACTCCTGCTGCCAGGGCACAGGCAGAACCGAACACACTCAGCAGGCCTCTATTGCCATACCAGGCGCCAGTTTTAGTCATTTTTCCGTCGGTCTCGACCAGTTCTTCAGACAATACCAGCCACTTTTGACGACAGGATTCGCAGGCGGCCAGATGTTTAACAAAGCTCTGCTGCTCCGGCGATGCGGGGTCGGCCTCAAGAAATTCGGCAAAACGCTGATCGTCGGGACATGGTTCCATCGCAGTTTTCCGGTCCGCTGCCAGCCCTGCCAAGGCCAGCCGATCCCGTTTTTCTGCATCACTCAGATAGCTGTCTTTTTTGCTCATTTTCCCTGGCCGCTCATCTAGTAAATAGCCCTGTCTGATCTGACGGACCGATCACTTTTTTGTGTCTCCATTCTCTTCAAGCAGCAGTCGCAGTGCTTCGCTGCAGCCCGCCGCTTCAAATTGCTGCCTGATACGACCGTAGAGTCGTCGAAGTCTTCCATGGGCCTGGAAGCGGTTTAAACCAAGTTTTTTACCTGCCTCTGTGACCGAATACCCCTCCACATGGCAGAGAGTAAGCAGTAATCGTTCGTCCGCTTCCAATTGCACCGCACAACCAATCAGCTCTCTCATGGGGTCCGCTTTAGTCAGATCGGGGTCCGGTCCGAAAAATTGATCGTGCAGCGCTTTCATTATCCGCTCACCTTCTTTTTCTTCAGCGATATTCTGGCTGGTACGCTTGTTAGACAATTTCCCATAACCATGCTCATCGAGCGATTGTTCACGATACTGCGTTTTGCCGCAGTTTGGAATGTCTCCAAGTATGCGGTCGGCCATCACCTCTATCTGGCTGAGATGAAACTGTTGATACCTGTCTACAGCCAGGTTGGTTGCCTCAGAATAGCTAAATCGTTCCAGGCACATCAGTCTATAGAGCAGAAGCCAGATACCGCCCAACTTTCTCAGCCATAGCGGTGGCCTGACCCGGCCGAACCTCTCCCTGGCAAAGTCTTCCAGAAGATTGTAGACCACCGATGAGAAATAGGTCTTTAGACGAGCGCTGCCACGGTAATTTCGCAACAGTCCCCAATCGTCTCTCTCCAACCGGTTCATCACGAACAGTGCAGCTTCCTCACTGAGGGTCTCGACGCTGAACCGGCGTCGCGCCAGCCTGTCAAGCAGCTCCCAGTGCTCAAGCACCCAGTTTCGAAAGAAGTGCTGATCGTATCTTTGATCTGCGCTCACCAGCCGGTCCCTATCCAGTTTTTTCTTTAATTATAGATAGTTAAAAATTTATCAGGTCTGCTGAAAAAAAATATCAAATGGAGCGACACAATGCACTGTCACGTCCGTCAGACAGGATAACAGACGATCGTCATCAACAAATCATACAATCTGAAAAGGAGAATATCATGGACAAAAAAGGTGCCATATTTCTAATTCTGTTTTTTCTGCTGCCTGCAGCCTGCGGTGAAAATCCTGTCCAGACTGGAGTTGAAGAAGCCCCTGTCGATACCGATCGGGAGAAAATCGCTCAATTGCTGAAGCCGAACAGCAAAAAAGAGCTCGAGCACAATACGGCCACAGCCTCACCTGCTGAGGGGGCTTCCTACCTGCACAAAGATCAGGTCCCTGCGAGGCTGGCCGAATCAGCCGTGGTCATGGATCAGCGTCATTATCCCACTCCATATCCAGGGCCTGATCTCAGGCCGCCGGGCAAATGGAACCGGGAATCTTATGAACCGATTGAGGATAACCGGTTCATCAATAGTCTCAATGACCCACTGTCGACCTTTTCAATCGATGTGGACACCGCTTCCTATGCCAATGTCAGACGGTTTATCACCGGCGGTTCACTGCCTCCCAGGGGTGCTGTCCGCACTGAAGAGATGCTCAACTATTTCACTTACACGATGGCGGAACCTGAAAAGAATCAACCTTTTTCGCTCCAGGTGGAAACGGGCCCGAGCCCTTTTCATCAGGGTTATAAACTGGTTAAAATCGGTCTCAAAGCCAGGGATTCAGGAAGCGAAAAACTACCGCCTTCCAACCTGGTTTTTCTGATAGACGTCTCCGGTTCAATGAATCAGCCCAACAAACTGCCGCTGCTGAAACAATCATTGAAACTTCTGGCCGCACAGCTTTCCAGACAGGACCGGGTATCCATGGTGGTATATGCCGGAAGCGACCGGGTCGTGCTGCAGCCGACACCTGGTAATGAAACCGAAACCATAAAAGAGGCCATCGACAATCTGCACAGCGGAGGTTCCACCCATGGCTCGAGCGGCATCATCACCGCCTATGAACTCGCCACCCGCTCCTATATGCCCGGCGCCAACAACAGGGTTATTCTTGTCTCGGACGGAGATTTCAATGTCGGCATCACCAGCCGTTCGGAACTGCAGGCGCTAGTTGAGGAAAAACGGAAAAGCGGGGTTTATCTGACCGTACTCGGCTTTGGCAACTCCAATTATCAAGATGACACCATGGAGACGCTGGCCGACAAGGGCAACGGCAATTACGCCTATATCGACAGTCTGCTGGAAGCCAAAAAAGTCCTGATCAAAGAGCGCAGCGGAACCCTGTTCACCCTGGCCAATGACGTCAAGATCCAGGTGGAATTCAACCCGGCGCTGGTCGGAGCTTATCGCCTCATCGGCTATGAAAACAGGGCACTTGAAGATGAGGATTTTCGCGACGATGCTAAAGACGCCGGGGAAATAGGAATGGGTCATCAGGTCACCGCCCTTTACGAGATAATTCCTGCAGGAAGTGCTGAAATTCCAGAAATCGACATGCTGAAATACCGACGTCCAGACTCTCGGCAGCCTGCCGGTTCGGAAGAGCTGCTCACTGTGAAACTACGCTACAAGCCGCAGGGTTCCAAGATATCGACCCAGATCGAGACAGCAGTTAAAGACAGCGGTAAGATGCTTGAGCAGACCAGCGCTGATTTCAGATTTGCCGCCTCGGTTGCCGGCTTCGCCATGCTGCTTAGAGAATCCGATTATCTCGGCGCCTTCGGGTGGAACGATTGTCTGGCGCTGGCCAAACAGGCCAGAGGTATGGACGAACAAGGTTACCGGGCAGAATTCACCCGCCTCGTCGAAATGGCGCAGCTCCTGTGGGAACAGAGCTGAACCGAAATTGGAAACATTGGCTTTGTTGGTTGAAAGTTGCCCCCCAACTCGCCTAAACAGCAGGGACCGGGGTTGAAAGGTGATTCTGGAGGAAGCAGCATCAGTTGCTTCCTCCAGGAGTAGCTTTTGCTCTAGCCCTGAAAAATAAAAAATTTCCTGACGGCATAATTGATCATCACCGCCGAGACAATATTGGCGGCAAAGGCATAGGTGGTCAACAGACCGAACCTCTTGATCAGCAGTCCCATAAGCAGCGTACCGATAAGAATGCTCAGTCCGGAAACGCAGTAGAAGAGAAATATTTCCACCAGAAAAGGATGTCGCCCGGCCTCAAAAACCCACATCACATTAGTCACGTAGGCCACCATATTGGAAACCAGAAAGGCCAGGACATTGCAGATCATCGAGTTTCTGGCCCGATGGCGTTCGTCGATGGGGCGAAGCGGCAGATCGAACAGCCTGACCAGATGATCCTTCTGCTGCAGGGCCGGAAACAGTTTCCAGGCAGCCAGATGAAACACCACTATATGGGTGACGGTTGCCAGGCCACCGGCCAGGCCGTATTTGATGAATTGTATGAGATTGTCGTAGTCGAACATGGTCGATCCCTGGCTCCGCAAGTTAATAAACAGATAGTCTGGGTAAGGCGGCCGCACTCCGTTGGGACAGAGACGAATCCTGGCTGCCGTGTGGTGGCAAGGAAAACAGACTGATCGGTGGGACGCAAGGACTTTTTGAAAATCCAGACATAGCCAACTTCAGGTACTGCATTCCACCTTCACGGACTTCTGAAATTTTTATCTGGTCGGACCAACCACCAAAAGTCATGGGTGATCGCCCTGTGACTAAGGCTAAAGCGTGGTCGATGTTCTGTGCGTCCAGAACTCTAGCACTTTAAAATATGGCTTCTTACTTGCTTTTGATCTTGAAATATTTCTGCTTACTGTTAATCATTAATGATGATACTAGCGCTCAACCAAAGTGATCTGGTCTGGCTTGACCAACAATCCAGAAATTTCTTTTTACAATAAATCTCAGGATTTAGGGAAAGTATCGGTTTCAAACTGAAATTTCTTAGTAATTATTTATAGTTCAGTTGTAGAGGACCGGCAGCAATTTATCTTTACAAAAAAAAAACTTCCCATATACTCATGATGCGATACAAAAACGGGTGCTTCGATCCGAATTCTATGGGAACTTATTAGCAGAGCCAACCATCTGGCAAACTACACAAATTGAAGCGGCACCCGGGGAGTCGAATATGGCAGTGAAAATACTTATCAAGCGTTTAGGGGTGGACAAGAACATCATTGAGCTGACCGTGCTTCTGAAAAAAATGCGGACGCTCACCCTCAACCAGCCAGGCTACATATTCGGTGAAACCCTGAGACGGATCGATCAGCCCGACGAATGTCTGGTTGTCTCGACCTGGCGGTCGCTGGCCGATTGGAACAACTGGTTCGAACATGAAGAACGAAAAGCGCTGCAGAGCGAGATCGACCTTCTGCTGGGCAACGAGACCCACTATGAAGTGTACGAAGAATAAAAATTAAATTCAAAAATCAGGGACCTGTAATGATCGTTGAAGGTTTGAAATTGATGGTTGTCGGCATGACAACCGTGCTGATGTTTCTGATGTTAATGATTCTGCTTATTCAGCTTGCGGCCCGGCTCACAAAAGATGTGACCGCCAGGGAACTGCAAGCTATCGAGAATGAAAAAGAGCGACTCAGGCAACAGCGAGAAAGGGAAAAGCAGGCCGCCGCAGAGGGCGACGATGACATTGCCGTTATCACCGCTGCAATCGCCGCTTTTGAAGCGGAACGTGCAGCTGCTTAATACAAGTTTATAGGATGAAACCAAGGCTCTAACAAGGTCTTTCCGACCCAATCTAACGTAAGGAGAAGTAGTTGTGGGTACAAAAGTAATCAAATTTATGGATACGTCGTTTCGGGACGGTTTTCAGTCAGTTTTTGGTGCCCGGGTTTTCACTAAAGACTTTCTACCTGCCTTGGAGGCTAGTGTTGAGGCAGGTCTTACCCACTTTGAAGCCGGTGGCGGAGCCCGCTTCCAGAGTCTGTTCTTCTATTGTGGCGAATCCGCCTTTGATATGATGGATAGCTTCAGAGAAATTGCCGGACCTGACGCCAATCTGCAGACCCTGGCCCGTGGTATCAACGTTGTGGCCCTCAGTCAGCAGCCGAGAGACATCATTGATCTGCATGCCAAGATGTTCAAGAAACACGGCATGACGACGATCCGCAATTTCGATGCTCTGAACGACACCCGAAATCTCGAGTACTCAGGAGAGCGCATCGCCCATCATGGGCTGCATCACCAGATTGTGGTAACCGTAATGGATCTGCCCCCGGGCTGCGAGGGCTCTCATACAAAGGAGTTCTATCTCGACCGGCTCAAAGCAATCCTGGACTCTGATATTCCCTACCATTCAATCTGCTTCAAGGATGCTACCGGTACAGCCAATCCCAAGAAGATATATGAGACCTTCAAGGGAGCCCGCAAAATGGTATCGGAAGATACTGTTCTGTGGTTTCACACCCATGATACCGCCGGAATCGGCATCTCTCAGAACCTGGCCGCCATAGAAGGCGGCGCCGACGGAATCGACCTGGCCAAAAGCCCGGTCAGCGGCGGTACCTGCCAACCTGACATCCTGTCGATGATGCATGTCCTGAAGGGAACCGATTTCACCCTCGACCTGGATTACGAGAAGGTGCTTACCGCCGAAGAGGCCTTCGAGGAGGCCATGAGCGACTACTTTTTCCCGCCTGAAGCCAAAATGGTGTCACCGACCATCACCCTGTCGCCGATGCCTGGCGGTGCTCTGACTGCCAACACCATGATGATGCGCGACACCGGTACCCTGCAATATTATCCTGCGGTCATCAAGGAGATGGCAGAGGTTGTCCGGCTTGGCGGCTTCGGTTCTTCAGTTACTCCGGTTTCCCAATTCTATTTCCAGCAGGCCTACCTGAACGTCACCCAGGGCAAGTGGAAAGTGATCAACCCCAGCTACGGCAACATGGTGCTCGGCTATTTCGGGCGCACCCCGGCACCGCCCGATCCGGAAATCGTCAAGCTGGCTTCCGAGCAGCTCGGCAAACCGGTATTCACCGATGATCCACTCGATATCCTCGAACCCGGAATCCCCAAAGCAACAAAAATACTTGAGGAGAACAACCTCGAGGCCAGCGACGAAAATATTTTCATCGTGGCCAGCTGTGAGCAGAAAGGGCTTGATTACCTGCTCGGCAACGCCAAAACCAACATCAGAAAGAAAACAGACGTCGAAGCAGCCCCGGCCAAACCGGCCGCCGCGGCTAAACCGGCGGCTGCGGCTCCGACGGGACCGCGTTCTTATTCAATCACCGTAAACAACCGAATTTACGACGTCACGGTGGCAGAGGGTGGCGCTGCGGTGCAGGCTGTCCCAGCTGCTGCCCCGGCCCCCGCAGCCGAAGCGCCGGTTACCGGTGGTACCGAAATCGAGGCGCCGACGCCCGGAAACGTCGTGAAAATTATGGTCAAGGTCGGTGACTCCGTCACCAAGGATCAGCCGCTTCTGGTTCTGGAAGCCATGAAAATGGAGTCCGAAGTAAAATCGCCAATCGACGGTAAGATACTGGCGGTTAATGTCTCAGCCGGAGACACCGTGCAGGCCTCGGATGCATTGTTCACCCTCGGTTAACCACGCAGATTTCTGCTTTATTCTCTGTCGCCGCTCTGTTGTGCGGCGACAGATTTTGTCTCAATGATGGAATTACTATGAAAACGAAGACAATTCTGTTCCTGCTCTTGGGATTCTGCCTGGGGCTGGCCGCCTTCGTCCAGGCATCCGGGGACATGGTCTCGATCGTCTCGCCCGCCGACGGTAAGATTATCCGTCTGGATGTCGCTCCCGGCGACAAGGTTTATAGTGGCGACACACTGGCTATCGTCAAAGCCGACGACGGAACGACGATAATTCTCAAGGCCGGGGTTTCGGGTACCATCGCATCCATTGATGTCGGCTCCTACGAGAAGGTTAAAAAGGATGCGCAGGTCGGCAGTATCAGCACGGCTGCGATCATCGCCGAACAACCTGTCGCCGGCGAAGCCCAGGAATTGCCGGGCATTGGTGCATTGGTCGGCAACCTGTTCAGGACCACCGGCGTCTACGGAGTTATCGACGGTCAATTCAGCAAGGACTGGACCGTCGGCATCGGCCGGATTCTGATGATCTGTGTGGGTTTGACCCTGCTCTACCTCGGCATCTTCAAGCAGTTCGAACCGCTGCTGCTGATCCCGATCGGTTATGGCGCCATTCTCGCCAACATTCCACTGGCCGGCATCGCCGAACCCGGAGGTATTCTCTACTACATCTATGACGTGGGGATTGTCACCGGAATCTTTCCGCTGCTGATTTTCATGGGCGTCGGGGCGCTAACCGACTTCGGACCGATGATCGCCAACCCAAAGACCATTCTCTTGGGCGGCGCCGCTCAGATCGGTATTTTCGTCACCCTGCTGGGAGCGTTGCTCCTGTCCGATCTGGTTCCGGGCATCAACTTCTCTCTGCGTGATGCTGCCTCGATTGGTATCATTGGCGGGGCTGACGGACCGACGGCCATCTTTTTGTCGAGCCAGCTATCACCGCGCCTGCTTGGTTCGATTGCCATTGCAGCATACTCCTATATGGCTCTAGTGCCGATCATTCAGCCGCCGATCATGAAATGGCTGACCAGTGAGGAAGAGCGCCGAATCAAAATGGTTCAGCTCCGCCACGTATCGAAGCTGGAAAAAATGATTCTCCCCCTTCTGGTGCTGGGCATCTGTGTCTTTCTGCTGCCCACCGCAGCGCCTCTGATCGGCATGTTTATGCTGGGTAACCTGGCCAAGGAATGTGGCGTTATCGACCGCCTCAGCGATGTCATCAAGGGTGCGCTGATGTACACCGTCACCATTTTTCTGGGACTCGGTGTGGGCAGTAAGCTGTCCGCCGACAAGTTCCTCAACCTGGAAACACTTGGCATCCTGGCTCTTGGTATGATCGCCTTTGCCATAGGCACCGCCGGCGGTGTGTTAATGGCCAAGGCCATGAACAGGCTTTCCAAAACACCGGTCAATCCGCTTATCGGGGCCGCTGGGGTTTCCGCCGTACCGATGGCGGCCCGGGTGGTCAACAAGGTCGGTCTGGAGGCCAACCCACAGAATCACCTGATTATGCATGCCATGGGGGCAAATGTTTCCGGCGTCATCGGCTCTGCAGTCGCGGCGGGAGTTTTACTGGCTCTGCTGTAATTTCTTCCCATCTCTGCAAAAAGCCTGGGGCCAGCCGCTCCGGGCTTTTTGTTTTTAAGGGTCCCAAATATGATACAGGTAACAGAAGAAGCCTTGACGAAACTCGAAGAATTGCTTCGCAGCGAAGGCGGTGAACAATCGGCGATACGGGTTGCCGTCATGGGCGGTGGCAGCAAGAGCCCCGGGCTTGGTCTGGTGGTGGATGAAGCCGGCGCTGAAGATATGAGCTATGATGTCGGCGGTATTCCTCTGATCATCGATCGCGGTCTGATCGACTATTGCGGTACAGTCACCATCGATTTTACCATCGGGGCCGAAGGAAAATGCGGCGGCGCCAGCGGCAGCGGTTTTCTGATTGTCCCCGACAATCCAGTGAACTTCTGACTCACCTATTCTACTATTCTAACCAGCGGTTCATACTGGACCGAGCGGGCATAGCTGACCTCCGGTTTACCGAAACTCATGGTGAACCCAATCAGGGTCTGCTCGGGAACCTTTAGCGGGATTTTCAGTTCGGGAAGCAGGGAGATCGACATTTTCGCAAACCCGTTCCACAGGGTTCCCAGCCCAAGGCCCTGGGCTGCAATCTCGAAGTGGCTGAGGGCGATGATGGTGTCGACTTCCGCCGATGGACTGTCAATTGGCGCGGTGGCCACAACCAGGTGCGGGGCCCAGCGAAAGAGCACATCGACCTGGTACATCGTCCAGCCGTTGACAATGTCGACAAAGAAATCATAACCTGCCGGCAGTTCATTGTTCTTCACCAGTTCAGAAAGACCATCGTAAGTCTGTTCCCGAAAACGATTCATAATCTCCCGCCGATCGATTACCGAAAACGACAGGCGCCGGTCATTTCTGCCCGACGGTGCATGAAAAGCGGTCTGCAGAAGTTTTACGATGACAGTTGAATCGACATCCTCATCAAGGTATCGCCTCACCGAACGCCTGCCTCTCAGAAGACGGTCAAGCTGCAGATACGATGGCATCTCAGTGCCATCGAGCTGATAAGAATCTTCGGGGTTGAGCCCCAGGACAGACACAGCCCCTTCCGGACAGACGGCGAGACAATGTTGGCAGCCGATGCAATCGCCGCTCCTTCCGTCGGCAACGAATGGAACGGTATCGCCGATTACCAGGATATTGACCGGGCACTCGTTGACACATTCGCCACAGCGGATGCACTTTGCCTGATCGACGTGAAACTGATTATCGTTGAACTGTTCCATAGAGGTGCCTGTCTGCCTGGTTTCAGGAACCAATGGTCCCTTTAATGATGTCCCGGTCAAAATAGTTGACCGCCATACCGCCATCCACCACCACGGTCTGACAGTTGATTCCGGAAGCCCGTTCTGACAATAGAAAGACTGCCGTGTCAGCCGCCTCCCCGGTACTCAGCGCCCTTTTTCGCAGCATTGCTTTTTCAGCAAAAAGATAACTGTCGACGTAACCGGGGATACCGGCGGAAGCGGAGGTCTTCAGCAAGGATGGGGCAACAGCGTTGAAGCGAATCTCTGAGAACTCCGAGAAACTTTTGGCCAGAAAGCAGAGCGATGAGTCGAGAGCCGCCTTGACCGGTGCCATGTAGCCATAGTTAGTCGCTGCCATGCGGGTGGTTGAAATGGAAATAGTCACCACAGACGCATTGGTACTCAGCAATTCTTTAAAATTATTTGCAATCGATATCAGTGAAAAGCAGGAGATGTTGACTGCCTGCAGAAAATCCTCTCTGTCGGTTTCATGGAACGGCTTCATCCCCCTGCTGTAATTGGCAAAGGCGATCGAATGAACGATGCCCGCCAGTGACGCCACCTGATGTTCCTGCATCCACCCTTCAATTTCCTCTTTGACCTCGACAATCTGTTGCTCATCCTCGACATCACAGATGAAGGCAGGACACTGCGGGAAGAGTTTGCCCGCCGTGTCCTGTCTCTGTTTGGAGCGCACCACCAGGATAACTTCGCCGCCCTGCTCGAGAAGCGTCGAAGCGATGGCAGCGGCAACCGACTTCTTGTTTGCCAGGCCGAATATGACAAAATATTTACCAGAAATGTTCAGATAATCCATAGTCTCAGATGGGTGATGATAGAGTGGTTCTCAGTGCCGAAAAGAAGCCGCAGTTTACAACACTGCCCCCCGCCGCACAAGGGGCAACAAGAAGCCGCTTCGGCTCGATTTGTGCAGGGACGGCGCAGGGTCACCTTGCTTTCAGCCTTTCTTCAAAGATGAATCTATTGTAGTTTCCACTCTGAAACGATGAATTCATTCCCCAATCGAGGCAGGCGAAGAATTTTACCCCAGGCACCGCAACCATACGGTCACCTCCGAGGATAAAATTTTGAACGCAACGAAGTGTTGGGGAAACCACTGTAGATCTTAGCTGGAGTATGAAGAAGCAGATCCTGGAGATAATTTTCGACCGTTTTGAAAATTGGTCGAAACAGTTTGGCTTCGCCTGTAATAAAGGCTGCGCGGTATGCTGCACCACCGATGTCTCAATTACGGCGCCTGAAGGTGAACTGCTGCTCGATTATATCCTCGGTCAGCATGGAGTTGATTGGCTGTCTGACAAACTTAGCACCATACCGACTCACCGGCCGCTGTCCCAGACAACCAATGAATACGCCAAAGCTTGTCTGGAAGGCAGGGAAGTGGAAGTTAACGAGAAACGTCTGGGCGGGGTCTGTCCCTTGCTGGTGGAGAATATCTGTACGGTCTATCCGGCGAGACCTTTTTCCTGTCGCTGTTTCGCCTCGATCGTATGCTGCCGTCAAGGTGGAAATGCCCTGTTGCCGCCGGAATACCTGTCGGCCGCCACGGCAGTTTCACAGATCATCGAGCATCTCGGCCAATTCAGTCTCTGGGGAACTTTGCTCGATGTCGTCTCTCTGCAGGCTGCAGCGGCCGGCCATATTTCCGACCGAGACCGTCACCAGGAGAGTTTGGCTGCGGCCCGGGGCAACTGCCTGACCGCCCGACCGCTGCCCGGCTTTCTCATCGAGGATACCGTCGCCGATCAGGTCATTCCCCTGCTCGAAGAGATCTTCGCCTCACCAATAGACGGACGGTCCGTCGAAGATCTGCTCAACAATCGGTGAGAGAGCACACCGACCTCTTGGCCGGGGGCGACAGAAGATTATTTAAACAGATCGAGATAGTCTTCGTATCCCTCCTGCTCGAAATTATCAACATCAACAAAGCGCAGGGCTGCTGAATTGATGCAGTAACGCAAATTGGTGGGCGGAGGACCATCTTCGAACACATGCCCCAGGTGGGAATCTGCCCCCTTGCTGCGAACCTCAATCCGTACCATGAACAGTGAGCGGTCTTTGTGCTCAACGATGTTTTCCGGCTCCAGCGGTCGGGTGAAACTTGGCCAGCCGGTTCCCGAATCGAATTTGTCCAGGGAGCTGAAGAGCGGCTCTCCGGAAACCACATCGACATAAATACCCTTTCCTTTGGTGTTCCAGTATTCATTGTTGAACGGCGGTTCGGTTCCATCTTTCTGAGTAACCGTATACTGCATCGGTGTCAGCTTCTGCTTGAGCTCCTGATCGCTTGGCTTGGCGTAACCGTTCCCACCTTTTTTATCCGTCTCTTTCCCCCAGACGCGGTCGATAAATGGCTGTCTGCCCGAGCCTTTTTTGTACCGGGAATAATGCTGCACGTTCTTCAGGTAGTAATCCTGATGATACTCCTCAGCGAGGTAGAATGGTTTTGCCGGAACAACTGGGGTTACCACCGGACGATCAAATATTTTTGATTCATCAAGTTCCTTTTTGGACATTTCGGCAACTGCACGCTGCTCTTCTGTACTGTAGAAAATAGCTGTCTTGTAGTGCTCGCCCCGGTCGGCAAACTGACCGCCGTCATCGGTGGGGTCGATCTGCCGCCAGAATGTCTCAACCAGTTCTTTATAAGAAACCTTTTCCGGGTCGTAGATAACCCTGACGGCCTCATAGTGATCCGTCCTGCCGGCCGATACTTTCTTGTAATCGGCGTCTTCCTCGGTTCCTCCGGTATAACCGGCCACCACCTCGATCACTCCATCGAGCTGTTCAAAAGGTGGCTCCATGCACCAGAAACAGCCGCCCCCGAAAATTGCGGTTTCCTCTTTGGCCACTGCAGCGGATGAAAACATGACCAGCCCCAAAACTGCTAACACACCTGATATCAGTAAATAATTCATCTCTTATCCTATTTGGGAATTATTCTCATTTACTTCTAAAGTATGCACCGTTGCAGGCAGTGACAAGGGGTCGGTGATTTGGCACCGTTCTGCCCGGATGGGCGGTTGCCTCAGGTGTAAATAAGGTGTATAAAAGAGCCGACAACACTTTTCCTCAAGGGGCCCCAAATGCAGAGATCAGCAAACAACACCAAACGGACTAAATTTATCTTCGTCACCGGCGGAGTTCTTTCCTCCCTGGGTAAGGGCCTCGCCTCCGCATCCATTGGTGCGCTGCTGGAAAGTCGGGGGTTGACCGTGACCTTTCAGAAACTCGACCCCTACATAAATGTAGACCCCGGTACCATGAACCCGTTTCAGCACGGTGAAGTTTACGTTACTGACGATGGTGCCGAGACCGACCTGGACATGGGCCACTATGAGCGCTACACCGATGCCGTCATGGCCCAGGTCAACAATTATACTTCGGGCAGAATTTACTATTCGGTCATAACAAAGGAACGCAGGGGCGAATACCTGGGAGGCACCGTTCAGGTGATTCCCCACATCACCGATGAAATAAAGGCCGCTGTACTTCAACTCGATGGCAGTGTCGACATTGCCATCATCGAAATCGGCGGCACCATTGGCGACATCGAGGGGTTGCCGTTCGTCGAGGCGATCAGGCAGCTACGCGGCGATCTCGGCAAAGAATATTCCCTGTTTATCCACCTGACACTGGTGCCCTATATCAAGGCGGCCGGCGAAGTGAAAACCAAACCGACTCAGCACTCGGTCAGAGAACTGCGGGCTGACGGCATCCAGCCTGATATTCTGGTCTGCAGGACTGAAGTACCCCTTAGCTCTGATCTCAAAGCCAAGATCGCCTTGTTCTGCAATGTACCCCAGGACGCGGTGATCACCGCTATTGACGTCGATACGATTTACGAGGTTCCGCTTCATTTTCACGAGGAAGGACTGGACGCCAAAATCCTGGAACTGCTCAATGTCTGGACCGGGCAGCCCAATATAGAACCTTGGAAAAAACTGGTTTACAACCTGAAGAATCCCAAACACACGGTCACCATAGCCATCACCGGCAAATATGTGGATCTGACCGAATCCTACAAGAGCCTCCACGAAGCGCTGATTCACGGCGGCATCGGCAACCAGGCCAAAGTTCAGCTGCGCTACCTCAGCGCCGAAGAACTCGAAAACGGAGATCCAGCTGAGCTGCTCGAGGGCTGTGATGGCATTCTGGTGCCCGGCGGCTTCGGTATACGCGGAGCCGAAGGCAAGATCAGAGCAATTACCCACGCCCGGGAAAATAAGATCCCGTTTTTCGGCATCTGTCTGGGCATGCAACTGGCGGTGGTCGAATACAGCCGGTCAGTGCTGGGAATCGAAACAGCCCACAGCTCTGAGCTGGATCCATTGACACCTGACCCGGTCATCTATCTTTGCAAGGAGTGGTTTGACTATCGCAACAACCAGGTGCAGGTACGCGACGAGAACTCCGACATGGGCGGCACCCTGCGTCTCGGCGCCTACCCCTGTACGCTCAAACCTGACACCCTGGCCGCAGCCGCCTACCGGGCCGATGAAATTTCGGAACGCCATCGCCACCGTTACGAGTATAATAACGACTACCGCCAGCAGCTCGAGGATGGAGGGTTGATGGTTTCAGGTACTTCACCGGACAACAACCTGGTGGAAATCGTCGAGATAGAAGACCACCCCTGGTTTCTTGGCTGCCAGTTTCATCCGGAATTCAAGTCCAAGCCGATGAAGCCCCACCCTCTGTTCCGGGATTTCATCAAGGCTGCCCTGACCCATAGCACAAAAAACTGATGAACGTCACCCCCGTATCGGTAAGCTGCCCAGACGGATCAACCATCGAAGTTGGATCTGAACGCCCCCTGCTCCTCATAGCCGGTCCCTGCGTTTTGGAGTCGGAAGAGCTTGGTCTCCAGGTGGCCTCGACCATGCAGAAGATCTGCCGTCCATTGGGCATTTCATATGTCTTCAAGGCCTCCTTCGATAAAGCCAACCGAACCTCGCTTTCCTCGTACAGAGGCCCCGGCCTCGATCGCGGGCTGGCCTCACTCAGCCGGATAAAGCAGGAACTCGGTGTACCGGTGATTTCCGATATCCACGAACCTGGCCAGGCCGGAGCCGCAGCCGAAGTCCTTGACATTATCCAGATTCCTGCATTCCTGTGCCGGCAGACCGATCTGTTGACCGCCGCCGCGGCCACCGGCAAACCGATCAATCTGAAAAAAGGGCAGTTCGTCTCTCCCTGGGAAATAAAAAACGGGGTAAACAAGATACGCAGCAGCGGCACAAGCCAGGTAATGCTGGTCGAGCGCGGCTCCAGCTTCGGCTACAACAACCTGGTGGTCGACATGCGTGCGTTCCCGGTAATGCGCGAATTTGACTGCCCGGTGATCTACGATGCCACGCACTCGGTTCAGCTCCCCGGAGGAGCAGGAGAGTCTTCGGGTGGGCAGCGGGAATTTATCGCGCCGCTGTCCCGGGCTGCAGTCGCTGCAGGTATCGACGGCTTATTCATGGAAGTACACCCGGATCCCGACCAAGCCCTCTGCGACGGCCCAAACTCCATCGCTTTAGATGATATCGAAGCGCTGCTCAGGCAACTCGTCTCAATCCGTGCCGCCCTCGGCTGATCAGCCCACCGCCATGACCGACAATTCCAAGCAATGCGCCAGCGGGGGATCCCATCCTTCGGACTGTGAGATTCTTGAGGGCTATCGTCGCCGTGCCCGGGACAAAAATCGTCAGCCTTCGGAGGAGGAGCGGATGATGCTGGCCAAGGCCGAGCCGATTCGTCTATTGTTGCTCGATGTGGATGGCGTGCTCACCGACGGTACATTGATCTATTCAGACGAAGGGGTCGAGTCGAAAGCGTTCAACACCCAGGACGGTCTCGGCATCAGGCTCGTTCAGCAGGCCAAGGTGATGACTGGTATAATCACCGCCCGCACCTCAAATCTGGTCGCCAGACGCGCCAAAGAACTGGACATGGCCCATATTCGGCAGGGAGCCCGCAACAAACTTGAGGAATTCAAGTCAATCCTCGGCGACACCGGTCTAAAACCTTACCAGGTCTGCTATATGGGGGACGATCTTATCGACCTGGGTTTGCTCGCCCGGGTTGGTCTTGCCGCCTGCCCTGCCAATGCGGTTGAGGCCGTCAAAGACGCCTGCCACTTCGTTGCCAGTCGCCCTGGGGGCGCCGGCGCGGTCAGGGAAACCTGCGATCTGATCATCCAGGCCAAAGGGCTGCATGATACGCTGCTGCAACAATTCTTATGATAACGCTTAACCGCCGCAACCTGGTCTGGCTCATACCAGTCCTGATTATCGTCACCTTCCCGGTCTGGCAACTGCCGGTCTCCTCTTTTCTTGCTCCCCGCGGACTAGAGGAGGAGAGCAGCATTGAGTCCGGTCCTCAAAAAGAGCATGATTTTGTCATGCAGAAGGTGCTTATCACCCAAAATCAGGCGGGCCAAACGACAGCTGAAATACGTGCCAGGCAGGCCTACACCAGCGATAAACCTGACGAATTCGTGCTGGTGGATATCGATTCAGATCTGTTTGACGAACAGGGCGATATGGTCAATGTCAAAGCCGATTCAGGGATCTACAACACCCAGACAAGACATTTGATCTTAAACAAAAACGTGGTCGTCAACCGGGCATCCCAGCAGCAGAAGCTGTTCACCGATCTCCTTCATTATTATGACGATAAACGGATCATCGATTCGCCCGTTGCCACCCGGATGGTTGCCGAGGGGGCCGAGATCAAAGGCTCCAGCCTCAGGTATGATATCGTCACGGGACAATACCTCGTCGGCGGCCGGGTCTATTGCATTCTCGAAACCGAATAGTCCCTATCCCACCTTCTCGCAGGAACTGACTCTGCAGGTAGCAGCTCTGACCTGCCAACGTACGTTGACATCGTAGAGCCGCATGCCAAACGTCTCTTTTTTTTGACGCTGTGCGGGCGGCCGTGGATCTTCTCTGAGTATCTCGGTGATGAGCTGCTGCAGGGGAACACCTGTTTCATTTTCATAAACGCTGCAGAATTGAACCGCCGCGGGAAGAAACTCAACTTCCAGCTTTTCGAAAGCACGGCCCGCCCACCCCTCGGACGCCTCATCAAGGCTGTCACTCGATGGCAGATACGGTTTAATATCAACTACCGGTGTTCCGTCCAGCAGGTCCACTCCGGCCAGAACCAGCTCCACCCCGTTGTTAAAATCGATGTGCTTTAGCTGCACCGCAGAGAGTCCCATGAAATTGGGCCGGTGGGGACTCCTGGTGGCCCAGATACCCTTACGCTCGTTTCCTCCCAGCCGTGGTGGGCGCACTGTTGTTTTCCAGCCTTCCGTTCTGACCTGATGAAAGAGAAACTGGATCCAGACGTGGCTGAATTCTTCCAGCCCGCGAAACATTTCCCGACGATTGAACGGCTCAACCAACTTGAGTCGTGCCTCGGCTGAAGGGGCCAGCCCGGATTGCCGGGGCGTGCCGAATTTTTCGCTGAAACAGGAATTGATATAACCAATGACCTCAATGGGTACCTTATCTATCATCTTCGTAACTGAGTTTTTGCTTTTGCTCATTCCAGGGTGTACGCTTCAATCTCAAAAATGTTGACGGAGAAAAAGGGGCACGCTAACCTAGCCCAAAAATCGATGGAATTTGGATTCCATAGACCTCACTCTGCTAATCTATATGGGTTATCCAGAAATTTCGATACTTGAAAATACGCGGCTGCCTTGCGGGCCAGAATCTCTGCTGAGCCTGCTCAGCCGCAGTAGCGTTTCGACTACCTCTGAAGTAAACAGGAAAAATCATGTTAAAACGTTTCACCATCTCACTGGATGAAAAACTGCTCGAACGGTTCGACACCGTTATCAAACAGCAGAAGTATGTCAATCGTTCAGAGGCGATCAGGGACCTGATCCGCTCTACTTTTGTCGAGGAGGAATGGCAGGCTGACAAAGATGTGATCGGGGTCATTTCCATGGTCTATGATCATCATCAGCCCAAACTCCAGGAAAAAGTGACCGAGATTCAGCATGATTATCACCACCAGATCGTCTCCGCCACCCATATTCACATGGATCATCACAACTGTCTCGAGGTTGTCATCGTCAAGGGCAAAGCCGGATCTGTCCATGAACTTGCCGACCGGCTCCGTTCTCTGCGTGGAGTTCGAAACTGTAAAATGGCAATGAGTACCACCGGAAAGGATCTGCATTAAATTATAACCCGACCCGGGGGAAACGAAGAAAACTCTCGAGACCTCTCTTACCTATGCTTCGTCTCTGATCGATGACCACTGAACTGGCCTGCTTCATATCTCCTCACGGTTTCGGCCATGCCACCCGGACCATCGGGCTGCTTCAGGCCCTGCAGTATCACCTGCCGAAGCTCAAAATCAGACTTTTCACCACCGTACCTCGGTCTCTTTTTCAGAGTTCAGAAGTTCCCTTCTCCTATCACCCGGTGATCACCGACGTCGGTCTCGTGCAGCGCGATGCCTTTTTAGAGGATCGACAACAGACGATCGACAAGCTGGCTGAACTCTTGCCGTTTACCCCATCTTTGATCGGCGATTGCGCCGAATTATGCCGCTCATGCCGGCTGATTATATGTGATATCAGCTGCCTGGGTATAGAGGTGGGAAGGGCGGCGTCCATTCCATCGATACTGGTCGAAAATTTTACCTGGGACTGGATCTATGCTCAAATGGGTCCTGATTCCGGATTGGAACCTTTTCAAGAATTCTTATCAGGCTCCTACGCAAAGGCCGATTTCAGAATTCAAACCGACCCGGTCTGCAAACCCGCTCGCCACGATTTGCACTGTGGACCAATAGCCAGAAGGCAAATGGCGGAGCGTCACCTGGTCCGAGCCGAATTAGCGGCAGCACAGCGACAGATTGTCCTGATCTCCATGGGCGGAGTTGCCCTCGATCTGCCGTTTGTCAAGGACCTGCACCGCCATAAAGACTATTATTTTGTCGTTGCCGGTCAGAGCCACGACAGGGCCCTCGGTGACAACATCAGACTGCTGGGCCCCCGCAGCAACCTGCACCATCCCGATCTTATAAACGGTGCCGATCTGCTGATCTGCAAGAGCGGCTACTCCACCATAGCCGAGTGCCAGCAGTCCGGCACGCCGATCTGCTGCGTGGCCAGAGAAAACTTTGCCGAATCAGCGGTGGTAGAGCGCTATGTTGCCAAAGAAATGAGTGGAACCGTTATCAACGAGAGATACTTTTTCAGTGGAGAATGGCTCAATGACCTGGAGGAAATGATGCCGGGCAGACGGGAAACGCTTCCTGTCAACGGGGCCGATCAGGCGGCCGAATTCATTTATTCCCTTCTTTGATTGGGGTGCGCTCAGGGAAGCTCGATCTCAAGGGGATCGTCTTTCTGGGCAACGATCCGCCACTGTTCACCTTCGAAATCGTCATCGGTGATATTGGCCAGCGACATCTTCAGATAACGGCCCTTACCCTCAACCGCAACTGACCCGTCGGCCAGAACAATTTCACCGGTTCCCTCAAAGGTTCTTTTATTTTCGTAAGTCACCCTGGCTCTGACCAGCACTTCCTGGTCCAGCGGCACCGGTTTTCTGAACTTCATCGAAAATTCAAGGGTGACTCCCCACACCCCGGACCCCTCATGACTGATAACTAATCTGCCCAGGGTCTCATCGAGGATGGCCGCCGAAATGCCGCCATGCAGCCGGCCGGGATAACTCTGATGCGCTTCGTCCGGTAAGAACCTGGCAAGCAGTTCACCGTTCTCCAGCTCAAAAAAATCACTTTTCAAACCGAACTCATTTTCCAGTCCGCAGACGAAGCAATCTCTTGAGTTGGGCTGTTTTCCTGTCACTTTCATCTTCAAGGCAGACTCCAGTCACTATGTTTTAGGTAAATTCTGCTCAGGGCCTTGTGGGGCGATCTGAACAATGGGGAAGATCCGGTGGACCGCTGATCAGCATTGAAGCAATGGTCCGCTTCACCTTGGGTACGAGATGTCTTTTCCCGGAGAGTAACTCATGTTCCAGCAATACCAACCTTTTGAGCAGATCGGTACGCTCCATGAGCGGGATCTCATTCTCGGCAAGCCCTTGTCCCTCAACCAGATCCTGACATCTGAAGCATCCCGGAAATCTCAACTGCTGGCCGTCCGGGCGGGTCATTGAGGCGGGAACTCCGTGGGTACGGCAGACCATCAGCCGATGCTTGTAGAGTGAGCATCTGCCATCCTGGTTGACCGGACACATGATCCTGGGCCGCTCCCCCCTGCCAATCAGTTTCTGGGCTTCGAGTTCATAAGCTTTTGCCCTGGACAGCAGGGCCTCTCGGTCTTTGTCGGGGAGCGCGGCGACCCCCTCCCAGAGATAGGCCCACTCGATATAGGTGTGGTGCAGAAAATATGAATCGCAGCAATTGTCCGGGCAGCCGTCGCAGCCATGTCCCAGCACCTCAGCAACCGCATCGTAAGCCTTCTCCATATCCTCGTAGAGGATTCCGAGCTCTTCAGTCAGCCCGGGGGTAAGATTCAACAGCATCTGTTTCCTCGTTAAAACTCTGAACCTGGTATAAATAAATTTCAATATCTCTGTCTCGCCAGGCCGCCGGCGACAAGCCTGCTTTGCGGCAAAGATGTTCCATGAATTGCTGGGGCTGGGGCAACTGCTTCCAGACCTGGGGGAGAAATGTTGCCCGGGATTTGCCCTTTTTCAGTATTACCCCATCCGTACCGGGGCGCAGTTTGGCCAGCAGATCGTTTCCATCGTCAAATTGGAGTCGAGCCGGTCTGCTCAGAATCGAAATATCGATCCTTACCCGTTCAAGCTCCTCCTTGCTGAGCGGCGAGAAACGGTGATCGTTGAAGGCGGCGTGCCGGGCATTTTGGGTGAGTGATTCGAGTAGGGGGCCGGTGGCTTCCAGGTTGCCAATACAGCCCCGCAACTGACCGTCCTTCTTCAGGGTTATGAAGGTAGCCAGATCCTGGCTCAGTGCCTCATCCTCAAGGCCAGCCTGGTCTACCGCCTCAATCAGACCCAACCGCTGAGCTATGGTTTCACGGGCCAGTTTCAATAATCTTCGGCCGTGCACTGAAGGTATTTGATTCGACACCATCACACCTGCCAAGTAACGCCGAGCATCAGGCAATTTATTCCACTCCCGATTCCCAGCATTGCCCCCTTCATTCCCGGGGCAAAACGTTGATTTTCAATGGCCATGGCCATGGTTACAGGTGCAGACACCGAACCGACATTACCAAGAAAAGGCAGGGTCTCGAAATTTTTCTCGGCCGTCAATGCCAACCGCTCGAACAGCAGTCTGGCATGTGCGGAGCCAACCTGATGGCAGCAATAACAATCGATATCTTCATCATGCCAACCGCTTGTCGATGAGAAAAGCTCCCAGGTCCGCTTCGCGGTTTCAATTCCCTGGATAAGCAGCTCTTCGGAATCGGTAGCCATCAGGGTGGTCTCCGCTGCCGATTGTCCTCCCAGGCAGAGGTTGGAAAAATCGGTGTTGGCCAACCAGGCACAATGGGCCAGATGCGGTCTGTCTGCGGTTGCCCGTGAACTGCGGCACATATAGAGTCCCACGGCACCAGAGCCGATGGTCAGCGAAGCAAAGGCAGGTTTGATCGACTTGCGGGTCAGCGAACTATCGGTGAGTAAGGTCTGAATGGTCGACTCGATAAGCGCTTCCGCTGTTTCCCCGGAAACCACCAGCCCATTCTCGACCTGGCCCTGCTCGATCATGCTGCCCAACAGCACCATGCCGTCCAGAAAACCCAGACAGGCATTGGAGATATCGAGAACCAGACAGCCCGGGGACAACCCCAGCGAGTGATGCACGAAAGAGGCAGTGGCCGGCTCCATCATATCCCTCGACACCGAGGTGAAGAGCAGGCATTGAATCTCTGTCGGGTCGATTCCCGCCTTTTTGAGGGTTGCCCGCCCCGCCATTGAAGCGGCTTGGCTCGGCTTGGTTCCGGGCTGCCATAAGCGGCGCTCCCGGATTCCGCTCATCATCTCCAGTCTTCCATCCGGCAGCCTGAGGCGTTCGTACACCGCAGCCAGTCGTTGTTCGACAGCCTCGGAACTCAGTGTCCTGGGCGGCATTTCATAACCAAAGGTGTGCAGGCAGACGTTGGTAAAAGACGACATGGGAAATTACTGGAAGCTTATCGTTACAAGCGGGTGACGGTTGTGAGCGAAGACCTCATGTGGCGGCTGCGGTAAATTCATCTTCTTTATCAGCTGTAGATTCGAGTTCGCCTGCATCATTACAATTCAGGATTTATAAACAGAGCATTATATCACGAAGTCTCCGATTCATCCACCTCAGACCTGGTGATTTCCCAGCACCTGAAGTTTCTTCCCTCCCGCGGCAGATCAGGTGACGACATTGCCCGACTGATATCCCTGCAGTTATATTTTTTCAGCACCGACGAATCGAGTTCAAACCCCGCTATCAGAGATGACACGATCAGCCGACCTCCGTCAGTCAGATCAGCGAGTGCCCGATCAAGAAGATGACGGTGCCCCGACAACACATCAAAAATTGAAGACTTGGACAACCTGTACCTCTTTTGGCGAAAGCATACATAGATGAGGTCGAATGGTTCATTGTTTTTTTTCAACCAGGCCATTACATCATCTTTAACAATATCATGGTTCCCAGGATACAGACCGTTACGGCTGAAGTTCATCGACAGCGTCTCTTCATCTCTATCGGATACACCGATGGTTACCGTTTTCCTCGCCCCTCCTAGAACGGCGCTGACAGTTGCCCCACCACTGGAATCGTAGAGACTGAGAAATCTTCCCTGGCTAATAGTTTCACCTATCAATTGCCTTACAAACCTCTGCTCCGGAAAGAATGGCAACCACCGATCATTTACTGAACCGATCAGAAATAGTGGTTTCCCTTCCCTGAGCTCGAACAGGTTTTGGCGCCCACTCCCCTTCTTGGGTGCAGCCTGCGGGGCCCGGCTGCGATTTACCGCCACCCGGTCCCGGCTGATGTCGAATAGGCTGCGCACGGTATGTGTTACCTGGCTGAAGCGTTCGTCCGCCAGACGGGTGGTTTTTCCTGGCGGCGGCCGAAATTCCTTGATGTAAAGCTGATTGCCCACCATATCTATGGCGACATTGAATTGGGGAAGATCACGGTCATAAAGCCTGAACCAGTCAAGATTCTGAGCAACCGCCCAGGGGTGAAGTTTGCGGAAATTTTTTGTCAATCGGTTACTCAACTCGGTCCTCTCCTCCTCATCCAGCCTGTCATTCAGCCGCCAAACCTTGAGCTCGGCGTTTTCCTGCATCGGCAGTGGTGTACCGCTGAAAAGCCGGCAGGCAAGGGGACCATTGAAAATTTTAGTACTCGAGTCAAATCGTATTTTGAAGCGGTCCGCATAGTCCGGTGCAGCCGTAAAAAGGGTGATTCTCCAGTCTGAAAATTCCCGCTGGAAGCATTCTCCCATATGCCGGTAGAGATGTTTCACCGCTTGGCTGTCCGATAGACGCTCACCGTACGGGGGATTGCAGACCAGAAACCCGGGCTGCTCCAAGCTGTTTTTCAAGCCGTGTATTTCCTGCTGCTCGACGCTTATTCTGTCCTCAAAACCAGCCCGGTTGATATTTTTTCGGGCTGCCCGAACAGCTGTACGATCTCCATCATAGCCAATCAAAGGCGGCCAGGTTTGCTGCTGGGAGACGGCCTCGCGCTCCATTGCCTCACCAATCAGCTCTTCCCAGAGCTCCCTCTGGTGACCTCCCCAGCCCGTCAACCCGAAATAGGACCGGCCCAGCCCAGGCGCTGAGTCTGCCCTCATCAGGGCCGCTTCTATCAACAGCGTTGCCGAACCGCACATCGGGTCAAGCAGAGGGGTCTCGCCATCCCAGCCACTCAGAGCGATAATCGCCGCTGCCAGGTTTTCCTTCAGCGGGGCAGGTCCAGATGCCGCCCGATAGCCGCGCCGATGCTGCCCTTCGCCCGACAGGTCAATACCAATCAAGGCCCGATTCCCATGAACCTGCAGGTAAACCCTGACAGATGGGCGCTGTACCTGCACGCTGGGTCTTGACCCTTGGCCTTCCCGGAAGCGGTCAGCAATAGCATCCTTGATTCTGAGCGCTCCAAACATGCTGTTGGTAACCGGGCCCGGGGCTGACAAAATACAATCCACCGCAAAACTATCCCGGGTGGAAAAGTGATCTTCCCAGGTGGTCGATTTTGCCCCCTCATAAAGATCATCTGTATCCCCAATTTCAAACTCGGAAAGAACCAGGACCACGCGGGAGGAAAACCGGGACCAGAGACAGGCTCGATAGCCAGCTTCGAGCGGGCCGACCCAGCGAATCATCCCCCTTGATGAGCTGCTTACCCCGGCGCTGAAATTCTTTAATTCACCGGCGACCAGATCTTCCAGGCCGGTCCCGCAGGTTGAGATAAAATCCATATGTCCTCAATTTAAAGATATGAACATAACCAATGGAATCAAACACATAGGGGCTCGTTATCAGCCCCCGATTCGGCCCCCAAAATCGATCTCAGCCGCCATAAAAACCTTGACCTCAGTAGCAATCAGGCTAGAATAGATAATCGGTTCAAAATCCACTAACTCCCAAAATCAACCAGAGCAAGAGGAGCAGAGATGAAAAAGGTCGTCACCAGGCTCTTTGTAATTGTCGCCGTCACCGCACTAGTAGCCGTCCTTACCGGAGGCTGTACCAAGAAGTCTGTCGTCCCGCCCGAGTCAGACAGCCAGGCGAGCAGCTCAACAAGTTCAAGCTCTTACCCGACTGCTGATGGTACCTATTCCGAGAACAGTCTTGCCATTGAAGGAACACTCGACGACGGCAGCACCGCCGGTGACGCCGCCGCCGGGATGGATCAGCAGAGCGATGAGTACAAGCAGATGCATGGGCGTTCTTCCACCGGGCTGGTCCCGGTCTATTTTGATTTCGACCAGGCCATTATTCGACCCGACATGGCCGACCGGATGATTCAAAATGCCGAGTATATCAATCAAATTCCCAGCACCGTAATCGTCGAAGGTAATTGCGATGACCGCGGCACCAAGGAATATAACCTGGCCCTGGGTGAGAAACGGGCAATCAACGTTCGTGATTATCTCATCGATCTTGGTGTCCAACCCGGCAGAATCAGAACGGTAAGCTACGGTGAAGAAAAGCCTCTTTTCTATGAGCAAACCGATTTTGCCTGGAGCCAGAACCGCCGGGCGGATTTCGTAATCGAATAGCTCCCAGCTTTTGTCCCTGGTATTCCACCCGGAGCCCCCGGTTGGAATACCAGGTCTTTCCTGTCAGTCTATTAACTCGGTAATCGCTTTAAAAACCTGATCGGCAGACAGGTCCGTGGTATCGACAAGGACCGCATCATCGGCCTTTTTCAACGGTGCGATCTCACGTTCGCTGTCTTGCTTGTCACGGGCGATGGTCATTTCGAGCAGTTTCTCTTCATCCACCGATTCGCCCCGCTCCCTCAACTGCAGAGCCCTTCTCCCGGCCCGCGCTTCGGGCTTGGCATCGAGATAGAATTTATTACTGGCCTCCGGAAAGACCACCGTACCCGTATCTCTGCCCTCGGCAACAACACAGCCCTGGGCGCCAATCTGCCTCTGCATGGCGGTTAACTTCTCGCGGACAACCGGCAGTGCCGATACCGTGGAGGCGATCATGGAGATATCTGGTGTCCTTATCTGCGCCGATATATTCTCACCATTGAGCAGCACCCCGACGTCGTCACCTTCATTTTTGGCGGGCAGTAAGGTGATGGTAATATCATCAAGCACAGACTCGACGTCTGCAATGTTGTCAATGTCGATACCGTATTGCACCAGATACCAGGCAACAGCCCGGTACATAGCCCCGGTATCCAGGTAAGTATAGCCATAACGCGCCGCCACCTTTCGGCTGATGGTCGATTTGCCGACTCCGGCAGGACCGTCAATGGTGATGATCGGACCCACCGTTTCAGCCATGACCACACTCCGCCAAAGCCTCTTTGAGGGCCGCCAGAAAGCGGTTGTTCTCTTCACCTGTGCCCACGTTTATTCGAATATAACTCTCAAAACCGTAGGCTTTCATGGACCTGATGATCACCCCTTTGCGGAGCATCGCTTCATACAAGATGGTCGCATCGACATGCACGTCGATCAGAAAGAAGTTGGTCTGTGATGGAAAAGGGGTACACCCCAGCTGTTTCAGCGTTTCAATCAGATAGCGTTTTCCGGCGGCTGTCTGGCGCATGGTCTGCTGATAGAAGTCCCGGTCACCCAGGGCGGCGAGGGCACCATGCTGGGCAATCAGGTTTATATTGAACGGCTGGCGGACCTTGTGCAGGCAGTCGGCAACCGCTTCGGCCATGACCCCGAAACCTATTCGCAGCCCAGCCAGACCATAAGCCTTTGAAAAGGTTCTCAGCAGGACCACGCCGCAGCGGCCTTGCTGGTCGTCAATCAGAGAAAGGGTATCATAACGTTGATCTTCGTCGACAAAATCGATATAGGCTTCATCGAGAACTACGATCAGGTGATCCGGCAGCTTCACCAGAAAAGACTTCAGCCGGTCCCAGGGCAGCAGTGTACCGGTGGGGTTGTTGGGGTTGTCGATGAAAATCAGTCTTGTTGCCGGTGATACCAGTGCACCAATCGCATCCAGGTCGTGGTGCATATCTTTGAGTTCCACCACATGATTACGGCCACCGCGTACCTGCACGAATTTCTGATACATCAGGAAGGATGGGTGGCTGGTGATCACCTCATCCTCTTCTTTGACGAATGCTTTGACCAGAAACTCTATGATTTCATTTGAGCCGTTACCAAAAACCAGCTGTTCAGGAGCAACACCGAGGTGCTTGGCCACTGCCCGGTTCAGATAGTAGCAGGAACCGTCGGGGTAGCGGTGCAGGTTCTCGAGGGCGCTGCGCATGGCTTGAAGGGCAGCAGGTGATGGCCCGAAAGGGTTTTCGTTGGAGGCCAACTTGATGGAGCCGCTGATACCGTACTCCCTTTCCAGCTCTTCGATGGGCTTGCCTGGGGGATACGGGGTTATTTCCCTTATGTTTTCAGGTATCTGTAGTTTCACACGGGACCTCGGTGAGTAGGGGAGACATCTGTGCTAGGCGCAAATCGCAGGAATTTTTCGCTCAAGGCTCAATCCCCTCTCAAGGTTAAACCCGCACTTGAGCAGGGCCCCCTCGTCAAAGTGCGGGCCCTGGAGCTGGATCCCGATCGGTAGACCGCTGCTGCTGTAGCCGCCTGGCACCGACAGGCCCGGCAAACCGGCCAGGTTGGTCGACAGGGTGAAGATGTCGGAGAGGTACATGGCCAGAGGATCGTCAGCTTTTTCGCCTTTCTTCCAGGCCGGTGTTGGCGAGACCGGCGAGATCAGCAGGTCACACGACTCCCAGGCTCGCTTGAAATCATTGAGGATCAGGGTCCTGACCTGGGATGCTTTCTTATAGTAAGCATCATAATACCCCGAAGATAAGGCATAGGTACCGATCAAAATTCTTCTTTTGACCTCCGGTCCGAACCCCTGTGAGCGGGTATCCTTATACATGTCAACCAGATCCTGGGCCCCCTCTTTTCGAAACCCATAAGCGACGCCATCGTAGCGGGCCAGGTTGGAACTGGCCTCGGCCGGGGCGATCAGGTAGTAAACAGCGACGCAATAATCGATATGCGGAATTGACACCTCTACGATTTCCGCCCCAGCCGATTTGAGCACATCGACACCATTCATCACCACCTGGTTCACCTCCGGATCGAGTCCCCTGGTGAAATACTCCCGGGGCACGCCAATCCGGACCCCCTGCAAACCTTCGCTGAGAAAGCTGTGATAATCTTCCACCGGCTGCTCGACCGAGGTGGAGTCACGCCTGTCATAACCGCAAATGGCCTGCATCATTGTGGCACAATCCGTCACATCCCTGGTCAAGGGACCGATCTGATCCAGAGACGAGGCAAAAGCAACCAGTCCGTATCTCGATACCCGTCCATAGGTGGGCTTCATTCCGACAATACCGCACAGCGATGCCGGTTGTCGGATCGAACCGCCGGTGTCGGAGCCCAGCGAACCGAGCACCTGTCCCGAAGCCACCGAAGCTGCGGACCCTCCGGATGAACCGCCGGCAACACAGTCGATGTCCCAGGGATTGGAAGGAATTTTGTAGGCACAGTTCTCCGAGGTGGAGCCCATGGCGAATTCATCCATCGCTGCCTTGCCAACAATCACCGCCCCGCACTCGTTGAGTTTTTCAACCACCGTTGCATCATAGGGTGGTTTGAAGTTTTCCAGAATTTTGGAACCACAGGTCGTCGTTCTGTCCTTCGTACAGAGCAAATCCTTTATCGACAGAGGAATTCCACAAAGTGCTCCGCCCTCTCCCCGGTCCCGGCGACGATCCGCCTGCACTGCGGTCTGCAGTGCCTGATCGGGATCTAGCGAGATGAATGAGCAGAGGGCTTCCTCGGTGCGCTCGATGCGCTCGAGGCAACTCCTGGTCAACTCAACGGAGGATAATTTTTTTTCGGCCAGCAGGGAATCGGCCTCGGTAATGGTCAGCTCGTAAGGCTCCATGAAATTCCTCAAATACAAAGGGCTGGTTATATCACCCTGTTTTATCTTGTAAAACTTACCTGGATAGAAATGGGTCAGATGACACGGGGAACAACAAAAGAATCGTCACTGTGATCCGGACCGTTTGCCAAAGCCTTATCCTGATCCAGTGAGGTCTCAATGATATCTTCCCGAAACGCATTGGTGATCGAAAAGGCGTGGGTTGTCGGTTCGATTCCATCGGTGTCAAGTTCTTCGAGCTTGGCAACGTAGGAGAGGATCGTATCGAGCTGTTCTGTCATCAGATCCAGTTCCTCGCTGTCCAGGTGAAGCCGCGCCAGGTGGGCGACATGCTCAACTTCCTTGCTGGTTATTCGCATTGTTTTGTCAGTTTATTAGATTGTTGTGGCTGAACCCTTCTGATCCAGCCGAGACAGCCAGGTATTCCGGGCCGAACCGGGAGATGTGCTCGGCGAATACAGCGACGATCTCGGTGTCAAACTGCGTTCCTGCGCAGCGGTTAAGCTCTTCGATGGCTTCGTCCATATTCATGTTTCGTCGATAATTTCTGCTTGATGTCATCGCATCATAGCTGTCTGCCACTGTAATGATTTTGGTTAGCTCGTCAAGCTCTCTGCCTCCGAGACCATCGGGATATCCTGTCCCGTCCATGCGCTCGTGATGGTGGCGAATGATGAACTGCTCGCGCTCCATGAACCCGAGTGGTTTGATGATGTTAGCACCGACACTGGGATGTTCGTTGATCAACTGTCGTTCTTCGTCGCTCAACGGTCCTTTTTTCTGGATGCAGGAAAGATCGATTACCAGTTTTCCGATGTCATGAAACTGGGCTGCCCGCCGCAGTACGATAAGATCCTGACTATCGAGCCCCATGGCCGTTCCCAACAAGGCCGCATAGCTGGTGACCCGCATGGTATGGCCGGCCGTGTAATAATCCTTCTCCTCCATGGCCCGCTGCAAACTGCTCATCAGCTGGACGGTGGCATTTTCGAGACTGTCACTGTAGGCCCGAAGCAGTTTATTCTGTTCTTCGAGCTGCAGCGTCTTGCGCCTGACATCATCTTCGAGCGACTGCTTATACCGTCGCTCCT
>CAJQNS010000075.1 GCA_905479735.1 uncultured Desulfofustis sp.
TGAAGAAATTTATATCCTGCTCACCGGACCCTGCAAAAGACCAGACATTGCTCAGCAGAGAACCAATAACCCAGTTCCCCGGCATCATGAGTCCGACGAATGACGCACCGGCGCCCCACTTGTCGGATCCCATCGCCTCTCCTCCATACTCAGAAGTCCCTCCGAGAGGGCCTTCGGTGGCGGTGGGAAAGAGAAATATGGGGCCGACGCCCCAGGTCAGTGTGGAAGATTTCTTGGGTGAGAAAAAGGCCGAAAAGGTGATATCGCCCAGGCCTGTCACCCTGCCCTCGCCCTGCGTGTAGAAATCCGGCTGCCAAAGAATCGGCGCAATCGTCCGGGTGATGAGATTCCAGTCGTCATTGATGGTAACGGGTATTACCGGCTGGATATTGAGAATATTCTGCACCTCGTCTTCATCGGGGCCGATCCCCAAATTGGTGTTGTTCTGAAGAGGCAAACTGATCAAGTTCGCGATCGGGTTCTGCGCCTGCTTGGCAAGGTCATCCTGCGACTGTTCCTGGGCGGTCGCACTACCGACAAAAAAGAGGAGGATGGTGATTAGGATACAAGACGAGCAGGTTCTGAACATGGAGTTCTCCTTTTGGTATTCTGGTCATGAAATATTCGGCTTATGGAAAGGTCGTCAGCTAGAGATGTAGCTCTTTTGAAGCTAACTCACTGAGGTATTTTGTTAAACGATTAATTATCGCATTTGGAAATGTATAGTCACTTTTATAAAATTTAGTATACATCCCCGACCGGGCTTTATTCCACACTGACGAGCTGAACTTCTTTGGGCTGGTTCCAGCTTTTATGGCTCAGCAGTTTGGTGGACGGGTTTTGTCATCAATAGCGAGAGAACCACGCTGAACAAAAAACTGCGCTAGATGATAATCTCAAAACCGTGAGCGACATCAAGGTGGTGTGTCACTGCCCCGGCAGTGCTCCGGGAGACTCGGGGTCTAATAATCGTTGTCGCTGACTGCTCCATTAGCAGGCGCACCAGCACAGATCGCCGGTACGGCCAGATAACCGACGCCCAGCCGCGTCACTCCCAGGTCGATATAGTTTTGCGCCTGTTGATAGTTGCGGATACCGCCCGAGGCCTTAACCTTGACCCTGCCGTCAGCCGCCCCGAGCATGGCCTGTACCGCCTCGACCGTAGCACCACCGCTGCCAAAGCCGGTGGAGGTCTTGACGTAGTCGGCCCGGGCTTCGACCGCACATTCGGTGGCCCGTTTGATCTGTTCCGTGCTCAACTCGGAGGTTTCAAGAATCACCTTGAGCAGACTGGACCGATCCCGGGTCGCCTCGCTCACCCCCCTGATGTCCTGCTCAACCAAATCCCATCTCTCGGAGCGGATAAAACCGTAGTTGACAACCATATCGATCTCGTCTACACCGTCATCGAGATAGGCTTGCGCTTCCAGCGATTTGACCCGGCTGAGTCCGCAGCCGTGCGGAAACCCAAGCACCACACAGACATCGGTCTCGGTGTCTTGGCACATTTCAACCGCTATATCTATATCACAGGGTCTGATGCAGGCTGTCCGACAGCCGTAATCAATAATCGACTGGATCGCCTGTCGGGCAGCGGCGCGCTCCAGTTCGGGATAAAGGACGGCAGCGTCCAGGTAGCGGTTGATGGTTACCTTCATCATGTTCTCCTCGATAAGATTCACTGCTGCTCGATGGTGATTTCCACCCGGTGCGCCATGCTGGCGGTTGTCCCGATGACCTGAAGGATCCGCTGACCGGAGCAGCCTGTTCCGGCAGCGCCGATGCCGCATAGGCGATATGCTGGTCGGCCATCACCAGACCGGGGGTCGGGTCGTAACCTTTCCAGCCGAAGCCTGGCTGAGCTGGGTTCAATATGCACCATACCAAAGTTCAATCGAGACTGGGTATGTTCACTTCTTTGCCCTGTTCGGCGGCTGAACAGTAGGCGGCATAGACGGTCAAAATGGTGTCTGCCGCCAGAATCGAGCCGCACTGAGGGGTTTTCCCCGAAGCTCCACATTCATAGAAGTCCTGAATTTCACTCTGATAACCGGTGTACCAGTCCTCGTCAGGGGAAATGTTGGACCAGCCCTCCTTGGTCTCAATCTTCTCCACCACGTAGACATCGTCAAATTGCGAGCCCTGGGGATTGAAAGTTTTCATCGAATCATTGGGGTTAATATTGACCACCGTCCGATGGTTGTTGGCGGTTATTTCAATCCAGTTATGCACGCCGCCGAGGACCAGTTCCGAGGCAAAGACATCGGCGAACATGCCGTCCTCGAAGACGATGTGCAGGGCGCCAAAATCCTCGATATCGGTATACCCTTTCTTGATAAAACCAAGATCTCTATAAGTTTCTGATCTGGTGACCGTGTGGACCCTGGCTGACACCGTCGCCGGTCTGATAGGTCTTCCCCGGGAGACCATACCTTCAACCTGTTTGAGATAGAGTACGGCCCCCAGGGGGTGTACCGCCTTGCCCATGATCGAGCCGCCGCCCGAATGGGACCAGATGCCATAAAAAGGGGAGTGAGAACCCGAATGGGCCTCCTCACCGTGCATCCAGATGATCTGCGCCCCGGTTTTTTCAAGGATTTCCCTTTCTTTCTGGATCCCGGGAGCATAGACCCAGTTCTCAGCGTAACAGATTTGTCCCTTGCTCATCGCCTCAGCCGCCAGCAGATTTTTCACACTCTGCATGGCCTGCTCCAGTCCGGTCCGGCGATCAAAACTATCTCCGGAGAACCCCTCTTCACCACCACCGAAATAACCGGTAAAAGGCTTTTCGATGATCACGTACTTATCCTTTCTGAGCACCTCAACACCAATCCGTTCATGGGTGGAAGGCGGGGTGCAGAGATGAATTATATCGCTCTGCTCGATCAGCGCAGAAAGATCTGAAAATACTTCAAGACCATTGGTTTGACCGAAAGCCCGGCAATGCTCTGGGGTCGGCGAATATACCCCGGCTATTTTGACGTTGACACCATAGACTTTGCGCATTGCTTCCAGGTGAAAGCGGGCGGCAAAGCCGGAGCCGACAATACCGGCACGAATAGTGGGATTGGAGTCAGCCATGATTCCCTCTCTTGTGGAATAGTTTTTGTACTGCCTGTTTCAGGCCTGATATTATACGGTTAAACCACTTGGTTTTACTGACAAGGGTGAGGACGATAAAAAAGACCAGCACCAAGCAGATCGGCCGTGAAAAGAATGGTAAAATCTCACCTTCGGCGATTACCAACGCCCGTCTGAAATTGGTATCCAGCATGGTTCCAAGAATCAGGCCGAGAATCATCGGGGCCACCGGGTACTCCATCTCGTTCATCAGAAAACCGAGGATACCGAAAAAAACCATGACCCTGACGTCAAATATCCTGCTCTGGATAGCAAAAGACCCAACCACGCAAAGGGTAAAGATGATAGGCATCAATTTCGTGCGCGGGACCTGGAGGATTTTGACCACATATCGCACCATGGACAGCCCCAGGATGAACATTGCGCAGGTGGCCAGAAATACCATGGCCACCACTTTATAGACGAAATCGGGTGACTCGATCATGATCATCGGACCGGGCCGGACACCGTGGATGAACATTGCTGCCAGCAGCACCGCCGCCGGAGCTGAACCGGGTATGCCCAGGGACAGCACCGGTATAACGGCTCCGGCGACCGCCGCATTGTTGCCCGTTTCCGAGGCAATCAGCCCCTCAATGCTGCCTTTGCCGAATTCTTCGGGTTCTTTGCTGCCCCGTTTGGCGAAGTCGTAACTCACCCAGGCGGCGATGTCCTCTCCCACTCCAGGAATGGCGCCGATCAGGGTGCCGATCAGGCCCGAGCGGACAATGGTCTTTTTGTACTTTAGTATCTGGGATGCTCTGGGGATGATGCGTTCGATTCTGGTTTTCACCACGTTGACCTGCTGATATTTCATCATCGACAGGATCTCGGCAAAGCCAAAGGCACCAACCATGGCCGGAATCAGATTTATGCCCCCGGCCAGATTGGTGTTGCCGAAAGAGAAACGGACGAATCCGTGGATACTCTCCATGCCGATTAGGGCAATAAAGATCCCCAGGAAACCGGATATCCAGCCCTTGATTGGATCCTTCGGCGCGGTCAAATTACCGGAAATGACAATGCCGAAAATTGCCAGCCAGAAAAACTCGAAGGACTGAAAGTTGAGTGCGAAATTGCCAAGCAATGGAGTGAACAAGGCGAGCAGCGCCATGCCGATGATGGATCCGAGAAAACTGCCGGTAGTGCTGATACCGATGGCCCGGCCGGCCTCCCCTTTAAGGGCCAGCGGATGCCCGTCCATGGCCGTTGCCGCGTTGGCCGGCGTGCCGGGAATATTGAGAAGAATAGCACTGCGGCCGCCGCCATAAATGGCCCCTATATACATGCAGACGAGGATAAGGATGGCATTTTCCGGAGGCATCGAGAAGGTCAATGTGGTCATCAAGGCAACCCCCATGGTCGCTGTAAGACCTGGCAGCATGCCGACGATGATACCAAGCTGGGTACTCCAGAAGATATCGAAAATGGTTTTCAGGGTCAGGAATCCAAGCAGGCCGTCAATGAAATATTTAGTTCCTTCGAACATTGCCGCCTCACGGAAGATCGACCAGAAACAACTTTCTGAAAACCAGGGTTATCAGCAGCGCCGCAACCAGTGCCTGGAGCAGTGCATAGCCAAATATTTTTAATTGATTATTCAACGGTTCGTGCCATCGATATTCGAACAGCACGATAAAAGAAAACACATAGAGAATGGTAGCGAGGGTGTAATCGATGCGCCCTAGAAAACCGATTGCATAGATCAGCGAAATTACCAGCGTCAGCAGCACCCGCCAGGCAGCGCCCCGATGTCCGCCTTGCTGCTGGGTATCCGGGCTGAAAAGCAGATAGCCGCCGCGCCTCACTGAACGAACGAAGAGGATGAGTGCCAGACAAAGCAGGATCAGACCGATCATCCCGGGCACGACTCCGGGCGCCGAAAATGGGTCAATGCCCCGGCGCTCAAGCCTTGGCATTGTGTAGGACGAAACAATGACGGAGAGACTGAAGGCGATCAGGACTACAGAAGTGATAAAGTCCTTTTTTACCATAGTGAAAACTAAACAGGGTGACTGTGTTCTGAATCAAACAAAGGCCCGGACTGCATGGTCCGGGCCTCCGGGTGTTCATAAACTGAGGCTACGGACGCGGGATACCAACGGTAGAAGGATCGACGGCCGCATCACCGCTGTCGAATTTCAACCAGGCATCGAGCTGGACCATGGGAAAAGCCTTCTTCATGGCAGCGTCGCCTGTGGCAGGATCAAAAATCATTGCGTTCTGGGAAGCAAAGGTCTTCAGCCCTTCATTATTGACGAGCGATTTATTCCAGATATCGGTCAAGGTTGCCAGCACGTCATCGGGCACACCTTTGGGTACGAAGATACCGAAATAGATCGGGGCCGTAACGAAATCGGGGATCCATTTCTTGACCGAAGGAATTTCCTGGTCGTAGCCTTCGATGGTCAGCGGAGCATCGGCCAGTACCGCCAGCGCCCTGAGTTTGCCCGCCTTGAGCATATCAACTTCTTCCTTGGCCAGCTGCGGCACCACATCACACTCACCGGCGACGGTGGCAATGACAGCCGGGTTGCCGCCTTCATAGGAGACGTGTTTGTAGTCGATATCGGTATAGGATTTAATCATTTCGATGGCCGTGTGGCCGGCGGAATTGACACCGGCAGTGGCGACCTTGATTTTTCCGGGGTTGGCCTTGAAACCCTCGAGAAGCTCGCCGAAATCCTTATACGGCGAGTCCACATTAACCGCAACCACGTTGGGGATGGCGAAATTAAGGAACAAATGCCAGTCATCCAGCGTCGTATCAAGGAGCCCCTGGACCTTGTAGACACCGAGGTCTTTTACGGCACCGGCCGTCCAGTAGAGCCCCTGCTTGGGCTTATCCAAGACATTTTTGGTTCCCACCGAACCGGAAGCCCCCGGCTGGTTTACCACAACGATCTTCTGGCCAAGCTGTTTCTCAAGAGCCATTGCGGTCTGCCTCGAGACCCCATCGGTGGCACCGCCAGCCCCCCATGGAACCACCAGATTGATAGGCTTGTCAGGTTTCCAGCTGTTTTCCGCGGAAACGGACTGAACGGTGAAGACCCCGATTGAAACGCTCACTGCTGCGACCATAACAATTGCTGTTTTGATCAGGTTTTTCATAACCTACTCCTCCCGTACTTGTTTTTTACATAACGACTTTAACCCAACCCACCCACGAAGGCTGCGGGTTTAGAACTCATGTCGTTATGTAGAACTTGAGCTGAATGTTATTCCAGCCTCCTCTGCCATACTGACAACCTGCCGTCCATACTCGATAAAACTATTCCAGCGGTCCTCGAATGAAGCCTGGATCGACGGATCGTGAAACACAACCGATACGTGGGGCTCTATGGAGATGGGAATACCCGGCCGGGTTTCAGAGACGCTCTTCAGGATCTCTCTGACTCTGCCACTCCCCTGCCCGGGAAAGACATAATGTACTGCGTCGTTTTCCACTACTGCATCCTTAATGTGAATGTAGTCCACAAATTCTTTCACCTGTTCAAAGAACAGATAAGGGTCCTGATCATGATATGGCTCACTTCCACGCACATCTTTCATGGACACCGGATTACCGGTATCAAAGACCAACCGCAGGGCCGGCGAATCTATGGCATCGAGCAGTCTTAGAGAATGAAGATGACTCTGCCCACCCCAGGTCAGACAGTTTTCGTGCAGACAGACAACACCGCTGTCTTCGGCGATCTCGACGATCTGCTTGATACCGTTAATGATGGCCGATTCCATACTGCTGCCGATCAAGTCGGGTTCAGCGACCTTGTAGCTCATGATCCTGATGCTGCGAACCCCGGCGCTCTGCATATGCCTAATTGTGGTGCGCAGCTCGTGGAGATCCTGTTCAAGATCAATTCCCACCTCCCGTCCCCAATTGGCAACAGTGGATCCGAAGCAGGCGATCCGGATGTCGTTTTCCTGGAGCTTGTGATAGGCGCGCTCAAATTCGTCGTCCGTCAAGCTGCTCACGTTCTTGCCGCCAACCGTACGCAGATCGATATGCTTCCAACCAAGTTCTTTAAGCGCCCTGATCTGGACATCCAGATCAGCGGACACTTCGTCGGTGAATCCAGAAATAATCGAGGTTGAACTCATCAGATCAGGGTCCTTAATTCCTTATAGAAAATGGTAGGCCTCGACAAAGCCTGGTTGTGGTGCACAGGGGCAACCATCCCTCAGACGTGACTGACCCCCCGCCTGACCAACCGGACCACCATCAACGACAGACAAGTCCCGCGGATCTTAAACCCAGGCCCGGCTCCATCATCCAGGTGTTGCTGGAGCCAATCCTTAGAATTTCTCTCTACAGCGCCTCCAACCCCAGACGGGCCACGGTCTCAGAGGACGGATGCCCGCTGGTCTCGTCCCAGCCGGACTGCCGGTAGTACTCGACCATGGCAGCATCAAACTCGACCTGATCGACGGTCACCTGGTCTGAGACGCCTCCTTGCAACGGCTGATTGAAGAATTTTTCAGGCAGTGAATCATCCTTGGCTCCAAACCCTTCTCTCTGGTTGAACAACCGCATCATGACCAGGCGCCGTTCGCCAACTTCGAGAATTTCATCGATGCTCATATCCCAGCCGGTGACCGCTTTGACCAGCTTGACCATATCCTGCGGGCCATAGAGGGTCCAGGAGGCGCCCCAGCAGAGCTGGCAGAGGTTGGCGCTGTCCATGAAGCTGAACAGGTACTGGGTCCTGCGCACCCACTCGACCTTGGCCGGCTGCAGGCTGTAGGCGTGCAGTGGGTCAGTCAGGCCGAGGAAGCTGAGCCGCTCCTCAAAAGCCGGGTAGTTCTCCTTGGAGTAGGACGGATCATGGTCACAGCCCATATGATCGGCCCCGAATGGGTTCATTGCATAGAGCAGGGCCAGTCCCCTTTTGACCTGCGGCATGTGGGCCGGCGCCTCTTGTTTTTTGCTGGTGATCAGGAACTCCTGACCGAAACCGAGCTTCTCGGCAGCCCGGGCCGAACCCTCTGCCAGCAAATCCCCGAAGCCTTCGCGGGTGGCGATCATCTCGACCAGTTTGACGACCATGTCCGCATCGCCGAAACGGATCTCCAGTCCGCCCGTATGCTCGGTGGTCAACTGACCTGCCTCAAAGGCCTCCATGGCCCAGGAGATCGTCGCCCCGCAGGAGATCGTATCAAGTCCATACTTATTGCAGAGTTCGCTGGCCTTACAGACTGCTGCCAGATTGCCAACCCCGCAATAACTTCCAAGAGTTGAAAGCGTCTCATATTCGGGGCCGCCAAACACCGGATCAACCAGGAAGGGCCCTTCCTTTATTTCCGCCACCCGCTTACAGCGGACGATGCAGCTGAAACAACTGTCCCGCCCCTGACTCTCCTGCCGCCCTTCAGCGGCACCCTTCAGCACTTCCTTGTAAACAGTGGGACCGTCGATGGCCTCGTAATCGTCGAAGCTGCCGCTCTGCCAGTTGTTGGTCGGCAGCCCACCGCCGCCGTTATTGACCCCCAGGACTCCAGCCGTACCATACTTGCCGAAGCCGCTATTGGCAGGTTTTTTGAACAGTTCCGCACCGGTGCGAATGACTTCTTTGAGAAGTGTACGGTCAGCGATCTCAGGCTCTTCAAACCCCCGTACCACGATGGCTTTGAAATTCTTGCTGCCCATCACCGCCCCCATACCGGTCCGCCCATTGGCACGGCAGCACATGCTCAGGACACTGGCATACTTGACGCCTTTCTCACCAGCCGGCCCGATCTGCAGGATCTCAAGATTTTCCTGATCATCAAGTTCGTTCTTGATGGCCGCCTCGACTGACTCGGTGGTCATGCCCCACAGATGGCCGGCTTCGCGCAGCTCTGCCTGGCCTTCGTCGATGAATAGATAGAGTGGGGATTCGGCCCTGCCTTTGACAATAACCGCATCGAAGCCGGAAAATTTCAGTTTGGCCGGGAAAAAACCGCCACCCTGAGAGTCACCAATGGCATCGGTGAGCGGGGATTTGGCGGTAATGGTCAACCGACTTTGCCCGGAGACCCGGGCCCCGGTGAGTGTCCCGACACTGAAGGCCAATATGTTGTCAGGCGACAACGGATCAACATTGCGGTCCATCTCCTTCAGCAAATAATAAAGATTAAGGGCGCTGCCGCCCATGTAGGTGCGGTAAAATGCTTCAGATGGTCTGTCGACACTCAACTCCCTGGTGGTCAGGTCGACTCTCAATATGTTTCCAGTATATCCGTAGGCCACGGCAACCCTCCTCTTGTTTTAAAAAATCCAGCGAGACAGGCGATGTAATGATGTACTTCTCCTCTGTCGATCTCTTCTGATGATCAATACACAAACTAGCTTTTTATGATTTGAATCGCAATCGTTTTGAGCAGCCCATTATCAAGCTTAATTTGAGTTGTTGAGCAATAGTGTTTTCCCATCCTTGACCGAAGACCTGAATATATGTAATCCTAGATTGTTAACTTTAACTTTCAGCGGACCACCCATTGCTGTCAGAGTGGTCGACCGTTTCTATTATGAGCACAACGAAAACCGTATACGAAGTAACCGAATCTATTCATTGCCCCCTGTACGTCAAAGGCGATCGCATGTCGTTGACGATGAAGTCCTGTTCCTGCGGCAACGGCAAAGAGGTCTGTCTGGTGCTGGCCCGGGACTTTATGAACCTGCTGATCAGGATGCAGACCGACCCGGACTGGAACAACCTGAAAAGTGCTGAGACCTTGAGCTGCAGCGGCTGCACCGGACTCATCAAGTTCACCGAACGCTATAAGAACGATAGCCCGGATGTTGAAGCGGAAAAAGCAGTCCCGCGTCTGCTCCAGGTAATGGAGGAGCTCAACGGTCGCCAGGTGGACTGCCCTTTCCTGGAGGCCCTCAAGGCCGATAGGATAGATAATATCTTGGACAACTTTGAGCCGCTGGCGGTTCCGGCCCAGAGCGTTCTGGTCAAACAGAACAGGCCCAGCATGAAACTCTACCTGATTCTCTCGGGACGCTTTGCCCTGGAGCGCAACAAAGAGGTGGTTACCATCCTCAGTACCGGTGAAATAATCGGGGAGATGAGCTGTCTTGGCACCGTCCGTACACTCTGGAACGTACGGGCACTGGAAGACGGACTGGTGGTAGATGTCACCGCCCAGGAATTCGGTCACCTGCTCAGCAGTTCGGCAACGGTGCTCATCTATATCGCCAAACTGCTGGCCATCCGCCTGGAACTTCTCAACGCGGTCAAACTCATAGACACCAAGGCTACCATGAGCGGCAGCCTCGACAATATCACCCCGGCCGAGCTTTTCCAGGTCTTCCATCTGCACCAGAAGACCGGGGTATTGAAACTTAACCTCGATCAGGGAGACGGCTCCGTATCGTTCAGGGAGGGTGGAATCGTTAATGCCTCCTATCTGAACAGCAGTGGCAAGGAGGCGATTTTCACGATCCTGGGTGAAGACAATGGATCTTATCGATTCATTCCAGGCCTTTCAGCGGCCGACCAGAAGGCGGCTGAAATCGGCGAGTTCATGATGCTGCTGATGGAAGGAGTCCAGCAGGAAGACGAGCGGCTCGATGCCTTCGGTTGAGCACCCCCCGGTAAAGCTGCTATTCGACTTTTGGAGAAGACAATGATGGCCTATAAAATCCTGATTCTGATCTTATTGTGCGCTGTCCCCGCCCGTTTCTGCTCGGCGAGCGACTGGCGTGTTCATATGACCATCTGCAACCAGGACAAAGCCTGCGCCCAGGAGCAGGCCGCTGCCCGAGACCTCTGGGACAGTCAGAACTGGACTCCGGAGTTAAAGGAATCCTGCCGCAAGCAATACATCCAGGTTTACTCGAAGGATTACCGGAGCGCCCTGGCCTGCGTCAAGGATCTGGAGAAGCAGCGTCAGGAATTCCAGCAACGAGAAGCCTACATCGACAGAAAGCGCAGGGAGCACAAAACCTACCGGACCTGGGGGGGGGTCATCATCCAGTAATCAACTCCCGGGCAATCTGCACCGCCTCAGCCGCATCCCCACCGTAGGCGTCGGCCCCGATTTTCTCGCTATAGGCATCATCGACAGGGGCCCCCCCGATCATCACCTTGACCTGGTTGCGAATGCCATTGGCTTCAAGAGATTCGAGGACCTTCGCCATTTCAGGCAGGGTAGTTGTCAGCAGAGCCGAGAGACCGAGAATGTCGGGTTTAATCTCTTTCACCTTGGCAATGAGGGTCTCCACATTCATATCGACGCCCATATCTATTACCTCGAATCCGGCCCCTTCCAGCATCATGATGACCAGGTTTTTGCCGATATCGTGCAGGTCTCCTTTAACGGTACACATGACGATGGTACCCTTCGATACACTGCCGGCCTTCTGAAGCAGTGGCTTTAAGAGGTCCAGTCCCTTGTTCATGGTGACAGCGGCCACCAGCATTTCCGGCACGAATATTTCGTTGGTGCTGAATTTCTGTCCCACCACATCCATGCCGGGAATCATCGCCTCGTTGACAATCTGCTGCGGCGCAATTGCAGCATCCACAGCTGAGCTGACCAACTCCTCGATTTCATTGTGCAGCCCGCCGACAATTGCTTCTCTGATCTTATCTAAATGTTCGCTCATTTTAATGGACCTCATTAGTTATTGGCTCTGACCTGTAATCTGTTTCCACCGGATCTATTAATACCCTTCTTGAACAGCGGCGACAATTGCTTTAAGATTCTCCAACGGAGTCGACAAGGGAATCGCGCATTCCGGCCCGATGATTTCCACCCCTGATTCAATCGCATATCGTGCCTGCTGATAGACATCTTCCGGGGTTCCCTGCAGCAAGGTCTGGGGATTGTTGACATTGCCAATGAGCACCATCTTGTCATCGACGATTTCCACGGCATTTTTGGCATCAACCTGCCATTCGAAATGATAGCCATTGAATCCGGCCTCGGCGAAATGGTGAAGCCGGTCGCTGCAATTGCCGCAGACATGAAGGATTGTCGGCCCATCTATCTGGCTGGTCAACTCCTGATGATAAGGCAGAAGCAGCTCCGCATAGTGTTCGGCGCTGATCAGGTTGCCGGTGGCATGATCGGCGACGACGACGATGTCAGCACCGGCCTGGAACTGGGCATTTACCGAGGCTATGGTGACCGGTATCAGCTGTTCGACCATTTTTCTTACTTTGGCGGTTTCCCCGAGGCCGATCTGCAGCAGGAAGTTCTGTGTCCCCGCCATGTGATACGACAAGGTCCAGGGTCCCATCGCCTTGCCGATTATGGCGGCAGAACCTCCGACATGCCGGCGCAGAATGGACAGGGCATCGAGCAGCACCTTCATGGACGGCTTCTCCAAAAAGTCATCAGGGATGGTTATGTCAGAAAAATCTTGGTAGAGAAACGACTTGGTATCCGGCATCATGTTTCTATCACCCCAGTCGACATCGGCCCCCAGGGCCGCGACCTCCTGATCCACGCTGTATTCGGGCATGACCGTATCAAAACCGATGATTTCATGCCCCCCGAGGGCCAGCTCAGCCATTGCCGCAGCATTAAGATGCGCCTCTGGAAACGAGATGCCGGTCGCATCCATCAAGTCATGACAGGCAATGGAGGTCGGGGTTCCGGTGGGCGGCCTGTCTCCCTTTTCCCCTTTAAACATTGCCGACATAACCAGTTGATAGCCTGAAGATTTCATAATTCGATTCTCCCTATGGGATTTTGAAGTTGGTAATCGGTAAACTAGCAATTCTCCCTAAAGTAAATTATCAACGGTATCGATGCAATCGTTCGATGGGCTGTCGTCTTTGCTTCTATCTCTTTGGAAACGAGGTTTGGAGAGCAAATTCCATACCAAAATCTGGGTCCTCGGCCAGCTCCAGAAGATGGGCGTTTTGGGCCGCTAGTTCAATTTCTGCTCTGAGTTCCTCATTCAGTAGCGCCAGCACCGCACCTCTTCCTGCTGCATTTCCGACAATGGTTACCTCGGCCTGGTTGGTGATTTCCGGCAGCATGCCTATGGCCAGGGCATTTCGCCAGTTGAACCTGGCACCGAAAGCCCCGGTGAGCACCAGCCGCTCAAATCTGTCCATCCCTGCTTTTTTCATCAACAGCTTGATCCCGGTACCCAGGGCCGATTTGGCCAGCTGCACCTGCCGGATATCTGCCAGGGTAAGCACAATCCTGTACTTTTCAGAGGACTTGCCACCTTCAGCAATGACAAATTCGCGTCCGATACCCTTTTCGTCCACCACTATACCCGGCAGCCCTTCACAGAGACGGCCATTGGCCAGAATCAGGCCGGCCTGCACCATTTCGGCCACCGCGTCTATAATGCCCGAGCCGCACAACCCTCTGGGAGTGCGAACCGTATCTTCACCGATCAGCGTATAATCCACTAGATAACTGGCCGGGTCGACCACAACCGTCTCTATGGCCCCGGCTGAGGCCCGCATACCACTCTCGATATGAGCCCCTTCCAGGGCCGGGCCGGTGGCGCAACTGGCAACCCAGGTCGATTCCCGATTTCCCAGAACGATCTCGCCATTGGTGCCGATATCAATGATCAGGCTTACCTCATCTCTGAGATAGGTCTTTTCCCAGAGCATAGCACCAACTGTGTCTCCCCCCACAAATCCTGAAACCACCGGAAACAGGTAGACCGGACACTTTTTGGTGAGCGCCAGCCCAAGATCGGCTGCCCGGTAGTGCCGGGCGCTGCAGGATTCAGGCATATAAGGGGAAAGGCCCAGTTTTCCAGGATGGAGCCCGGCAAATAGATGCTGCATGGTGGTATTGCCGACAACCGTAACTTTTCCTATCTCTTGTTTGTCTGCACCGCTGTTCTCGAGGCATAGGCCAATCAGATTGTTGATGGCCTCGACAATGGTGGTGCGTAAAATTTCCAGCCCTTGCTGGTGGTCATTGCTATAGGCAATTCGGCTGATCACATCCTCACCATAGCGGCGCTGGGGATTCGCCTCAGCCGCTGAGTGGAGTATCGCTCCCGAGTGCAGATCGCACAGGTAGAGGGCCAGCGTTGTGGTGCCTATATCGATCGCCAGACCAAGAGCGTTCTCACCCGTGCTGCGGCTCTTGAGGTGCGGTCTGACATCGTTAATGGCGTCCGCTTCAAGGCTTTTTCCAAGCGCTTCCCTGCCGTCCGTGCCAGTCTGCGGGACCGACACGGACAGCGGCCCCGTTATCTGTGCCCGGCAGGCCAGACGCCCGCCTTTTTTTATGACTTGGTCCGAAAGAGACTGGGATTCAATTTCAGTTATCTGCGAAACATGCGCCGCTGGGGTTACTTCAACCAGACATTTGCCGCATTTACCCCGACCGCCGCAATCCGAACGGAGGTCGATAGCCTGTGAGGCTGCGGCAGCCATGATCGTCCTGCCCTCCGGAACCCTGCAGGACCTGCCCTGAGGCTGAAAGGTGACGCGGATCGCAGCTTCCTGGCCGTCTTTTTGAAACCCCTTTTCAGTCAAAGAAACTCTCCTGAGTTATCTTATCACCGGGTTGTACCCGGAAGAATTCTTCCTCCGGATATGGACCTTTAGCCAGTTTTTGGAAAAACGCTTTGGTTTTGGCTTTGATCTCCAGGTAGGCCATGCCGAAATATTCCGCATTTTTCTGGGCAATATGACGCATAGGCTCTAGATCTGCGACACCGGTATCCACCAGGACAATATGAGTGTAATGCTTGAGTTCCTCCTTTTTTGCCCATTCGGCCGTTTCTCTGCCGTAGCGGGGCACATACTCTTCCACTATGATGGACAGAGGATCCTTTTTCTCACCAATCCACCCCGGAGTCAGATAATAACTGCCGGGACGGGAATGAAAATCGTCGAGGTAGGCCTGCGGCGAGCCAAGGAAAAAGCCGATACAGTCATGACAGCGGGGCACGATTATCCCTTTAGTCCTGGCCTGGACACCGACAATGCCGTTGGAGCACAGTCCATAGCCGAGCACTATTCTGTCAACACGGGAGTCAAGACGATCGACAATTCCCTGTATCCGGTCAGACATCTGAGACGGGGTTCGGTGCAGCCCCTGATCAAGGTAGTGAGTCTCGACAGCATCCAGGCTCCGGGTGACCGCCTCGATTTCTGCTTCCATTATCTCGCAGGCAATGACGGCAACGGTCTCTTCTTCGATAAAACAATCTGGGCCCATATAATTGCCTTGCTCCAACCCGCTGGGTAGCAGAACAGTTTTGTTTTCATATACCACCCAGCCGATGACCGGCTGCCACTAGTCTGCCAGTAGGCTGTCTATTGGCTGCCTACTGACTGCCATCTAGGCGGTAAACCACTATCACTAATTTGACTGCTGGTCGTCAACACGTTTTTATCTTTACTGTGCCCCTTAGACGAGTGGGCTCATTCGATGAAACCATGCTCCCGTTTGCTCTGCATTTCAAGAAATAGCGCCATACCGGTCTTCATCCTGGCAAAGCCATGACCCTGATAGAACTGTTCTTTGCCCGGAGAGGCATAGAGGATGATGTTGCAGTGAGAGAGGTGCTCGACAATACGCCCGATAATAGCCGAGCCGACCCCCTGACCCTGAAATTCAGGAAGTACCGCACAATCATAGAGGGCGGCCTGATATTGACCGTCGGATATAGCCCGTCCGAAACCAATCAGCCGGCCCCGGCAACGGGCAAAAATGGTCGTGTGGCTGGCCTCGAAAGCCTTGCGGTGGATGTCCGGGCGGTGGTGACTCATACCCACAGTCTCCAGGATCTTTGCCACCAGGTTCCAGTCTATATCTCTGCACTCAGTACTATAGGAAATTTCCATTTTCTTACCTTTGACTTTCGCCCCTCCGAGAATCGTCCACCTCAGGTTTTTATTGGCCCGGATGGTCTCTTATCCTCCCTTTCCCCGCTACGGATGAGCAGCGCCGCCACTGAAGTCCCGATCAACACGGTCGCCGCCGTCACGAAATAGGCGAACTCGATGCCCCAGACATCCATGCTTAAGCCGGACAGCATGGCTCCTGCCATGATCCCCACGCTCATTGCCAGACTGAACACCCCCATCATCGTCCCATGACCATAACGTTTTCTGCCCTCGATCGAGGCATAGGCCCCCAGAACCGGCCAGATAATCGCCTCACCGAGGCCCAGCAGACAATAGATAAGTAGAAACATGACGAAGGTTTTCATGAATGGGATCAGCATGATGACCCCACTCAAACAGATACAGCCGGTGACCAGCAGAAACAATTTATTATATTTATCGGCAACTTTGCCGGCCGGGACCTGCAGTACAGCATTGACCAGCGTCCTGCAGGCAATCACAAAACCAATCTGCAGACCGCTCGCCTCGATAGTCTGGGTCATCAGCAGGGGTAAAAACGCCATCGAGGGTACCATTATGACCATGGTGACCAGACGGGCCAGGAGGATGCCCAGCGTCAGCCGGCTCTGCATCATCATCTGAAGACTCTTCAGCAACCCGGTGGCCGAAGCTTTTACCTGGGCCTGTTGAGCC
>CAJQNS010000076.1 GCA_905479735.1 uncultured Desulfofustis sp.
CGCATCGGTGACGTTCAAAGTGAATATGTTGGCTCCAGATCCATCCGCCGCCGTGTTGCCACGAAGATTGTTGGCGTCATCGACCACGTAGTAAACCGTATCCGCTTCACCATTGGTGGTCAGACCGCTGTCGCCGGCAAAATTTTCGTCAATGCTGAAACCCAAATTTTGAATTTCCTGACCATTTAGTGGCCATTCATCAGCACCAATACTCACCAAGCTCGCTAGGCTGCCTGTCGCAACTGCCGTATCAGGTACATCATCAGCATCTGCAGTAGCAGGATTGTCGTCGTCATCAAGCTCCTGGTTTCCGCCGGCCAGAGCTTCCTCTTCGACAACCCCACTTTCCGCTTCACCCGTAAGAATTGGTATATCGTCGACAACCTTAACTGCGAAAGAAATAGACGCATTACTTGAGTTAAATGTCACTCCATCAATTTCAACCTGAAGGATGTTTGAGAAGTCTAATTCAGACAGAGAACTAGAGCCATCTGGACTGGTCTCCAAATCAGTGTTCTCACCATCACCAGGAAGGTGATCAAGCTGATCAAAAAGTGTAAAGGTATATTGTCCTCCCGGTTGAACATCTAGTGTGAAAACACGTTGTCCCCCATCGTCTGATCCACGTTCCACATAGGCTTCAAGAGCATCACCGTTTATGCGGTAAAGCACAGGATCATCCTGAGATGTAAGACCAGATGGGCCATCCATTGAAAAAATTGACCAAGTGCCTTCTCCAAGATTACCTGTTACTTGCTTTGCGTATGGAGGACTATCATCGGAACCAGGAATAAGAGGATCTTCATCACCTTGGTTCCCATCAGAAAAATCGCTAGGAATAGTAAGATCTTCCTCTTCAACAACACGCGCAATTTCCAACTCCGGCTCTTCCGGCGGAGGCGTCGTAACAGGAGGAGGCGTCGTAACAGGCGGCTGTGTCGTCACTGCCTCAGCGGCAAAGAACACAGGCTCCGGTTCAGGCTCCTCGACAGATACCGGTTCTGGTGGCGGTGGAATGAACACGACAGGCTCTTGCGGTTCTACCGCTAAATCAGCCAGCGTTCCGGTAAATCCATACGGTACACTCTCGGTCTCGGCGCCGGAAGTCACCTCACCCTCGTTTCCGTCAATCTCATCCCGGTAAATCGGCCGGCCGCCGCCGCCCTGACCAGCACCACCCGCTGCCGGGCCTGCTGCGGTCTCGGCGATCTCGATCTCCTCGCCGGACTCCAGGGCCTCCTGGATCGCTGCCACCTCTGCGGTGACTTCCCCGAGGTCGACCTCTTCGGTCCCGACCACTGAGTTGTCGATGACCATATCGGTCATCCGACCCAGGTCGAGCTGCGTGTTTTCAGGGTTGCTGAAAACGATCGAAATGGCCCCGTCGGGACCGGTGTTGATTCGGTCGTTCAGAAAAATTGGGCTATTGGGTCCAAGAACCCGTTCAACGCCGTCTGCAGATTGGGCTTTTACGGTCCCGTAAACGACGACAACTTTTCCTATTGATTGATCAGCCATGGATGTTTCCTCCGTGATGCTGTTGGTTGAGTTTTCTCTGGTCTTGTATCTTATTGTAGCTCATGCCACCGGATCGACAATTGTACTTTGGTACAAGAAAACCATTTTCTCGGGGGCGGTCTTTTATCGTCAGCACTTTCAAATTATGCCTGAAATCAAATATTTGGATTGTACCTTGGTACTAGAAATCAATTTTATTTGTTAGGAAGGGCTAGAGGATGGGATGATTAATGCAATAGACCTAATCAGTAAATCGATGACCGATCACCCTTCACTGAACCAGGCCTGCCAGAAAATAATTTTCCCAAAGTGACAATATTTGTCAGCCGACAGAATGATTTTTGTCAAAACTGCATTAAAAGATGTGCTGCTGCGCAGTATTTTCAAATCAGGGCCATCCTACATATTCTCAAGGCATTGATATGATGATATTTTTCAAAAATAATTAAATTCTAAAAATTTTGGGTGAAAAATTGCACAAGTTAGTCCGGAGCAGTGCGAAAATCGCAAACATTAGAGAATTGCTGTTTAGTTCCTAAACACATCACTGATCAGGAGATTCACATGATCAAGAAAATAAAAAGATCCGGATTGCTGGCCTGCGGGCTAATGTTAGCCCTCAGTGCACAATCTCAAGGAGAGACTATCTCCGAGGCGGTTGATCAAGTCATTGAGACCAACCCGCAAGTTCAATCCCAAATTCACAACAGACTTGCCCGCGACCAGGAAGTTGTTCAGGCCCGGGCCGGTTACTACCCTACGCTAGATGGTTATCTGGCCAGTGGTTACGCCAATTACAATAAACCCATTGAGGACGAATTAGATCCTTTTGAGGCAGGCTTCAATTTGAGGCAGAATGTCTTCAGGGGGTTCGCCGACCAAGGGGAAATTGCTCGACAAAAAGCGCGCGTGGATTCCTCCGCCTACCTGCTCCAGGGAACATCTGAAGATCTGGCTCTGGCGACTTCCCGCGTATATATAAATGTCCTGAGAAAGCAGGAACTCAAGGAGATTGCTGACGAGAACCTGGAAATTCACCTGCGCATTGCCGACCAGATTAAACTGCGCAGCGACTCCGGCGTCAGCAGCCAGGCTGACACCGACCAGATTCAGGGTCGTCTGGCCCTGGCCCAGTCAAATGTGGTTATTGCCAAGACTAACCTGCAGGATGCCATGTCTGAGTACCTGGCCGTGGTTGGCCATCTGCCCATGAATCTCACCCAGCCATTGCCGCCAAACAACAAAATGTTCGATTCACTGGAAGATGCAACACTGGCCGCCATGGCTGCCAATCCGATTCTGAAATCGGCGGCTGCCGATCTCGAAGCCCGTCAGCAGCAATACGAGGTCGCCAAAGCCCCTTACTATCCAATTCTGGATATTGAGCTTGATCAGCGCTGGGACGAAGATATCAGTGTCTCGACGGTCACGGGAGAACGTGAATGGTTCCAAGCCCTTGGCCGGGTACGCTACAATTTCTTCAATGGTTTCCGTGATCAGGGCCGCAAAGCCGAAACCCTGGAGCAGGTCAGCGAGGCCAGGGAAATCAAAAACAACACCGAACGTCAGGTGGTTGAATCCATGCGTCTGTCCTGGATGGCCTATATGTCAGTTCTGGACCGGATTGACTATCTGAGAAATTACATGAAATCGAGCAGGGCAACCGCTATCGCCTATGCCAAGCAGTTCGATATCGGTAAACGAACACTTCTGGATGTCCTTGATGCCGAGGCGGAAGCGGTCAATGCCCGGGCCGACCTGGTGGATGCAGAGTCCGACGGTCTGTTTGCCCAGTACCGGATCCTTGCCGCCACCGCTCAACTGGTCGATTCCTTCGGCCTGGCCTGGCCCGAGGAAGCGCTGGTAGAAAATGACCAGTAGCTCTTAAAACGCCAGACTCACACCAACGGCCGCACTGGACTTAGGTCTGGTGCGGCTTTTATATCTGTACAATATCCTGTTATTTTTAGGATTATTCCTTGAACCGCTTGCCAGTTTGTAGTTCAATCAACTAAGAAGGCACATGATTTCGTACGTTTGCGCTTAGCGTTCGATTCTCGGCCCGGTACCGATGTAGAAAATCGGCCATTGGTTAAAAAAAACATTCGGTTCAGGTGAACTACAGGTATCCCAAAGACAAGTCCCATTGTTCTTCTCTATGGCCACTCTGGCTGGTCGCGGCAATGGTTTTGCTCACCCTGTTAAACGTCCAGGCCCGTGACTCGTTCAGGCTTGACCAGGAACTACTCGACACGGTCGTGCAGAACTACGGTGGGCAGGCGAAACAACGGCTTCTCGACTGGCAGAGCCTGATCAATGACGACCAGAGTTCTAACGACCTGGAAAGGCTCCAGAAAGTAAACGACTTTTTCAACCGGCAGGAATTCATCTCCGATCTGCTGCTTTGGAAGGACAAGGATTACTGGGCCACACCGGTCGAGTTTCTGGCCCAGAACGGCGGTGATTGTGAAGATTTTTCCATCGCCAA
>CAJQNS010000077.1 GCA_905479735.1 uncultured Desulfofustis sp.
TTTCGGTAGTTGGTGACTCCGCCGTTTGGTCATGGTGCCCTCGTTCAGTTACTTGGGTTTCTCTTGGCTCCACTTCTTGATAGCGCCTATCCAGGCGGCAATGCAGTAAATGGCGAAGCCGCAGAGGAAGATGATTCCTAACCAGAATTGGGGATCATTGAGAGGGCTGTTCAGGTAGGTCATGGTGGCTCTCCGTTCAGGTGCATTTAAGGTGCCGTTTGGTTGCGGCTTACCCTATGCTAATTAAGACTATACAGCACACCCGAAACGCTGTCAACACAAGGAATATAGAAAGCTAATATATACTATTCTGCACTATCTCGGAGAGTCAATAAAACCGTTGTTAAGGTTCTTCCTGTATCCCTAAAGTTTCCTATCAGCAACTCATTTGTTTCTGTCAAACGGTTTGGTGTACAGGAATAATACTCTTAACTGGGTATGGAGTTGAGAGATCATAAATAATCAGAAAGATGCAATGACATAGTTTTTTTTAGTTTAGATTGCTAGGGATTACCTCTTTGGAGCAACTGAATAGAAGCTTTGCTGTTTCGCTTTCCTTGACCACGGATGTACTACCTTGTAGTATTGGAACAGGTAGTACGTAAGAGATTAATATTCACTACGGGGAGGTACACTTTGCTAAAAAGACACATCATTGTACCGGTTGTTGCTACTGGTCTGTTAATTCTCGCCGGTTCAACTTACAGCGGTGACGAAGGAGGGGATCCTTTCAAAGGAGGCTTGATCTGGAGCAATTGGACGGAGGCCGTAGCAGGTGGAAGCGGTTATCCTGAAGGTTATGATTCCGGCAAAAAAGACTTTTTACGCTGCAAGGCTTGTCATGGTTGGGATGGTATGGGAGCAAACGGTGGATACGTGCGACGTTCTGCTAAAGATTCACGTCCCAATCCAGCACCCGGATCTGACCTTTCCTCTAAATTTGGATCAGTCACTTCTGAAGAGGTACTTTATTCGGAGAAGGGACGAAAGTTCAGCGAGTATTCCAAATCTATGCCTGCTTTTAGCCAGAAAGGGGGCTTATCTGAACAGCAGGTCAAAGATGTCGTAGCCTTTTTGAACAAAGGCCCCAAGATTGGCGAGTTTGCCACCTTGGACACTAGTGCTAAGCCTGTTTCTTATACTTTTAAAAACGCAGACCTAAAAGCAGGAGAAAATCTTTATGCCGCTAGTTGTGCTGGTTGTCACGATGCGGATGGTAATGGATCTGACATGTCGCTAAAGAAGTACTTTAGTGGAGATGGCAAATACAGCGAAGGTTTTCATAAAGCGGTATACGGTGCTGGTGGTAAAAGCGAGATGACTAGAGAAGCGAGTGGAAATTTGAACGGAAAACAAGCTGCTGACATTCTGGCGTACATTCAAGCTAATTTTTAGATTGGTGCCAATGTTGGGAATTTTGGCCTTCCTCCTTGTAATAGTAGGCCTGAATGGATCACACCTTAGGCTCTATATTTGGGAGGGAGGTCAAACAGACTTACTCCCGTCTAAGCGCATGGCATTTTAGGTTGCCAAGTTGAGCCTCAATAAGGACTATGCGATTTCCCCATTAACTCCCAGCCCACCAACGTCAAAACTAAAATTATCGCTGTAAAGGCTACCTTGAAAAATTGAAATTTTCGTTCATAATCAAAGCGCCAATGTAAATTTTTCCGCAGGCCGAGTTGATATTTCCAGGATAAAATTTTCTCGCGCAACCTAGAAATTGAGCCAAAAGACAATTTTTCAAGGTACCCATTAGTTTTAGGCTCACTGAATATCTGTTATTTTGCCGACTGTGCCGGGAATAAAGACTTGATTCCCATGGCTACGTCGGCATGTTGCCATTGACGGCAAACACTCGAATGAAATAAGGGGACGATTACGATGGTAACAGTGAAGCTTTCAGCACTGCCTGATGTCTTGACCTGGAATAACGAACCAAAACTCCTAGAGACAAATGGCGTAAACACGCTCAGCATGGCCGCAGGACCCCAGACAGACTGGTTTTACGATCCGGCTGGAAGGAAGCACAGCAGCAATGCGCCTGTCGCCTTATTTTCGCCGCCCGATGAGTCTTGCCTACTGTCGGCCAAAGTTAAGGTCGGCTTCAATTCGACGTTTGATGCCGGTGTACTCTTCATCTATGCAGATGACGAGCGCTGGGCCAAGCTCTGCCTTGAGTACGCACCAACAGACAAACCGATGGTTGTCTCTGTCGTCACCAGGGGCAAATCAGACGACTGCAACTCGGTCTACATCGATGACAATAGCATCTATTTGCGTCTCTATCGACAGGGCGATAGATTGGCTTTCCATTACTCGGAAGACAGCGACTACTGGCACATGGTGCGGCACTTCACGATTGAGGACTTACAAAACGTGCGCCTCGGTTTTTCTGTACAGGCACCGACAGGCGAAGGGTGTCAGGTGGAGTTTTCGGAGATCACCTATCGAGCGGGTGAGTTGTCAGACATTCGCAGTGGTGAGTGATTAAGAGGCCAAGCTGCTCACCAAAAATATCCACAAAAATATGAAAAAAATCATTCTTTTGCTTAGCATAACGATTTTTGGTTGGGCTGGTTGGTGGATTGGAGCTCATATCGGTATCATGACGGCTTACCTCATTAGTTTTGTCGGCAGTTTATTAGGCGTCTATATCGGGGTCCGGGTTAATCAAAATTATCTGAATTGATTTCACAAAACTCTCAGTTGGTGTAAAGAACCACGGAAACGACTTTTGGGAGGAGATTGCCAAGGTAGAACCGAAAGCCAGGGAACTTACAAACCATAGTAACCAACTCAACTTACTGCTGTTGCAGCCATTCAATCCAATTCAGACAGGTTTGTTAAATATGAAACCCAGAAACAGAAACGAAGAAAGAACACAGAACAAAAGCAATGAGTCAGACACTTATACTTATTTGTAGTCTGAAATTTTCATTGTTAACGGAGGAATCATGAAAGGAAGTTGTGTCTGTGGAAAAGTAACCTACGAAATAATCCCCCCCTTTAGAATTTTTCAATACTGCCACTGCTCCCGCTGTAGAAAATTCACTGGCAGCGCACAAGCTCCAAACCTATTTGTTCCTCCAGCACAATTTCAATGGCAAAACGGGCAAGAGCATGTAGGCCGTTTTGAACACCCTGATGCAAAATACTTTGCTACATGCTTTTGTAAAAACTGTGGTTCATCCCTGCCCTGGGCAGTCCAAGGAGGTAAAAATATTGTTGTTCCCGCAGGAACTCTCGATGAAGATCCTGGCATTCAACCGCAACAAAATATTTTCTGGGGCTCAAGAGCTTCATGGTTGTCTTCTCCCTGTGACCTGCCAAAATATGATAAGCTCCCAACCAAATGACGACTAACAAGCAAAGTAAGCGGATGCTTTGCGTTAACACTGCCAATTCGATTATCTCTAATTTTCCTTAATTCCGGAATCAATCCTTATTCCTGTGAACTTACCCCACGGCAGCAACACCGTCAGGTTAACCTTGGTCAGGATAAGGTAAGCCTGGAGTCTTATTAGTTTGCTCGCACCTTGACAGGAAACACCTTCGGCGACGCTGAAGGCAACCTAAATTAGCTTCGTTATGGCAATATAACTTTCATTGCTCACCTTCAAAATAATGTCCAAGGTGACTAACTGCTGGCCGTGGCACGTCGCCTGCGCTTAGCAAAAAGCAGATCTGTTTTCTACATCGATTTGGTATAATAATAGTGATCATAGACGGCAGGAGGTAGAAAGGCACCGAGGTTAATTTATTCTATACATAACGACATAAGTTCAAGGCGCCCTCTCAGGCAAGGCACGAGCGAGGAGCCGGCGGAGCAGCCTGGTAGTGCTGTGAGCAGGCACCACAGCAAGCAACGCAGCATGAGGGAATGGATTGGACTTATGTCGTTATGTATAGGTCAACTTCAATGAAGGAGATAGCCGATGCCTGTATACGAATATAAATGTGAAAAATGTGACCGTGATTTTTCTCTGGAAATGAAGATTTCGGATTATACAAAGAAGAAGATTACTTGTCCGAAATGCAAGAGTAAGGAGGTAAAACGACAAATTTCATCATTCCAAACCATAACATCAAAAAAGAGCTAAGCTCCTCGTAATGGTGGTAGGGGCGATTCGACTTTGGTGGGTCAGCCGCCCTATTTTTTACGGACAATAATATTC
>CAJQNS010000078.1 GCA_905479735.1 uncultured Desulfofustis sp.
ACCCAGGACCAGATGGAGAGCCAGCTCGAAGCGTACGGATTCAGAAAGAAACATCTTCTCAGCATCAAGAATTTAGACGAGTGATAGAACATTTACCCATACTGCAGGTTCTCGTTCCCCTGCTTGGGGCACCCCTGTGTATCATCGTGCGCAACCCGCGAATGGTGGGGTTGTTCGCCCTGTCGATAAGTACCATCACTTTTCTGGTCAGCTGCAGCCTGCTGCAGCAGGTGCTTCAGAACGGTACCATTGTCTATGAACTTGGCGGCTGGGCCGCACCCTGGGGAATCGAATACCGCATCGACTACCTCAACAGCTATCTGTTGCTGCTGGTCTCGGCCATGAGCGCCATCGTGCTTGTTGCTTCACAATCGAGTATCAGCAGGGAACTGCCACGCAACCGGCACATGCTTTTCTATACTGCCTATCTGCTCTGCCTGACCGGGCTGCTGGGAATTCTCTGCACCGGCGACGCCTTCAATGTCTTCGTCTTTCTGGAGATATCTTCACTCTCATCTTATACGCTTATCGCCCTGGGAAACGATCGGAGGGCCCTGACCGCAGCCTATCAATACCTGATTATGGGTACAATCGGTGCCACCTTCATCATCATTGGTGTCGGTCTGATGTACATGATGACCGGGACCCTAAATATGTACGATCTGGCCCAGCGGCTACCCGAGGTGCACAATTCCAAAACGGTGCTCAGCGCCATCGGCTTTTTCATCGTCGGCGTCTGTTTGAAGCTGGCCCTGTTTCCCCTCCATCTCTGGCTTCCTAACGCCTATGCTTTTGCCCCCTCGATTGCCACCGCCTTTCTGGCGGCCACCTCCACCAAGGTGGCGGTCTATGTCTTGATCCGCTTCATCTTTTCGGTTGTCGGTCCCGAGTTTGTCGATACCGTCCTGCCCTTGCAGGAAATTTTCGTGGTGCTCGGTGTATCGGGTATCTTTGCCACCTCAATATCGGCGATCTATCAGCTCAACATCAAACGGTTGTTTGCCTATTCCAGTGTGGCCCAGATCGGCTATATGATTCTGGCCCTGGCCATCGGCACTCCGCTGGGACTCACCGCCACGCTTATTCACCTGTTTAATCACGCCCTGATGAAAGCGGCGCTGTTTCTGGCCATTGGCGGTGTGGTCTACCGGGTTGGCAGCGCCCAGCTCAGTCATTTTGCCGGCCTGGGCAGACAGATGCCCTGGACCATGGCCGCCATCGTGGCAGGGGGGCTCAGCCTCATTGGCGTGCCGCTTACCGTCGGTTTCGTGTCTAAATGGTATCTGGTACTGGCCCTTCTGGAAAAGGGTTGGTGGCCACTGACCATACTTGTTTTGATCAGCTCTCTGCTGGCCTTGATCTATGTCTGGCGCATTGTTGAGTGGGTTTACTTTTCCAGCCCTAGAATTGTTCTCGATGAGGTCAAGGATCCGCCACTGAGTCAACTGGTACCGATCTATATCCTGGTGGTCGCCAACTTCTATTTTGGCATCGACACCTCGCTTACTGTGGGTATCAGTAAAAAGGCGGCGGAAATGCTGTTCGGAGGTGTTTTCTGATGATGTCCTCCGAAACAATGCTGCTCTTAACGATACTGGTCCCGCTGGCGGCGGTGATCGGTATTGTCGGAGCCAGGCGTTATCCCAACCTGAGGGAAGCGGTGAGTCTGACCGCGGCTCTGGTGCTTATCTACCTGACCTACAACCTCTACCGGCTCACCGAGTCTGGCGTTAACGTTTCCTGGGAAGGACTGCAGATTCTGCCCGGTCTGGCTCTGTTTTTCAATATCGAGCCGCTGGGCCAGCTGTTTTCGCTGATTGGCAGTTTTCTGTGGCTGATCACGACAGTCTATTCCATTGGTTACATGCGCGGTCACCAGGAAGAAAATCAGACCAGATTTTACCTCTGCTTTGCCATTGCCATCTCGTCGGTCATGGGCATCGCCTATGCCGGCAATCTCTTTACTCTCTTTATTTTCTACGAAATTCTTACTCTTTCAACTTATCCACTGGTAACCCATGCAGGGACCGAAAAGGCTAAGCTGGGCGGCCGGGTCTATCTTGGTATTCTGCTGACCACCTCGATACTTTTTCTACTGCTGGCCATTATCGGAACCTGGTATACGGCGGGCACCGTCGATTTTCGAGCCGGAGGCGTCTTCGACCAATCACAGAAATTCGCCGCTGCCGTGCTGCTGCCGCTTTATATCTTTGGCATAGGAAAGGCAGCTATCATGCCTTTTCACCGCTGGCTGCCGGCGGCCATGGTTGCCCCTACACCGGTAAGCGCCCTGTTGCATGCGGTTGCCGTGGTCAAGGCCGGAGTTTTCAGTGTCCTCAAAGTCTGCACCTACATCTTCGGCTTTGATCTCCTGGGTCAGCTTCCGACCACCGAATTTCTTCTTTACCTGGCCGGTGCCTCGGTGATCATCGCCTCCCTGGTGGCGATGAAACAGGACAATCTCAAGGCCCGGCTGGCCTACTCGACGGTCAGCCAGCTCAGCTACATAACCGTTGGTGCCCTGCTGGCCAACGGCGCCGGCGCTCTGGGCGGGGCAATGCATATAGGCATGCACGCCTTCGGCAAAATCACCCTGTTCTTCTGTGCCGGGGCAATCATGGTGGCTTCGCACAAAACCGAGATTTCGGATATGCACGGCCTGGGCCGGAGGATGCCGGTGACCATGGCTGCCTTTTTCATAGGCAGCCTCTCCATCATCGGCCTGCCGCCCGGCGGGGGGACCTGGTCGAAATGGTACCTGATGATCGCTACCATCGAGGCTGACAAACTTATTTTAATGGCAGTCCTTATGGCCAGCTCATTGCTCAATATCGCCTATTTGCTGCCCATACCGATCAAAGGTTTTCTCTATCCAGATCCGGATGCCCAGGGGGCTGACAAGAAGATCAGGGAGGCACCGCTGCCGTCGCTGATCGCACTCAGTTTGACGGCCCTGGGATGCATCGTCTTGTTCGTCTATCCTCAACCGCTGTATGAGTTGGCAACACATTTTCTGGAGGCTGCGGGGCTACATGGCAGATAAAAAACTCTATCTCTTCGACAATCCAAGAAATGTCAAAATTGTCCTGTACACACTTTATATCAGTTGCGGGATTTTGTTGTTGCTTGATTTTATCGTCCATCGTCATACCCAGCATCGCTGGGAAGAACTGCTCGGCTTCTACTCGATCTATGGTTTTATCGGCTGCTCGGCCATCGTCATCGGCTCGAAATGGTTGCGCGGCGTGGTGGAAAGGGACGAGGACTATTACACCAGAGATGAATTAACCATGACGGAGGAGGAAGATCATGTGGCCGACTGAACTGCCGGCCTTCGTACCGTTTTTTGTGGCCGCGCTTCTGGCACTGGTCACCAGGGGGCATCTGCGATCGGTGCTGATGCTGAGTATCGTGACGTTAAGCGGGCTGCATCTCTGGTTTCTTGATGGTGATGTGCTGGTCAATATGCAATTTCTCGAGTATGAGCTGGCTCCATACCGAGTGGACAGTCTGAGCATCGTTTTTGGCTATGTCTTTCACATCGCCGCCTTCGTCTCGATCCTCTTTGCCCTGCATATCAAAGATACAATGCAGCATGTGTGCGGCCTCCTCTATGCGGGGAGTGCGATGGGTGCATTGTTTGCCGGTGACCTGCTCACCCTCTTCGTGTTCTGGGAGATACTTGCTGTTTCCTCAGTATTTCTGGTTTGGGCACGGCGCACGGAGCGTGCCTATCAGTCCGGCATGCGCTATCTCATCATCCAGGTGGGCTCCGGGGTGATCCTGCTTGGCGGGCTATTGCTGCACGTCGAACAGACCGGTTCTCTGGAGTTCGACTTTATCGGCACCGATCACCTGGGCGGCTGGTTGATTCTGTTGGCCTTTGGAATTAAGAGCGCCTTTCCGCTCCTGCACACCTGGCTGACCGATGCCTATCCCGAGGCAACCCCGACGGGCACCGTATTTCTCAGCGCTTTTACGACCAAGACCGCAATCTACACGCTGGCCCGCGGCTATCCAGGCACGGAACTGCTTATCTATGTGGGTGCCACCATGGCCTGTTTTCCAATTTTCTATGCGGTCATTCAGAATGATTTGCGGCGGGTGCTGTCCTACAGTCTGATCAACCAGCTCGGTTTCATGGTCTGCGGTATCGGCATCGGCACGGCCTTGGCAATAAATGGCGCCGTTTCGCACGCCTTCGTCCACATCATCTATAAGAGTCTGCTGTTCATGTCGATGGGAGCCGTGCTCTATCGTACCGGCAAGATCAAGGCAACCGATATCGGTGGACTCTACAAGACCATGCCCAAGACTGCCGTGCTCTGCATCATCGGTGCGGCCTCTATTTCGGCCTTTCCCCTGTTCAGCGGCTTCGTGGCCAAATCGATGATCATGGCGGCGGCGATGAAGGAGGGCTATCCTTGGATCTGGCTTGTCCTGCTGCTGGCCTCAGCCGGTGTTCTCAAACATGCCGGTATTCAGATTCCCTATTTTGCTTTTTTTGCCCACGACTCCGGGATACGCACCAGTGAGCCGCCTAAAAACATGCTGCTGGCAATGACCATTGCCGCGTTCCTCTGCCTAGCCATCGGCATTTATCCGAAAATGCTTTATCAGCTGCTGCCTTTCGCTACTGACTTCAACCCTTATGACCTGACTCATGTACTGGCCCAGACGCAGCTGCTCTTTTTTGCCATGCTGGCTTTTGTCTGGCTCAATCTGCAGGGTGTCTATCCGCCGGAGAAAGTGGCAATCAACCTCGATGCCGAATGGCTCTATCGGCGTTTTTTGCGGAGACTGGTGGAGAAGATCTCTTCCTATGTGCAGGGTCTGGACAGTGAGCTTAAGTTGAAGGTCGAAGACCGAGTCAACTGGCTGGTTACCTATTTCGCCCAGCGCCATTATCCAACCGGCAAGGGGACGGTGATAAGGCCCACCGGAAACATGGTCATGTATATCGCTATCCTTCTGGCCGCCTATTTGTGGTTGCTACTAAGTTTTCCACATTAACCCGCCAATTAGAGGAGGAGTGGTTTGTTGTGGCCGCGGTGCTCGGCCTCATCGACTCCACGCTGGAAGATTCCGGGGACACAATACTTATCGTGTCCCCAAGTTGGACAGAAAAGGGACACGATAAGTATTGTGTCCCTCTAAAACAGATTAGTGAAACCCTGGTTCTGCCGCTTGATGGTCTCAACGATTTCCAGGTTGGGCTGGTGCCTGATCATCGGCGGTTCGGGCCAGGCGAGCTGCAGGTCGTCATAGAAGGGGGTCGTCTCGAGATTGCGGTTGTAGGCCTCCACCAGCAGTAGTTCAAGATTCACCGTGTCCTCGATATTATAGGCCAGCAGTGTTTCTAGCGCCTCCTGGTTGTCGTGGCGCTCGTATTCCCGCCAGAGCAGTACGGCGAAACTTCCATCTATACCGTCGAGGCTTCCACGGTTGAGGCCCAGCGTTTTCTCGCAGCGTTTCAGTCCACCCTTGATACCAAGACGGGCCAGCACGTAGCGAAGATCAATGTGGGGTTGATCCAGTCTGATTTTGAAAAAGTTCTCGATGATTGGGATATCGAAGCCGATGCCATTGAAGGTCACGAATATCTTTATGTCTTCAACATCATCGACGAAATCATCCAGATTGATGCCGTTTATGTAGGTGCGGACACGTTCACCGTCATAGAGGGCTATGGTGGTGATTTCGCAGGCCGGCCCCAGTCCTGTGGTTTCGATATCGAGGTAGCCGGTGCGGTCACGAAAATGCGGAAAGAGACGCCAACTGTCACCCTGCTTGAGTCGCTTACTGAAAAAGGAGGGATCATCTGCAGCGAGCGCTGCAGCCGAGTTTTCGAGAATGGCGACAATTTCATGTTCACTCACCCGGGGGACGATATCGGGTTTGATCAGCAGTTCCTGCCAGCAATTGATACCGTCCTGCCACAAGCGGCGTTCACCGCTGGGGCCGATTCCCTGTATATGACAAAAAGTTTGTTCAAGCATGTAAGCAGAGGTCTTAAGATAGATTTGGCGCCGGGTTCTAATCGAAGGAGGTAACTTTGCGGCGCAGCGATTTGCGTCGGCCCTGAAGTTGCTTGGTGTCGAGCCTCCTGGACTTTGAGGCCTTGGATGGTTTGGTCGGGACCCGTTTTTTTCTGGTGGTCAGGGCTCGCCTTATGAGCAGGCGCAGTCGCTGCAGGGCATCGGCCTTGTTCTGCTCCAGGCTTCTGAACTGTTGTGCTTTGATAACGATGACGCCATCTTCGGTAATCCGGCGATCATTGAGAGCTGTTAACCGGTGTTTGCAGTTATCCGGCAGCGAGGAGTTTCTTATATCGAAGCGCAGTTGAACCGCCGTCGCCACCTTATTAACGTGCTGGCCACCCGGCCCAGAAGCGCGGATCTGGCTGAATTCCACCTCCCTCTCCGGAATTGATATGGTATCGGTGATTACTAGCATCGTCTCGGAACTTAGGCTTTCTGCTTCTGCAGATAGCTGTCATCGACCCGCAGTACTTTCAGTGTATTGGTTGTCCCGGCGGTATGAAGAGGGAGTCCGGTGGTGATAACCACCCGCTCACCCACCTCGATTAATTTTTCCTGCAGCGCAGTATGGATGATGTCTTGAATCTGTTCGTCAAGGCTGTGGGATTTTTTACAGGGGAGGGGAATAACACCTCTTATTAACTGCATCCACCTCAAGGTTGCCGGGACCGGACTAAAGGCGATAATCGGTGTTTGCGGTCGATATCTGGCCACCCTCCGAGCCGTGGATCCTGAGGTCGTAGAGGTGATGATCGCCGCCGCCGAAAGGTCTGCGGCGGTGGCACAGGAGGCGTAGGAAATGGCGTCGGTGATTACCGGTCTTCGATAGCGCAGACCATCGGCCAGGATGGTTTCGTAATCGAGCGCCTCTTCACTTATCCGGGCGGTTTTAGCCAGAAAACGAACCGCTTCGAGCGGGTAGCTGCCGACCGCCGTTTCACCGGAGAGCATGACCGCATCGGTACCGTCAAAAATCGAGTTGGTAACGTCGCTGGCTTCAGCCCGGGTCGGTGTCGGAGATGAGATCATCGACTCGAGCATCTGGGTAGCCGTGATGACTGGTTTACCGGCAATGTTGGCTGCTTTGATAATTCTTTTCTGGATGATGGGTACTTCCTCAGCAGGCATTTCCACTCCGAGGTCTCCGCGGGCTACCATAAGCCCATCGGCGGTCTCGAGTATTTCGGTGAGGTTGTTGACCCCCTGCCGATTTTCGATTTTGGCAATTATGGCCTGGTTGCCGCCGCACTCTCTGATCACCTGCCTTACGTTCTCAACATCTTCCGCTTTGCGGACGAAGGATGCCGCGAAAAAATCGACCTCCTGAGCAACACCGAAGATGATATCGTCTCTATCTTTTTCCGACAGGGACGGAAGGTTTACCTCGATGTCGGGCAGGCTGACACGCTTCCGCGAATTGAGCATCCCGCCGACCAGAACCTGGGCTGTAACCAGGGTGCCGTCGGTGTGGGTTACCTGCAGTTTCATTTTGCCGTCGTCAAGCAGAATAACACTGCCCGCAGAAACATCTTGGCCAAATTTGTCGTAATTGACCGGGATAGTGTCAGGTTTCTCCTCACCGCTTGATAGTACGATGGTGTCGCCGCTGTTGAGAAAGGTACCGGTACCCAGTTCACCGACCCTGATTTCCGGTCCCCTGGTATCGAGCAGGATAGCCGTGATTCGTCCTGTTTTTTCGCGGGCCCGCCTGACGTTTTCGATCTTTTCTGTATGGGCCTGCCGATCGCCATGCGACAGGTTGATACGGACCACATCCATGCCGGCACCGATAAGTTCTATGATGCTGCGTTCTGATTTGCAGCTTGGCCCCAGGGTGGCAACGATTTTGGTTTTATTTTTCTTGTACATTGGTCAAAGGGGTAGAGGTGATGAGTTAATATGCTTAAAGTATAACCTTTTATCTTACCTGTATTTAGCGAATCAGCATAGTACCACAATGGTAATAAACCAATAGGATAGAGTGAGGATAGGTTTTGGAAACGAGGCTTATCATTTCCAAAAAATTGTATGAAATTCATTGACTTCAACGATTCGATGCACATACTCTAAACGCTGTTTTTGAGGATATAAGACGGTCATGGCGGCCATGGTGACCAAGTTGCCAGGGCAGAACGATAATTTTTGATAAGGCTACGAAGTCAACAACATGGATATCAGTCACTTTCGGCGGGAATATCTGCAGGGTGGATTGAACAAGTCAGATCTCGCCTCAGATCCCGTAAACCAGTTCGCTACCTGGTTCGATCAGGCCCGGAAAACGACGATCGCCGATCCCACAGCCATGGTCCTGGCCACGGTCGACAAAGATAGCCGGCCAAGCCAGCGCACCGTGCTGCTGAAATATTTTGATGAAGACGGGTTCGTGTTCTTCACCAATTACGGCAGTCGCAAGGCCGACGAAATCGCCAGTAATGACCGGGTCAGCCTGCTCTTTGTCTGGCTCGAACTGGACCGTCAGGTGATGATCAATGGCTATGCCGAAAAAATCAGCGCCAAGGATTCAGCCCGCTATTTTATCAGCCGACCGAGAGATTCTCAGGTTGCCGCCTGGGTTTCGAGCCAGAGTCACGGACTGTCGTCCCGTCAGGCCCTGATGCAGAAATTCGCCGAAATGAAAAAGAAATTCGGCGAAGGAAAGATCCCGCTGCCAACTTTCTGGGGCGGCTACCGCGTCGTTCCCTCGGAGATCGAATTCTGGCAGGGTCGGGAAAACCGGCTCCACGACCGGTTCATGTATAAGATGACGGAAAACGGCACCTGGTCCATAGAACGGTTGGCCCCCTGACGCCCTCCGGGCCTGCTAGCCTTTTATCACCGCCAACGGTTCCAGGACGTCAATAATATCGACCAGATCCCGTTGCCGCTGCATTACCGTTTCAATGTTTTTATAGGCTCCGGGAGCTTCATCCAGATCCTTTTTCCCCCGCAGGCTGTGTAAAATTTTCTTTTTCTCCAATTGCGCCTTTTCCCGATTCAGATCGAGTTGCCGCTGAGCCTGTTTTCTACCGAGTTTCCTGCCGGCGCCATGGGAGCAGGAGTTGAAGCTATCCGGGTTGGCTCTGCCGCCGACGATAAAGCTCTGATTTCCCTGTGAGCCTGGTATTATCCCGGTATCTTCGGTCATTGCCCTGGTTGCTCCTTTGCGGTGGACATATACGCGTTTGCCGAAATGACTCTCGAGGGCGGCGTAGTTATGGGCGATATTGATCGGCTCGGCAAACTCTATGTCGGGCGAGATCTGTTCCCACAGAGCTTCCTGAACGCTCTTCTGCATCAGGGCCCGGTTGGCCCGGGCAAATTCGACGCAGTAGCACATTTCCCGATAATAAGTCTGGCCCGGTTCGTCATCCATGGGCAGATGGGCAAGTTGCCAGGAGGCAGGAATGGAGATTTTCCAACGTTTGTTCAGACTGACAGCGAGCTTGTTGTAATGGCTGGCAACCCGAAAACCCAGATTGCGGCTTCCGGAATGGATCATGAACCAGATCATCCCGTCGAATCCCCGCTGTATCTCGATAAAGTGATTGCCGCCCCCGAGGGTACCGACCTGAGCCCTGGCATGGTCATACTCGGATCGAACGATCGGCAGATCGTCGATTGAACCTGTCTTTGTTTTCGGCATCGAGTCGTGGGATCTGGGCTTTTTGTGATGTCTGAAGCCCAGCGGCACAGTTTGCCGTATGGTACGCATTACCCGTTTGAGATGGCCTTCGTCGATGGCGCTAAGCGAGGTCTTGACAGCACACATACCGCAGCCGATATCAACTCCGACCGCATTGGGAACAATGACCCCGTCAGCTGCCAGGATACCTCCGATCGGCATGCCGAAACCAAAATGGGCATCGGGCATGATGGCGATATGGTGGAAAGCGAAGGGCAGATTGGCAAGATTTTTGGCCTGCTGCAGAGCGCCATCTTCCATATCGTCAAGCCAGAGCTTGATCGGAATCTTTTCGCTGTCCAGAGTTCTTACCATATCGTAGCTGATGTGAAGGAGAGAACAGGTTACCTAACACCTTAATCAGTACAAATCACAGAGCAAGGCAAGCCTTGTTAGAAGGGAGGGGGTGAGTAAAATTCGATAATCCGCTCACTGTCAGGGCGGTTGAATGATAAGAATGAGGCGTGCAGCAGCATAGCGTCCCCTTCTTTTCCGGACCCGTAAAGCCGGTCACCGATGATCGGCCCATTTAGACCGCCTGGGTGGGCGCTGTGCACTCGCAGTTGGTGAGTCCGGCCGGTAAGCGGAGTGAAGCCGATGCGACTGCCGCGGGGGGCGTCATTGATTTTACGCCAATTGGTAATCGCTTCTTTGCCGTGTATCGGATCATATATCTGATAAGGCCGGTTGTCCGGATCTAACCGAAACGGCAGGGTAATTGTGCCTGCCAGGGCCTCGATTGTCTTTTCTAGTATGGCGATGTAGCCTTTTGTCACCCGGCGGTTCTGGAACTGGCTGCTGAGATGACGATGAGCTTCCAGATGCATGGCCAGAACCATGATGCCGGAAGTTTGCTGATCAAGCCGGTGCACCGCAGGCTGTTCCATCATTTCAGGGAAAAGCGACCGGGCTCTGCTGACCACGCAGGCCTGTTTCTCAGGCCCCCGTCCGGGCACTGCCAGGAGGTCTCCAGGTTTGTTGACGACCAGGATCGAACGGTCATGGTAAATAATATCGAGACCAGTTCTCATAGCTGTCCTTTCCATGATCCGCACAGCAGAAAACCGAGTAGTGGT
>CAJQNS010000079.1 GCA_905479735.1 uncultured Desulfofustis sp.
CCCGCTGAAGCGAAGCTATAGATAGCGTCAGAATTTCAAGGCGCCCAGCCAGGCAAGGCGCGAGCGAGGAGCCTGCGGGGATGGATTGGACTCATGACGTTATGTATAACAACAACAGATAGAGGTAGAGTATGAAAATTCTGGTGTGCATCAAACAGGTTCCGGACATGGAATCGAAATTTAAGATCGATGCGGCGGGCACTTGGTATGACAATGCTGACCTGGCCTGGCGCCTGAACGAATACGACGAGTATGCGGTGGAGCAGGCGGTCCAGCTCAAAGAGCAGCTCGGCGAAGGCGATATCACCGTCCTGAGCATCGGTCCCGACAAAGTCAAAGAAGCGATAAAAAAGGCTCTGGCCATGGGCTGTGACCGGGCTGTGCAGGTCAGTGACGATGCTGTCTCGGGCAAAGAGCCCTGCCAGATTGCCTCCATCGTAGCCGCTTTTGCCGGGGATAAGAACTTCGACGTCATTTTCACCGGCATGCAGTCCCAGGACCGGGGCAGCGGCCAAGTCGGCGTACTGATCGCCGAGATGCTGGGAATGCCCAGTGTCACAACCGTCGTCGATTTCAACTTTGAAGGCGGCAGCGTCACTGCCAAAAGGGAACTCGAAGGCGGCATCAAAGCTATGGTCATGGTCGCCACTCCGGCCCTGTTTACCTGTCAGCTGGGGCTCAATACCCCCCGCTACCCGACCCTGCCAAATATCATGAAGGCCAAAAAGAAGGAACTGTTGAGCATCCCGGTTGCTGATCTTCTCCAGGTCGAGCCGAGGCAACAGACGGCTGCGCTCTACTTTCCGGAGAAAAAGGGGGGTGGCCTGGTGCTGGAAGGTGAGGTGGGCGATCTGGCCGATCAGCTGGTCCGGATCCTCAAAGAGAAAACCACTGTTCTTTCCTGATCGCGAGGTAGAAAATGAAAGCATTACTGGTAGCAGAATATAGAGACGGACAATTACTTGGCTCCTACCAGGAGTTAATCGATTTCGGCGGGCAGCTCGGCGCCGAGTGCGCCATGTTTGCAGTCGGCAGCAAAGATACGCTGCCGGCGTTTGACGGCACCCTTTATCTGGCCGATGTTTCCCAGGTCGGCGAATTCGATCCGGACGCCCATAAACAACTTTTGCTCGGGGTGATCGAGCAGGAGCAGCCGGATTATATCGTCTTCTCCCACTCATCCTATGGCTGGGACCTGGCCCCCCGGGTGGCCTTCAGCCTCAAGGCCTCGCAGATTTCCGAGGTGGTCGAAATCAGCGATGGCACCATGGTGGTCCCGGTCTGCAACGCCAAGCTGCGCAGACAGGTAAAACCGAATACGCCGATAACGGTGGTGACCCTGCAGGCTGGCGCTTTCGGCCTGGCCGAACCGCCGACCGGAAGTCCTGAGGTCAAAGAGGTGGCGGCCGTTGGCTGTGGACCGATTTCGTTTACCGGTTACGAAGAAGCCGAAGCCGGTGGCGTCGATCTGAGCAAATCTGAAGTCATCGTCAGCGCCGGCAGAGGTGTAGGCAAACCTGAAAACGTAGCTATCATCGAGGATCTGGCCAAGGCCCTGGGAGGCGACTATGGAGCCAGCCGGCCGGTGGTAGATTCGGAATGGGTGGAGCATAATCGGCAAGTCGGCACCACCGGTCAGACCGTCTCGCCGAAGCTCTATGTAGCCTGCGGCATATCCGGAGCTATCCAGCATCTGGCGGGGATGAAGAAGTCAGAGTTCATCGTTGCCGTGAACACCGACAAGGATGCCCCGATTGGCGAAGCAGCCGACGTTCTGGTCGTGGCCGATCTGAAGCAGTTCATACCCGTACTGACGGAGAAGATCAAAGGCGGTTGAGGTGTTTTCGCGCTTCGCCGCCCCTGTTGTTAAGGAAAGCAGCCGATTTTTCTTTTGCAATCCGCGCTTTTTGGCTAATCTGATCATATAGGCCTCAGCTATTACCTATGAAAGAAAAGCAGACAAATGAGAGCTTTACGATGATAACGACAGATACCAAAGAAGTCGCGACCCAGATCAAGAACAAGGAACTGGTCAAGGAACGCAGGCGCCAGATCGTCGATGCCGCTGTGCCGCTGTTTATAGACCGCGGCTATCACAAGACCACCACCAGAGCCCTGGCCCAGGCCACCGGACTGTCCATCGGTTCGATGTATGAATACATCACCACCAAGGACGATGTACTCTACCTGGTCTGCATGGCTATCCATGCCGAGGTCGAGCATGGCGTCATGGAGGCACTGCGCAGGCCGCTGGAAGTAAAGGCGGCAGTGGCCGAGGTAATCCGTGAGTACTTTCTGGTCTGTGACCGGATGAGCGATCACCTGCTGCTGATGTACCAGGTTACCCATTTTCTGCCGCCCAAATGGCAGCAGAAAGTGCTGGAGGCAGAACTGCGGATCACCGACATTTTTATTCAGGCAATCGTTGAATTGAAAGAGCGGGGTCATCTGGTCAGCCTCGATAATGACACCATCAACCTGATGGGCCATAACATCTCGGTCCTTGGCCACACCTGGGCTTTCAGGAGATGGTATTTCGGAAAACATTTTACCATTGAGCAATATATCGAACAGCAGACAGACTTCATCATGAGGTTCCTGGCTGACAAGAAAAATTAATCCGCCCCTTACTCCCTTCGCATTCACCTCGTTCGGGACGCCCTGGCGCTGATTGATTCTGCTTGCAGCTGTCCCGAGTCTCCCTAGTCTAGTCCCCGGCTGACCGTTTTCGCGGTTAGCTGAAATATTACGAGGAAGCATACATGAATGCACCGATCACCACCTATACTCCCAGTCACAATATCAGGATCATCACTGCCACCTCCCTGTTCGACGGCCATGACGCCTCGACCAACATAATGCGCAGAATCCTGCAGGACAGCGGTGTTGAAGTGATCCATCTGGCCCACAACCGTTCAGTGCAGGAGCTGGTTGACACTGCCATAGAGGAAGACGCTCAGGGAATCGCGATGTCAAGCTACCAGGGCGGTCACATGGAATCTTTCAAGTATATGATCGACCTGCTCAAAGAAAGAGGCGCTTCGCACATCAAAGTATTCGGTGGTGGAGGCGGGGTGATCGTCGCCGACGAGATCACCGAGCTCGAGGAATACGGCGTCACCAAAATTTACTCACCAGAAGACGGGGCCACCATGGGACTGCAGGGGATGGCTAATCACATGATCGAGCAGATGGATTTTTCCACCCTCACCCATCACGACCTCGACCCTGCTTCTCTGACAGTACAAAACAG
>CAJQNS010000080.1 GCA_905479735.1 uncultured Desulfofustis sp.
CTGGTCGGAGGCGGCATGTTTACTCATAACATACCGGCATTACACCACATACTCGCGGATACACCTTCATTGCTGGCAGATTTGCTGGTTGGGGTAATCGTTGGATCTGTATTGCTCTCGTTTCAACTTTTAGTCACGAAAGTGAGGATGGACCAAAGATAAAAGATATCCTACTCCAACCCCATTCTCCTCCACTACAGACATAATTTATTACTGAATCGGAGCACTCAGCCGTGCAAGCCTGACAGCAAGCTTGAATCCTAAGCCTTTCTCAGGGAGTTCCCCCTGCCGCATCTCCCTGGAGTTATTAAAATCGTCAATAAACATCTGCTCAATAGTTGCTGCAAATTCCTGATCCAGAACAACAGCGGTAATCTCAAAGTTCAACCTGAACGACCGGTTATCGAAATTTGCTGTACCAACTGTGGCCGCCTGATCGTCAATCAACATCACCTTTTCATGCAGAAACCCCTTCGTATAACGAAAAAAACGCACCCCCCTGCTTGGCTCTGGCCACCAGATGTGTCTTGATCCGTTGCCCCAGTTCGTCATTATGAATAATAAAAAACTGAAACAGGATATATTCCCGGGCCTGGTCAATTCCGTCAACGATACTGTCAAAGGTGGCCAGACCATCGATCAGCAGATCGACCTTATTGCCTTTCAAGTAAGGCATATTGGCCAGCTTTTCAGCAGCCCTTCCTGCCTGCTGTACGTCAGTTGTTGGTACATGGTACTGAGCCAGCTCTTTTTCAAAGAGCTGGCTATGATCTGGCTATGGTTCTCAACACTCTTGTCGCTGGCCTTATGGGCCTTTATATAGCCGTTAAAACGGCTGCGTCCAAGAATCCAGTAGGCAGGCACAGCAAGATAAGGGAACGTATTAAGAGAGACCACCCACGCTATGGTCCCCTGGGAGGTACGTGTACTCATTACCGAGTGAAGCGAAGAGGCCAGTCCCAAAATGTGAAACAGGGCTATAACAAATCCAATCATTGGAATCCTTCCTCCATCATATTTCTGCTAAAAAAAATCTTAAAGATTGCTTTGATCGACTTACCCTGCATTAACACAGAGAAACTTTACTGCAATTAACGGCAGATACCTTCGCTGTTAGATTTCACCTAACTCATTTCCTCTCTTATGGACCAAAGAAGTTTGCCGCCCAGAATTACTCCCGTGAGGCAGCCAATTGCTCCAATCAATGAGATGCCTTTAATCACTGGTGGTAATTGCTGGCTTAACAGCATACTGGAGCCCATGAACAGTGAGGCAATCAGCATCCCAGCTACCAACCTGTTTGCAGTTACTTTGATATCTTCAAGTTCATGCCTGATCTTTAATTTACCGGACTGCAACCGTTCCAGAATTTCAGCCAGGTTTCGGGGACCCTGTTTTGCCAGTCGGTCGATGTCTCGTATTGAGTGGCTTACACGTTTCAACCAGCGTTTTGGGTCCAACCGCTCTCGGACGAGCTGGTCTTTAAACGGTTCGAGTATCTCTGCCAGGCTGAACGATGGGTTGAGCTGACGAGATGTGCCTTCCAGCATAACCAGGGTCTTGATGAGTAACGACGCAGCCGACGGCATGAGCACCTGGTGACGCCGTATTATGGAGGTAAGCTGCTCCAGGGCTCCGCCAAGATCAAATTCATCAAGGGATCGGGTGCCATGCTCAATGATGAGATCGCTGACATCGGTCCTGAAAGTCACTCTGTCAACATCCTCCGGAGCGGATCCGGCGCGAAGGAGCAGGTCGGCAAGACCTTCCGAGTCTCCCTCTATCAGCATCAAGAGCAGCTCTGCAAAAAGCTCCCGCATCGGTTCGTCGAGTCGGCCGACCATGCCGCAATCCAGAAGACCGAGTAGCCCACCTTCGAGCAGCATATAATTACCGGGATGCGGGTCGGCATGATAGAACCCATCTCGAAAAATCATGTTCAGAAAGACGGTTGCAACCTTTTGAGCAAAAACATCGAGAGCAACCCCGGATGCTTGAATTTTTTCCGGCTTTGAACCCGAAATACCCGTCATCAAATCCATGGTGAGCACTCGTTTACTGCAGAGTTCTTGGTGAACTCCCGGAACATAAACACTATCATCTTCATCAAAATTTCGGGTGAACTGCTCCATATTTCGTCGCTCGGAGGTAAAATCAAGCTCATGCAGCAGCGTCCGCTTGAATTCACGGGTTGTTGCGATCGGCTGATAGGGCCGGGCATCGGCGACATACTCATTCAGTAATTCAGCAAGTACCTGTAAAAGTTCGAGATCAATAGTGACGGTCTCCTGAATACCACCATGCTGAACTTTAACAACAACATCCCTGCCATCTTCGAGTTTCGCCCGGTGTACCTGCCCAATCGATGCCGATGAGAAAGCAACTTGATCAAATGAACTGAAAAGGCTCTCCGCAGGCTTACCGAGTTCTTTCTCTATGATTTCTAAAACACGTTCGGGTGGGTCGGCAGGGGTGTCGGACTGGAGTTTGCGCAGCTCTGCAGCCACGTCAGGCCCCACCAGGTCTGACCGGGTACTGAGAACCTGGCCAAGTTTTATATAGGTTGGCCCCAGGTCCGTCAAAGCAAGCCGCAGACGTTCGGCCAGTGATTTATCCCGCATTGCACGAGTCTCTTCACCCTCCAGTACCTCTCGAATGGATTGTAAGGGAATACTTCCCAACCAGTCATCCAGGCGATATCGCTTAAGCGTTACCAGCACCTCTTGTAAACGTTTTAAGTACTGCGGCTTTCGTATAACATCGAGTAATTTCACAATTCACTCCATTCTCAGAGCTGGCATACACCCTGGATTCGTTTGTCTATATTCACTTCCCTTGCCAACAAGCACACCAGCTGCATGTAAGGTCATTCAGCATTTACTGAGGTGTCGACTTACTTGCTTTTTTCTTTGGTGACAGCATCCCTTTAGCAACAGCACCCACCAATGGACTTAAAACTACTGGCAATAGTGATTCCACCGGATTACGAACAAATTTACGTGCTTCAGAACGTAGTGCGGTAAATTCAGCTTCAGCCTTTATCATTTCATTTTCCATATCACTGACGGCCATATCGCGCATCTCTTTTACCATCTTTGCTTCTTCGGCTGGCTTGAGTGAGCGGCCATAGGCAACCAGTACTGCGGCCAGGACCAGATCAGTACCACCAACACTCAGTGCCGCCAGTGCGTTACCCATATAGGGAACAAGCGCGAAGAATACCGAGAGGCTCAACATCACAAGGCCAAACAGAGCAACCAATCCGGCAAGAGCATTACATTGTATTTTCTGTGAGAGCAGGCGGAGTTCGTTTTCTCTGAGCAAACGCTCCGAACGCCAGAAAACTTTCAAGCTACGTAAAAAATGTTCCATTACTCCTCCTATTTTCTGGAAAAAAGATGCCCGACGATGACTCCGAGCGAAAATGTGGCAAGCAGTGCCAGGACTGGACGCTCCAGTGCTACTTCTTCCAGCTCATTGAGATACGCTTCAAGTTGACCTGCAACGTCATGGTTTTCATCATCTACAGCTACCGCTGCTTCTGAGTCCACTGTTTCTTTTATCGGTCCTTTCTCTGTCATATCCACCGGTGGTTCTTCAGAGCCTTTTACCTCTTCTGAATTCGCTCGTTTACGGCTTTCCTGCAATTCAGCCGCTTCACGCTGCAATGTTTTCAACTCTTCTGATTTATCGGATGCATCGCTCATTGGTTCATCCTCCTTCATCTTGGGTGGTTGCGGGGTGCCTACTGATTCAGTCCTTGGATGTATCAACGGTCACCTGATCAAACTTCAGCCAGTCCGCAAAAACACGACTGTAGATCGCCAGAACCGTCATAAACAATGCTGCCAGAATTGGACCAATCACCAGACCGGAGGCTCCAAAGAGGGCCAATCCTCCGAGGGTACTGAGCAGGATCAGCAGATCCGGCATTTCAGCGTCCCGCCCGACGAGTACCGGTCTGAGAAAATTGTCAACGGTACCGACAACTCCCGCACAATAGGCAAAGAGACAAAGGCCGGCAATCGTATTGCCGCTCAGCAGAAGATAGACAACGGCAGGTGCCCAGACCAGCGTGGCTCCAATACCGGGCAATACAGAAAGCACTGCCATAACCGCTCCCCAGAACACCGCAGAGCCGATGCCTGCCACGGCGAAACCGATGCCGCCGAGCGTGCCCTGGATAATGCCGATTATCAGTGTACCTTTTATGGTTGCACGACTTACCGATAACCCGACTTCTATCATTTTTTCCTTATCGCCTGTCGTCAAGGGCAGGTAGCTCAGGATCTTATCCATCAGCATTGGGCCACTGATGAGAAAGAAAAACATCGCATAGAGCATCACGAAAAGCTGTAGGAAAAAAGCTGCTGCACCTCCCGAAAAATGGGCCAGGCCGGAGGCCATAAGCACACCTATTTTCCCAGCCACTTCGGCGAGCTTAGCTGATATCTGATCGCTATAGGGAGCCAATTGGTCGGCAAAGGGAAACCAGTCCGGCAAGGTCGGGTTTGTTGTGCTGGAATTTCCCATCTGTTTTTCGATCCAGGGAGCTACCATCTCAGTTATTCCGAGTGCCTGCTCGGCAATGAGGCCGAGCAGAAAAAATAACGGTAAGATGACAACCAGAACAGAAACAAGCAGCGTCAAGAGCGACGATAGTGTATTTCGTTCACCGGTGAGTTTCTGAAACTTCTTGAACAGCGGATAAACAAGCCCACTGAAAATCGCGGCAAGCAATAAAGCTTCAAGAAAACCATTAATTAAAGCGATGAACGCGGCTACGTAAAGGAGCACCAATATAAGTACAAATCTCTTTCGAAAACGTTCCTTGGCTGTGATATCACCATTCATTACTCTGTCTCCCGTATCCTGCCCCTATCATCTCGAGACTTTTGGTCAAATTGAGCAGAACCATTACTGATAAAGTGATGGCTCTGCTCAATTCTCTTTTCCTTCACTTGCCCATCACTTATCTTTGGTAAAGTGTTTTTCCGCGCTCTCAAAAGCCATCTTCATGGCTTCAATAGAGCTGTCCACTCCGGCCTTGACATCACCCCATGCACCTTCCGAGCTTTTTTCAAACTCTTCTAATTTGACTTTCGCCTCATTTAATTCCTTATCGAGCTGCTCAACGTGAGGCTTGATCTTATCCTCGGCATCTTTCACACCGAGATGCATCTGTACCTTGGCCTCATCCATTTTTGTCTGCCAGGTTGCCAGCTCTTTTTCCAATTGTTCCTTAATGGTCTGTTTTTTTTCTTGTTCGCTCATTACATTATCCTCATTATAGATTACTTGTTGTTTGTCTCGACTCAGCTGCCAAGGTGATTTTGTTCAGCATGAAACGCTTATAATCACGATGCATCTATTCTTACAATTCACTTAACATAGCGAAATTCCGCTAACGCTTTGAGCTGATCCTTGGAAGCGCCAGGCAGCACGATCTGATTTTTATCATTGCTCTCAATCAACTTAGCGGGAACAGCGACCATTCGGGATCCCATACCGAGAAAGCCACCAACAGCAATCACAGCTATTGAAACCTCCTCATTTGAACCGACAATGAAATCATCGAGTTTGCCGATTTTCTCTTCCTGATCGTTATAAATATCAGATCCGAGCAGTTTGCTCGCCCTGTATCCCGTAGTGGCAACAACCTCCACGTTTACTGACATAATAGAGCCGCCAACCACCGGCCCGTTCCCGGACTGGGCAAACGAGGAAGAAAGTTGAACGGTAACGAGTACGAGGGCACAAAGTATTGTTGATACAGTAATTAATCTCATTTTTTTACCTCCATTGATTTGTTTCAAAACGTAATCGACCAGGTAAGCCAGCCATTCCAGCCTTCCGGGCGATGATCTGCTCCAAACTCCCAATACGCTTTCAGGTTCAGGTAGGTATCTTTCTCTCCCATCTTGAAGAGATAGCCAATCTGTGGGCCAATACCGTTAACGCTTGACTTAAAGTCTCCCAATACCGCTCCCTCGCCACTGTCGCCAGTGAGCTGATAATAGAAATAGCCGACCAGGCCCAGGTGAACCTGCTCAGTGACGAACTTCGACGCACCCCAGTCGAGGTGGGCGTCGATACCGTTCTGGTAATCGGTGTCGGGATTCTCGAAGTTATAGGTCAATCCCAGCGTCGCTGAGAACTCGTAACCACTGGCCATATTCAGATAGGTATAACCGCCGCCAAGATCCACCGCCCAGTGCCCCATGCCGATACTTGCCAAGCGCTCGGCATCATAGCTGCCCACCGGTACACCAGCCATGGTATAGATCATGGTATTGTGGCTGCCTTTATTCCAGCGCAGAGACGCAGTGGGGAACAGATCTCCAAAAGCGGTATTTGAATCGCTCTCACTGCCGGACTGCAGCCCGCCCCCTGGACCGGTCAACGTGGCATCCACATCAACACCGACATATCCCCAGTCGGTTGCCACGCCCACTGAAGCCTGGCTACCCCACACAGGTGTTTCAAACACATAGGTCAGCATGGGAATCAGCAGGTCCTCACTGACATCGAGGCCCAGAGTAAGACGCTCACCTTTCTGAAATTCCTTGCTGCCCCCACCGTCTATCGAGGCGTGATAATAGATCAGGGCCAACGACCAGCCGGGTTCTGCGGGTATTGCCGCTAAACTGCCATACTGTCCAGGCAGCCAGAAGCTCACACCCGCCTCATCTGCGTGAACCTTTGAAGAAATAAACAGACCGGCACAGCTAAACACTGCCAGCGCTGAGAGCACCATCGCCGGGCTTATGATAATTTTTTTGGTTTTCATATTCCTACTCTCGCTGCATATCATTTGTCATGACTCACCTGGCTCACCAACCGAGCGCGTTCAAACGTAAAGGTTGCCCCGAACAGAAAAATCGCAGATGCGTAATAGACCCAGAGCATCAACACGAGAACACTGCCGGCAGCGTCATAAAGATCTGCAGCATCACTGCTGCCAACGGCGAATCCGATCAGATACTTGCCCGCTGCGAACAGCGTTGCTGTCAGCAGTGCACCAAACCAGATATCTTTCCATTTCATTTTAATGTCCGGGAGATACCTGAGAAAAAGGGCACACAATAGTGTGGTCGCAGCCAATTCCAAAAGGAAAGAGTCGAGTACAACCATATAGGGCGACATATCGCCAAGCCATTTCACGGCAAATTCACCGAAGGCGGTAATCAGTGCGTCCACCACCAGAGAGACGAGTAAAAGGAAGGCAATGGATACAAGGAGCGAGAAAGAGATAAAACGGTCACGCAGTATCTCTATAATACCAAGACCTTGAGCATCTTCAGGTTGCACCTCAAAAATTCTGTTCAGTGAACTTTGCATGGTTACCAGAACTGTTGTTGCGGTGAACAGCATCACCCCGATTCCTATACCAGTTGCCCACCAGGTGGGTTCCTGCAGGTCAATTTTCTCAACGGTTGCGATTAACTGCTGTGCTCCCTGATGACCGACAATACCTCCAATTTCATTAAACAGCGCATCCCGAACCGCCACCTCACGGTAAAAACGAGATGCGGTCCAGAGTATGATGAGCAAGATGGACGGCCAGGAAAAAATCATATAAAAGGCCAGCGCCGCTGATTGCGTCAATACATCCTCCTTGAGGAATTTGGCAATCGACTGTTTCAGTACCTGTTTATATAAATGAATGGTTTGAACAACTTGCATATTCTTTTATTCCATGTGCTGTGCCATCTTGAACTGACAGCCTCCCCTGATGTGTCCTGGACTGCTAGCTCAATGTCATCTTGAGCTGCGTTCTATCCAGAAGTCCGCAGCTCAGGGATTCAGAGTTACTTAACCAGGTCGACGTTGCTGGGGCGCCATTTACCTTCAATCCATGGTTCTGTCGGCCCGTACATGCGCAAACAGACAAAGAAGCTTTTTCCGGGAATCGTCTGTAACCAGTTACTTTCCATCCCTTTTGGTGCATCCGGCCCAAAGTAGATGTCAAATGAACCATCTGCATTTTTCTGCAATCCCTTGGTATAGGTATCCAGTGTCGGGAACTGCTGGTCGGTCTGCAGCTGCGATCGTGTCTGGGTGTCGTACAGGGTGATTGCCCAGAAATCCTTAACCGGGACGTTGGCTGGCAGCGTCATTTTGTAGTTTTCCGCGCCGATCAGTATCTGTTTATCTGAATCCAGTGATGCAAACACATACTCAGAACCTTTACCCGGACCAGGAGCTTTAGCCATTGCAGGGGTGACGACGATGCAGTTGTAGTGATAGTAAATTTGGTTCTCGATTTTACGTGCATAATTCTCCATCCAGCTGGAATCATGGTCGGCAAAAGGAACAACCCAGGTACCTTCCTTATCCTGCCATGCATATTGACCAGCTTCTCTTGGATAGTAGGTGATCGAACGTGCGGTCGCCTCACCAATAGCAATGGCGTCATCGAGAATCTTTTTCATACGCTCATCGGGATTAAACTCTTTTCCTTTTACAATACCAATTGACCTTGCAAGGCCTAACGTTTCAGCATCAATAAAATTAACAGGTTCTTCCTGGATGAGAGTGTTCAGGTTTTCATAGAAAGAGTAGTCAGATGGAACAATAGTGTTCATCTCCTTGCCAGAAACATTGATAAATTCCATTTCTGGCTGCATCTCAGCTTTATTTAATGGATAGACTTTCAGGTTATCCCGAATATTTTTTGACGCAGCTTCAATACCATTATCCAGATATCCCCGCATAAAATTCCAGACACCATATGTTTGTGATTGAACCACAAAATAGCCTTCCGGAACTTCTCCTTCATAACCTGGAGGAAGTACCAGATATTTTCCACCTTTGCCCTTATCCGGGCCAGCAGCGCCGAGATTTACCATAAACCGAAATGCCATGTCATTGAAGACACCAAGCATACCCTGGGGCAACTCAACTACTGTCGGGCCGTCCTTTTTCAAATCAAGAAAACCTAAGGCATACATCGTTGATGTATTACCAGTTAAAACAAGTGATTTGGAGTCCATCAGAGTGTCATAGATACAGATCTGATTACTGTTTACAGCTCCTACACTTCTCTGGCCTTCACGCAACTGATAGACCGACATGGAAGGAAGAAAACTGAGAAACGTCTTCATACCATGCACTTTATCCAGGAAATCATAGGTCGTATCAACCGTTTCCTGAGTCGGCACTCCATCGAAGAACTCCAGAGCACCAATCGAAGTCTCCAGCTTATCCGGGGTGGAAACCGAATCCGGAATCGGAGTAGTCATTTTCATTTTTGGCGATTGTGCCGCACCAGCAGTCACGCTCATTGTCATCAATCCGGCAATGGCCAGGGTTGTAATTAATTTCGTTTTCATTGTAGACACCATATATTTATAGTTAGTGGGCGGCTAAACACTCCACCCCGGTTAAGATCATTTACTTCAGTAATTCTAAATCATTGAGCACCCATCTTTTATCGATGAAGCCCTCCGTGGGTCCATAGAACCGGAACACCAGAAAGAAGCCCTTTTCCGGATTAGTAGGCACCCAGTTCTTTTCCATGCCTTCAGGTGACTTCGCACCAAAATAAACATCCACTGAACCATCAGCATTAGCTACCGGCTTTTCACGACTGCCTACCGAAATGTTCTTGTGTTTCCCGGGTTCCAGCAGGCTGCGGGTGGTTGGGTCGTAAGCCGTTACCGCCCAGAAATTCTTGACTGGCGGGTTGGCCGGTACACGCAGTTTGTAGGTCTTGCCACCATCCAGATAGCGGCCATTATCATCACGAAAACTTCCTAAATAGGCAGTACCAGCACCCGGCGTAGTAGAGATCAGGGCAGGAGAAACCACGATGGCCTGATAATGCCACAGGGTGCGCGCATCAATATCTGCAACACCATCACGTTCAAAAGTGGTGTTGTGCAGGAACATTTTTTCCCAATGCCGTTCAGGCCAGTATCTGATCTCAGGATCACGCGAGGAAAACACAATAGCGCGTGACATGGCCGCGCCCTGTTTAGCTCCCTGATCCAGAATACGCTTCATGCGCTCATCCGGATTAAATGGTTTTCCTTGGATAATGCCCAGTGTCGCCAGGCGGCCCAACTGTTCAGCACCAAATAATTCTTTAGGTTCGTATTGAATAATTTCATTGAGCATTTCAAAAGCAGAACCATCTTCCGCAGCCAACGAATTGAGACCGATACCGGCAGTGTTACTGTAATTACCCTGGCGAGGTCCGCTTGCAAGCGGGTAGACTTTCAAGTTTTCTTTAAACCATTGAGTTGCCTTATCGCCTACGCCGACATCACCCCAGCCGCGCATCATCGCCCAGAGTCGGTAGCTCGGCGACTTGACCACAAAATAGCCATCAGGGGTTTTGCCATCGTAACCGGGAGGCAGAAACAGGAACTTACCGCCTTTACCTTTGTCAGGCCCGACAACACCAATATCGGTCAGGAATTTAAAGGCTGCATCATTCACGGTGCCTAACATACCCGGCGGAGCTTCTACCACCGTGGGGCCGTCGACCTTCAGGTCGAGTGAAGCAACCGCGTATACCGTGGAGTTATTGCCGGTCAGGTACAGTTCGCTGGGCGTCAGCCCGGGGCTTGGGTGCACGCCTATATCTGATGAGGTCTTAAATCCGAAATCCCGGATCTGACCCTTGATGATGCCGTACACAGACAGTGCCGGTATAAAGTCCATGTAGGCTTGCGTGGCACGTTGCAAGTCCATCTCATCGAAAATCTTTTGAGTCGTTTCTTCGGTGGGAAACGCCTCGAGATCAAACTTCAAAGTGCCGAAACTTGTATTGATCGTATCCGGCGCCGGTTTGAAATCTTTGTTGGTTTGTTTCTTACCAGCATTCTCAAACAGGTTTCGCGTTTCATCAGAGTTACCTGCATATGCTGTTGCCGTCATACTGATTGTCAGCAAGCAAGCCATTATCGAATGGACAAGGGGAGATGTTTTCATTTCTGCTCTCCTGTATGTTGATGTTGAACCCCGCACGATTCCGGGCAAACCGAACCGAAGGTGCCGTGGAAATCAGTGAGATCGCCAATACTCCATTCCGTCATGGTGAGATCCTCGATAGCGACAACCCGCAAAAGGCCGCCGGTCGGATCGGGAGTATCGGGGATGTAAACCGCCGCTAACTCGCGATCACCTCGGGATTCTTCGAACGTAGAGGTAATCACCCCAAGTGTTCTAACACTCGCGCTTGGCCAATTGACCAACGCCACTGGAAAGCCCCGGGAGTCATTTTGTTCGACTTCCACAAAGAGCTTTTTCTGCATGGTTTGCAGTGCCTCGGCGTTGCGGTTTCCCTGCCTGGATTTCAGGAGGGCCCCGGCGAGCCATCCCGCCACCAGGGGGATGAGCACCAGCAGAATGATGGAGAGGACGATTCTCAGTGCCAACGGCGCCCCAGGCACGATCAGCTCCACCAAAGAACCAAGGTTCTGGAAAAGGGAAGGGCCAACAAACTTCATGACCAGTGCAATACCGGCGATAAATATCCAGCCGAGAAGATACGTCCACTTGAAACTGTCCTGCCAGCCCTGGATTTTACTTGAAAAGGACATCGGCTTTTTCTCCTTGCTTAAAGGGATTTGTGTTTTCATGTTAATATCCCTCTTCAGTTTTATTTTCATTGCTGGTCACTCTTCTAATCTACTCCACCAACTCGACCACACCCGGTTCCCCCACCAGCCAACCGAACATGAGCATTCCCACTGCGGCCACCCAGCTGCCGGCTACACGCACCGCGATTCATGTCCAGGCTGCGTGTAGTGAAACTACAGGTAGGGCGACAGCAGCCGTGCGGCGTTGTCGCGCAGCTTGACCGGCCGCGCCCGTCCGTCCAGTTCCCCCATGCCCACCGGCCGGGCGTCGGCCAGCTTGTCGTCGATGATCGTCTCCAGTCGACGGGCCAGGGTTTCGTCGTAGCACTCGAGGTTGTATTCGAAGTTCAACCGCAGGCTGCGCGGGTCCCAGTTGGTCGACCCGATCAGCGGCCACACCCCGTCCACCACGAACAGCTTGGTGTGGTCGAAGGGGTCCCCGCTGAAGTGCACGCGACACCCTTTCTCCAGCAGGAATGGCAACTGCGGCACCACCGCCCAGTTCATGATGCCGATGTTGTTGTGGCCGGGCAGCAGGATGTCGACCGTCACGCCGCGCATGGCGGTGACCGCCAGGGCCCGCTGGACCGACTGGTCGGGCAGGAAATAAGGGGTCACGATCCGGACCGCCCGATCCGCGACCGAGAGCGCCCCGAGGATCACATCGCTGATCTTATCGAGATCCTCGTCGGGACCGTCCGGAATGCCGCGTGCCCCGACCGGACCACAGCGCTCGATCTTCGGAAACCAGGCCAGGCCAGCGAGGGTTTCTCCGGTGGCGAAGGCCCAGTCGATCGCAAAGGCCTCCTGCAGCTGGGCCACCACCGGTCCTTCAACCCGGAAATGCATGCACTGGACGGGAAACACCGGCTTCAGCTCAAGGCAGTGTCCCTCGCGGATGTTGGTCCCGCCGGTGAATCCGGTTTTGCCGTCCGTTACCAGGATCTTGCGGTGGTTGCGCATGTTGGCATAGGGCAGGAATTTCATGCCCCGGGAGGGCAGGAACTCGGCCACCGGCACGCCCTCCTTCTTCAAGCGATCCGCCATGTTCGGTTTGCTGTAGGCCGCACCGACGCTGTCGATCAGCACCCGTACTTCCACCCCACGTGCACAGGCACGTTTCAGCGCCGCCAGGAACTGCTCCCCCGACCGGTCGCTGTCGAAGATGTAGCTCAGCAGGTTTACCGAGGTGGTGGCCTCGTCGATGGCGGCCAGCATCTGCGGGTAGGCCTCGTCGCCGTCGACCAGCGGTTCCACCGCATTGCCCGGCAGGATTGGATGGCCGGTCACCTGCTCGCCGAGGCGCGCCAGCCCCACCAAGGTGGGGTAGCGGCTGCTTAACTCAGCGGTGCGCATCTCATCCTCCCGGATCTTCTCGGGAGCCTCCCGGTGATCCCATGCCTCGTGGAGACCCAGTGAGATCCCTTTTCGCTGGATGCGGTTGACGCCGAGACACAGGTAAAGGATCGGGCCGATCACCGGCGCCAGCCAGGCGAGCCCGATCCAGCCGGTCACCGAGGCCACTTCGCGTTTGCGCAACAGGGCGTGAAGGGTGACCGCCAGTGCTCCGCCGAGGTGCGTGATCAACAGCCACAGGGGCCAGAGCCGAGAGAGCAGTTCGGTCAATGTGTTCATGTTTTCCCTTTCTTGTAGCCAGCGAGACGGCTCAGCAGGAGCCGCGGGAGATCCCTCAATCTGCTCGCCAGCAGCGGAACCGCACACGGCGGGCAGTCGTCAAGCCGGAGGAGGGGGGCTTCCTCCGCACCATCGTGGTGGTCGCCAAATGTGGCCGGCTGCCCCTCGGGCCAGCTCAGCAGTTTCTCGAGGATTTCCTCGATCTCGTGTCCGGGCAGCAGCGGCAGCGACTCGCAGAACCATTTCTCGATCGCGTGCATATCATGCGGATCGACGCCGTATCGCTCGGCGATCTCCACAAAGGCATTGGTCGGGGTGGGCATGGGTCTCATCCTCTCAGCGCAACGGGTCGAGTTCCCTGCTCGCCCTCAGGGCACCCGTCGGCGTGTAGTAGCAATAGCGGCCATCACTCGGGCGGAACAGGCGCCGCGGAACCAGGGGCAGGCGTTTCTCGTCTTCGAGAACCTCCATCCCGCGTCTGCAATACCAATCGACCAGCGGTTTACCGCCCGCCGCATCGGCATAGAGCGCCAGTCGGCCCTGTGTCCGGCGGTTCAGCGAATGGGTAGTCGCCACGTCAAGCGCGATGCTGCCGAGCCGTTTCGGCAGCCACTCCTCGGAGAGCGGATACCCGGCAACCGTCCGCAGCGCTTCATCCGGCGCGGTCGAGAGGAACCAGACGAAGGAGCCGGTTTTGTTGTGATCATCGAGCCCTGGAAAACGCCCCATCACCTGGACCAGGGCACAGGGAATCAGGCCGCCCACTTCACGTGCCACCATCCCCACCGTATAGCCGGCCGGCTGCCGGGAGAGCAGCTTGTCCGCCAGGGTGGCAAAGGGTGCGTAGAGCAGCCAGTTCCATCCCCGGTCCGGGCGCTCCTGATCCCGGTCGATGACTGGCTGCACGTGTGAGTTCCACCACTGGACATGGGGCAGCGTCATTTCGGTCACCCGCAATTCCACTGGCTGGCCGCCGCGCGTCGGTGCCCGGCGAACGAAACGCACCCCGCGGAACCGTCTGAGCATATTCCTGATCATGCCTTGCCCTTGAGCTAACCGGCCTCCATTAATCTGCTAAAGGCCATAGTTGCCAATAATTTCATTTTCATCTTTGAGTCTCTTTATTGTCCCTTTGTTTATTGGAACTTCGTTAGAGAAACGCCTTTTGGATTCGGGTATTTCTCCAATGATTTATAGTAATCCCCGATCGCTTTCATATACGGTCTGAAGACCCAGGCTTTAGAAGCAATCAGGTTGTCCTCCTCGCGGGGGTCGTTCTGAATATTGTAGATTGCCGGCATGCCCGTCATTTCAACGCGCTGTCCGCCTAATCCCGGACGAGCAGGGTTTCCACCCGACGGTGCAAAATTTTTCGGATAGATGCGGAACTGGTGCCAGCGAACTGCAACAACCTCATTCTCGATGAAGGTAATCAGGCTTTCGCGGTTTGAGTTGTCCTGTTTGCCCTGAAAGAATGGACTTTGGTCAACGCCGTCAATGGCCCGATCATCAGGTATTTTCGCCCCGATGATACTGGCCAGGGTTGGCAGGAAGTCGTGGATCGACACCATCTCATTGTTTTTACCCGGGGCAATCTTTCCGGGCCATTTGATCATGCCCGGAACCCGGATGGAACCTTCCGTGGCATCACCGAGTTCACCCCGGAAGGGGCCGTTATTTCCGCCACGATATTCAGGAGGTCCGCTGATAGGGGTTGCGGCATTATCAGAAATCCAGATTACGATGGTGTTGTCCTCTACTCCGGCATCTTTAATGGCATCGAGCACTTGTCCGGTGCAATGGTCGAGTTCCATGATTGCATCACCATAGGGGCCAATACTCGACTTTCCTGTAAAATCGGCTGCTGTTACACTTGGGTAGTGTGAGTGAGTCCAACCCACCATCATGAAGAAGGGTTTATTAGCTTTTGCCTGACGCTTGATGAATTCAACAGAAGCATCGGCAATATCCCCTTCGACCTGGTGGCGATATTCTACAGTATATTCCCGGACTGCTTTGAGGTTACCTTTTTCATCGGATTCAAAGATTCGTGGAACCACGTTTTCAATGAAAGCGTCCGACATACCGCTGCGTTCCATGCTTTCCCGGTAAAGGGTTCCATCGGATGTCTCGATTACACCTACATGATACTCATCAAAGCCCTGCCTCGTCGGCCAGCTCTGCTCTTCCATACCCAGATGCCATTTGCCAGCGTATGCGGTGGCATAATCCTTTTCTTTGAATACCTCTGCCAGGGTAATTTCAGATGCGGTAAGTGTATTTGGGGTGCCACCAATGATTACCGTGTTGAGTCCGACACGTGTCGAATAGCGCCCAGTAATTAAGCCGGCCCGTGATGGTGTACATGCAGGTTCCACTAGAAACTGGGTCATCTGCATGCCTTCACTGGCCAATCGATCGATGTTAGGCGTGGGCATCCCTCGTACCTCGCCGCCACCGTAAGCGCCGATATCACCCCAGCCGACGTTGTCGGCCAGCATGAGGACAACGTTGGGCCTGTCGGCCGCCCCAGCGGTGGTCACTAGGCTGACCGCCATCAATAAGGCCAGAAAGAATGTAAATATTGGTTTCGTCTTCATGTTAATGTCCCTTTTAAGTTTTATTTTCATTACTGGTCACTCTTCTAATCTACTCCACCAACTCGATCTCACCCGGTTCCCCTCACCAGCCAACCGAACATGAGCATTCCCACTGCGGCCACCCAGCTGCCGGCTACGCGCACCGCGATTCGTGTCCAGGCTGCATGCAGTGAAACTACAAACGCCGAGATAAGTAATGCAATAACCAACACTGTCACTACAATCCCGGTCAACGCCAAGGGTCCGGCCCCGATGGCTGCCAGGGCAGAACCATTGAACAATCCGTGGATAAGGCCGAACAATCCGGCCAGCGACGCCACCACTTTCGGATGCATTTTCGGGTTGATTGCAACCAGGACGCCCAAAACCAGAAAGGAGAGAATACTCAACCAGGGCAGGTCAATGGTGACTGGCAGGTTTAATCCAACCAGTCCGGCTATAAACCAGCTAAGCGACAGGGAAAATACCGTGAGTCTGCCTGCCCTTGCCCCACAAAGTCCTGCCAGCAAAGTGACTGCAACCAGGCCAAGCAGATCATCCGGGGAGATGGCCAGGTGAAGCGCACCATCGTAAAACGGACCAAGCCCGCTTGTCACGAGGTGGGCCAATGCAGCTTGAGGAGATAGAACCAGGAGCGCCAAGGTAGGGAGGATGCTTGCATGTATCATTTTCACGATAACGCTCCCCAGAGGAAATACAGACCGCCGGCCATGACAACTGAACCAGCGCCACGCAGGGCCAGACGTCCAAACTTCCAACGATGCACCAGTCCCATGCCGATACCGATTGCATGCAGGGTTCCAGTACAGATAACAAATCCCATGCTGTAGAGCATGGCGTTCTGTCCGGCCTCCAACTCAGTGCCATGGGCGTGCCCATGAAAAATAGCAAAAAAGGCAACCACAATCAGTGCACCGATCATTGGCATCTTGGTTTCACCAAGGATCAGGGCCCCAAGAACAATGCCGGAAACTGCAATGCCGATTTCAATGCCGGGAACGGGAATACCCATAAGACCAAGCATGCCACCAAAAGCCATCATCATGGGAAAGGCGACAGGTAACAACCATATCGCTGGCCTCCCCAGCTGCGCTCCCCACAACCCAACGGCAACCATGGCCAGCACATGATCCAACCCAGAAACCGGATGAGAAAGACCGCTGAAAAACCCACCAGCCTGGCCGGATTCCACGTGGGCCCAGGCTGAGACGGGGGCAAAAAGAAAAACCACGAAGAGCGTCATGATCATACGTCGTACATCTTTTCTACAAAGGAAATGAATCTTCATAACATCACCTTATTAATTGATTGCAAACATCATCAAGGTACGTTGAATGGTCCAATAAGCGCCAAGCGAACCAATAGTGTAACCAGGTGCAAATTCCATCCAGTGGGGCCAACGAAACTCAAGTACTTTGAGCGACCGGTAGAGTTGCAGGATCAAAACGACAAAGACAAGCTGACCCAGCTCCACACCTATATTGAACATCAGAAGCGCCAGGGGGATTTCTGATGTGGGCATGCCCACAGTGGAAAGACCGCTGGCGAAACCAAAGCCATGTAGCAGGCCGAAACCGAAAGCAACAACCCAGGGGTGTCGGATGGTAAAACTTGTCTGACCACGCCAGACGCGCACAATCTCCGGCCCGAGAAACAAAATGGAAAGAGCGATAGCCGCATTGAGTGGTGGGCCTGGAACCGTGGCGTAACCAAGGGTAGCGATGGCCAGGGTAATACTGTGGGCCACCGTAAAGGCGGTGATGGTTTTAATCAGCATCGACCTGCCACTGACGATGATCAACAACCCAAGCACGAACAAAAGGTGGTCGATTCCCATCAGGATGTGATGCAAACCAAGTAAGAGATACTCTCTAGAGGATTCATACCAGGGACGCTCGCCACGCAACTCTACAAATGGCAGGGTCGGCCTAACCACCTGACTGGTCTCGCTGCCATCTAGCCGTGAGATGCGGACAAAGACATCGGTAATGGTTGCTTCAAGCCCTGGGAGGCGGATGATGCTGCCGTTGATGGAGCCACCCGGCACTTCAACCACTCGCCGGTGCAACGCTGAATCGGATAATTGCCTTGCGGTCGGTTCTCCGACTATCTGCCACTCCTCCGGAAGCTGCAGAGTAGCAGGATGGGGTTTTCCATAGTAAATGGGAGCCCGCCAGATAACTTCATAGCGGTTGGTATTTAATTGACGAACCTCCAATAGACCAGGCTGCGATTCATGGGCTGAGGCTATACCGCTTAGACCCGCTAAGAAAAGCATAAAAAAAGCGCTCATCAAAACAAGGTATCGCCTCATTGTCCCGCCTCCTCAGGTGGAGTTGCTGCATTTGCTTCACCTGGTTTGGCTGTAACTGATGTTGACCGTGGCTGAATGACTACCTCATATCCCTCTCGCAGCTTCTGATAGGTTCTGTCTTTCAGTTCCTGTCTACGCTGGCCCATATACTCGCGTTTCACCTTGGCTCGTATTTCTGCCAACTCAGGCAACCGTCCTTCCATGCGGTCAGTAACCTGAACCAGGTGAGCGCCAAGTCCGGAAGACAGAGGACCCTTCCATTCACCTGGATCGAGATCAACCACCTGCCTCGCAAACACTTCGCCGAACGATCGCGCGATATCACTCCGGGTCGCAAATGTGTGTTCATAGGGCATCATGGTCTGGTCGCCGGCTGCTTCAGGTGATTCACCACTGTTCAAGCGTATCCGCATGTGCTCGGCATCAGCCGTTAGATTTCGACGTTTGTCCGGATTAAAATAGATCTGACGAAAAGAAATCTGGGTTTCAGCCATGAATTTATTCGGGTGATCCTGCATAAAGGCTTTCAACACATCGTCACCTGGTTCTTTCTCGGCGGTCAGGTCCTCAAGGATGAACTCCAGTTTCAGCCGCATCCGCCGTCGAACCTGCGGGTCGTTCTGATCAAGCCCCATGGCTAGGGCTTCGCGATAGTAGATTTCGTCACGAACGTAGCTTTCTATCAGTCCGGCCAGCTCGTCTTCCATTGGCGGCCGCATCCAGGTGCCTGAAAACTGGGCTGCGAGCTGCTCCACCTCGCTGGCTGTGATCACTATACGATTTGATGCATCGCCACCCGGCGCCCGGGTCAGCCCGAACAGCAGGAACAGACCCGCACCA